>CAYZVM010000167.1:0-13401 GCA_964481485.1 uncultured Saprospiraceae bacterium | reverse complement strand
ATTCATAATTCGCAATAGAATGTTTTGCAAATCAAATAATTGCCAATCAAGTGCCATAAGTCCCCCCGCAACTTATGAAAGGCGAAGCCTTTTTTAATGGGATAATGAAATAATGGAGATAATTGCCCCATTATTTCATTATCCCATTATCCCATTATCCCATTCCTCCATTATCCAATTCCTTAAATTCTCACATTATGATACAAATGGTTGACCTCAAAACCCAATACCACCGCATCAAAGAAGAAATTGACCGCGAGGTGCTGGGTGTGATAGAATCCACCGTCTTCATTGGCGGGCCGAAAGTTGTCTCTTTCCGCGAAAATCTCGAAAAATACCTCGGCGTGAAACACGTCGTCCCCTGCGCCAACGGGACTGATGCCCTCCAAATCGCCATGATGGCGCTCGGCCTCAAACCCGGCGATGAAGTCATCGTACCCGCGTTCACCTACGTCGCCACAGCGGAAGTAATTGGTTTGCTGGGGCTTACGCCCGTGATGACCGACGTTGACCCAGACACTTTCAACATTCGCGCCGACCATATCGAAGCAGCCATCACCCCACGCACAAAAGCCATTGTGCCGGTACATTTGTTTGGTCAAAGTGCCGACATGGAGCCGATAATGGCGCTGGCAAAAAAGCACAACCTGTTTGTTATTGAGGACAATGCGCAGGCAATCGGTGGGCAATATTTCCCCAGTTCTCAAGGAGGCAAAGGAGGGGCAACCGGCACATTTGGCCATTTTGGTTGTACCTCGTTTTTCCCTTCCAAAAATCTCGGCTGCTACGGCGACGGCGGTGCTTTGATGACCAACGACGACGCACTCGCTGCAGCAGCTCGCATCATAGCCAACCACGGCCAGTCGAAGCAATATTACCATGACAAAATCGGGGTGAATTCCCGTCTCGATGCCATTCAGGCTGCGATTTTGGATGTGAAACTCAAGCATTTGGACGAATACTGTGATGCCCGCCGCAGTGCCGCAGACTACTACGACCGCGCATTTGCGGATGTGCCGCAAATGAAAACGCCGGTGCGCCACCCCAATTCGACCCACGTTTTTCACCAGTATACTTTGCAAATCAACACCCCCGACCCGCGCTCGACCCGTGAAGAACTGAGGGCTTATTTGGGAGAACAGGGTGTATCGTCCATGGTTTATTACCCCGTGCCGTTGTATGATCAAGAGGCTTTCCGCGTATATTGGAATGGTGGCAAATTGCCCGTGACAGAGCATCTTTGCGCGTCAGTGTTTTCATTGCCGATTCATACCGAATTGACAGAGCCAGTTTTAGAGAAAATTGTGGGGGCGGTGAAAGCATTTTTTGCCAAGTAGTATCCGATGGTTTACAAGGGTTTAGATAGTTTATAATGGTTTAGATGGTTTAGTTTTGAACCCCCAATTGTTGGTCTTCAGAGCATTTTTATAAACCATTTTAAACCATCTAAACCCCTCTAAACCACCCCTAAGTTAAATTCTAATCCTCCCAACCATGAAACATTGCCGATTGCACAGTATCGCTTTATTAGCCCTCAAAAGATTTGGTCTATCGAAAGTTTCCAAATCCCCCATGTTCGCTCTCTACTTTCTTTCGTTTTTGACCCTGAGCCTTTCTGCCCAAAACCCGACCGCGCCCGCTGCTGTGGTGCAAGAACAAGCCCGGCAAGAAATACAGCGCCGGGGATTGGACGAAGCAGAAGTCCGCACCCGTTTGCTTCAGCGCGGCATTGATATGGACAAGGTGACGCCCGAACAATTGCCACAGTTGCAAGGAACTATCGAACAGGTAATCAAGGAGTTGGAAGCAGAAAAAGCGCAGCAGCAAGCATCCCTGGCCGCCCAGCCTGCCGAAGATGCCGCTGCCAGAATTGCCCGCGAACGCGCCGAACAAATCCAACAAAAAGTCAAACAGGGGGCGAGCATCGAGGAGGCTATCACCGAAGAATTAGCGACAGCAAACGACAGCCTGCCGCCCGCTGCGGTGTACGGGCAGCACCTTTTTCGCGACAAGTCGCTATCTGTGTTCCGCACCACCAACGAGGTGAAGCCCCCCGACAGTTATGTGCTGAGCACGGGTGATGTCATCACTATCAGCATATTCGGTGCCTCGCAGTTTGACAGCCAGTTTGAAATCAACAAAGAGGGGTACATACAGCCATCGCAGATGCCTAAAATTTTCCTGAAAGGTATCCGGCTGGGACAAGCCAAAGAGTTGTTGCGCAGCCGGTTCTCCAATTTTTACCGCTTTGCGCCAGAGCAATTTGCCGTGAGCCTCAGCACCGCCCGCAGCATCACCGTCAATATTTTTGGGGAAACGGTCAATTATGGAAGTTTCTCATTGTCAGCGATAAATACGGCGTTCAACGCACTGATGGCCGCCGGCGGCCCGAGCGATTTGGGCACGGTGCGCAATATCAAAGTCATGCGCGGAAAGGAAGTGAAGCAACTCGACATTTATGCGTTTATGAACAATCCCGCCGTGCAATATGACTTTTTTCTGGAGGACAACGACATTATCCACGTCCCAGTAGCCGAGCGGGTGGTACGCATCCGGGGGGCGGTTCGGCGGCCTTTTCGGTATGAATTGACAGGTAATGAAAACTTGACAAAGCTGCTCGAATTTTCGGGCGGGTTGGCTGCCAATGCTTACCGCGAAGTGGTGCAGGTACAGCGTTTTTCGGGCGACAAAAAGGTGCTGATGGATGTGAATTTAAAAGACATCTTGGACAATAAGCAGGATTTTATATTGCTGAATGGCGATGAGGTTTTCATCCGCACTATCCCCTCTCCTATCGAAAACACAGCCCGCATCGAAGGTGCGGTCGAATTGCCGGGCCAATACTCGCTCGACGAAACAAAACGATTGAGCGACCTGCTCAAACGCGGCGTGTTGCGCCCCGAAGCCCGCACTGATGCTGCCTTTTTGCTGCGCACCAACACCGACAACACGACCCGTTTGATTCAACTAAATGTCAATGACATTTTGGCAGCACCAGGCACCGAAACGGACCTGTTGTTGCAGCCAAAAGACCTGCTTACCGTCTATGCCTTAGGGCGTTATACCGATGTTAGCACCATCAGCATCACAGGCGCGGTGCGCGAATCGGTGCAGAATTATCCCTACACGCAGGACTCGTCTCTCACGCTGCAACGCGCCGTCCTGCTTGCAGGAGGCTTGCGACCCGATGCGAACGGCATAGGCTTGATAACACGAAACAGCCCGACCAACGTCAAAGAGTTAGAATACATAGAGGTAGATTTGGCGGCGGCTTTTGACAATCCCAATTCGCCCGCCAACATGGTGTTGGAGCCTTTTGACCGGCTGGAAGTCATGTCCCGCTCGACATTTGCCGATACCGCCACTATACAAGTGAGCGGTGCGGTGCGCAAACCGGGCGTATTTATCTATGGCCAAAACATGACGTTGCGAGAGGCGCTGTTGCTGGCGGGAGGACTGAAACTCGAAGCTGCCGGCAACCGAATAGATATCTACCGGATTCTTATCCGTGAAAACGAGCCGACGCGCGCCGTCGTGGCCAGGGCTGAGGTGGACAACAATCTCGTCACACCGGGCGGTTACACCATTTTGCCTTACGACGAAATCGTGGTGCGCTCTGTGCCAGAGTTTGAGTTTCAGCGATTTGTGGAGGTGCAGGGTGAAGTACGCTACCCCGGGCGTTATGCCCTGATAAAATACAACGAGACTATGGTAAGCGTCATCACGCGCGCGGGCGGGTTGAGCCCAGAAGCCTTCGCCGAAGGCGCGTCGCTCTATCGCTCCGAAGGCCAAAAGGGGTTTGTGGTGACCGATCTGGGCGATGCATTGCGCGATGAACGCTCGTCCCACAACCATATCCTCAAAGCAGGCGATATCATCCGGGTGCCCAAACGCGAAGACCTGGTCACCGTGCGGACTGCCAACACCCGTGCAGCCGAAGTTGTCAACGCCCCGCTGATTGCCAATGGCCTTATCAATGTGGCCTACGCCCCGCGCAAACGCGCTGGCTGGTATGTGCATAAATACGCCGCAGGGTTTGGGAAAACGGCCAAACGAACCCACGTCACGGTAGAGCAACCCAACGGCCAAATCAACCATACCCGGAATTTCTTATTATTCAAATCCTACCCGAAAGTAACACGTGGCTCTGTCATCAGTGTGGGCGCAAAACCGGAAAAAGCGGCGGCAACGCCCAAAGAGAAAAAGTCCATTGATTGGGACAAAGCGTTGACTCAAATATTGGCAACCGCCGGCACTATGGCCACTATATTGTTGGCAGTAAGAGCGTTGAACCAATAGACAACGGCCATGAAAGAAAATTTGCCACAAATACAGTCGCCCGAACCATTGGAGGAGGAACTCACACTGACCGACATCGTCGCCAAAGTCCGGGAATATTGGGCCGAACTCCGTCGCTCGTGGCGAATTTTGGCACTGATATGTCTGCCGTTTTTGGTGTGGCAAGGTTATATGTGGTACACCAACAAGCCCAGTTACGGCACCAAACTGACTTTTATGGTGGACGACGACACAGGTAGTCGGGGCGGGCTGTTGGGCAACCTGTTGGGCGGGTTTGGATTGGGCGGCGGCAACAGCAACAACGACAAAATACTAGAACTCGCCCGCTCCATGCGCATCATACGGCAGGCGCTGTTCCAAAAAGTGGACATCAACGGACAGACGGACTACCTCGCGAACCATTTTATCCGGCTGCAAAATCTGCATGAGGAAGACTGGAACAAAAAGCCCAAAAACCCCGGCCAAGCAAGCCTGAAAGGGTTTTTATTCACCCACGACAGCATCGAGCAATTTACCCGGCTGGAATATTCCGCGTTAAAATCCCTGTACGGGATGCTCATCGGCAGCGAGGAATACCGCCCGTTGTTCACCGCCCGCGACAATGCCGATTCTGGCGTGATGACCCTCTCGCTTTCCACCCGCTCGGAGGCTCTGACGATTGCGCTGCTCCGCACCATATTCGACCAACTCAGCGATTTTTATATCAACGCCTCCACCGAAAAACAACAGGAAACCTACGAAATCATCCGCGCCAAATCAGACTCGCTGCGGCGGCTGTTGGCTGGCACGGAATACCGCGCCGCGCAGTTCAAAGAGCAAAACAACCTGCTGCTCCGCCCTACCGACCAAGTTCCCACCGAACGGCTCGCGCGCGACAAAGCCATGTTGAGCCTGATGTACGGCGAATCAGTGAAAAACTTGGAACTGGCCGATTTCGCCTTGCGCAACAAAGTACCCTACATCCAAGCCATTGACCTGCCGATACCGCCGCTCGCGAGCGTTCCTTACGGCAAGAAAAAAGCAGTGGGACTGGGACTGGGGCTGGGGCTGGTGTTGGGGAGCATTTTTGTGATTGCACGGAAGATGGTGCGCGACCAATTGGCGGTAGGGCCTGCCGCTCCGCCCGAAATAACTTGAACAATCGCTGTGTTAACATTTCCAAGAATATCCCAAAAAAGCCTTTTTGAAGCTATTTTTACCGTTGGCGGCCGTTTCGTATCTATTCTTTTAGTCGTCGGCACCACGAAGTTTCTCACCACTTTTTTGAGCGAAAAAGACTTCGGGCAATTGTCCCTCTACAACTCAATCGCCACATTGCCATCCTTGTTTTTTTTTGGCCCTTTAGGGCAAGGCATCATGCGGTATCTTCCCATTGCAAGGGAAAACAATGAAATCAGCATTTTTGATCGGCAATACACCAGAATATACCAATACGGAGCCGCCGCAACTTTGGCGGTTGGCCTCATCGCCGGAGTTGCCTTTTGGTATGTTGGCAATAAACAATGGGGCATAGCCTGTCTCCTTATTGCCATTCTCAACATGTTAAATGGAATCAATGCCTATCGCTATGGCCTGCAAAATATGGCGCGCAAACGATTGCTTTCGCTTGGTTTGGAAACTGGCAGCCGGGTGCTGCAACAGGTATTGGCTATTGGGCTGTTGCTGCTGATTACCGGAGATCCATTGATAGCATTACTGGGTTACGGCATTGCATCGTTCATTTTTTTATTCGTCAATCAGTATTACTATCGAACAACATTTCCTGAAATAAAGACAGAACGAACAAAGCAAGATAAAAAAACTTCAGTCAACTATTCGCGCGACATCTTGCGATACTCTTGGCCTTTTTTTCTTTTTGGTGCCATGACTTGGTTTCAAACCACTTCTGACCGCTGGGCATTGGAAGTGCTGCTTTCTACCGAGGCTGTTGCACAATACACAGTGCTGAGCCAAATTGGATTTCAATCTCTTGTTTTGCTGTTTGGTTCTTTCAGTTATTTTTTATTCCCCATTTTGCTAAACCGTGCAGGAAAGTTGCAAAATGACAAACAATTCGCTGGTGCCAATCAATTGAACAATTGGTTTCTCGGATTCAATATTCTATTTTGCGGGGTCATCTTCTTGCTATTCTGGCGTTTTGGATCTGTCATCATACGGTTTTTGAGTGCAGAGCAATATGTGGCTGTCGCTGATTTGCTTCCGTTTATGGCGATAGCTGGTGGGCTATTTGTCTTTGGACAAAACTATTCGAACCGCTTCGCACTCTCTATGCAAACAACGCTATTGGTCTATCCCAAAATAAGCACAGCCGTTATTGGAATAACACTCAATATTCTACTTGTCAAACTTTTTGGGCTGGAAGGATTAATTATGGCACTTATTGCCACACAAACAGCTTATGTTGCTTTATTAGTCATTGTTTGGCGATGGAAAGGCAAACGCGGCATCCCATTTACCGCCAATCAAACTATTGAAGACTTCTAACCCATCTACTTTCAAAACAAAAATGTTGAAAAAAATAGTAAAAAAGATAATTGGCGAGAGCAATGTTTACTATTTGCGAGACAAATGGAACGCACAGAAAAATACGGCGGCCAAGAAAATACGCGCAGATTTTTATTCTCAATTTGTCGGAAAAGATGATTTGTGTTTTGACGTGGGCGCCAACTATGGCAATCGAATTGCGGCATTGTTAGACATCGGCTGCCGGGTAGTGGCCATAGAGCCGCAGCATGAATGTTGTAAGTTTTTGAAAAAAAAATATAGCACCTCCATCGAAATCATCAATAAAGGATTGGGCGAAAAGGAGGGAATGGTGGAGTTTTACAAATCGAATGTCAGCACACTATCTACCTTTTCCAAAGATTGGATTCAGTCGGTGCAAGATAGTGGACGGTTTAGGCAATTCCAATGGAATGAAAAAACAATAGTCGAGATGACAACCTTAGATAGGTTGATACGCCAATATGGCACGCCAAAATTCATTAAAATAGATGTGGAAGGTTATGAGCTGGAAGTATTGAAAGGATTGTCGTCAGCAGTCAACTATATATCATTTGAATACGCTGTGCCAGAACAAGTAGAAAAGATGATTAACTGTATTCAGCATATACAATCACTTGCACCCGGTCAAAATATTGAATGCAATTACTCTGTGGGTGAAAGTATGTCTTTTGCGAATCCGACTTGGCTCTCTTGTGCTGACATGATTGAACTGATTTCTTCAGCCGAATTTGTAGAAACCGGCTTTGGCGATATTTATGTACACACCACGCCCAGCTTGGCTACATAATGATGAAAAGTTTTTTTCTGAAAGCCTACAACAGTTTCAGCTACTTGTTTTTTGACCCTTTGGGCAAAATCAGGCAGTACCGTGCACTGCCAGTTTTTTTGAGAAACTTTCTGCGCTATCGTTCTATGCCCGGCAGCCAAAAATTCTCATTAAGATTCTCTGATTTCTACGTGACTACAGCCGACAAATATAAACAAGCAGGAATTGCAAAAGGCCATTACTTTTTTCAAGACATCTGGGCAGCTGCAAAAATCCATGAAAAAAATATATCGAAGCATACAGACGTAGGTTCGCGAATAGATGGCTTTGTCGCGCATCTATTGCCTTTTTGCCAAGTTGATTATATTGATTTGCGCAAATTGGAAAGCCGTGTCGGAAATTTGCATTTTATACAAGGCTCTATTCTGCAACTGCCTTTTCCGGACAACTCGATTGACAGCCTTAGCTGTTTGCACGTGATAGAACATATTGGGCTTGGGCGGTATGGCGACCCACTCGACCCGGCGGGGCACGAAAATGCAGCGACTGAACTGACACGGATATTGAAGCCGGGTGGCTCACTTTACATCGGAACACCCGTAGGGCGGGAACGTGTTTGTTTTGATGCCCATAGAGTGTTTCACCCCAATACTGTTTTGAAAATGTTCAGTGACCTTGAATTGAGAGAGTTTTCTTTGATTGACGATAAAGGAGAAACTATTATCCCTCATGCCGACATGGGTATTGCTGCCGCCTGCCACTACGGCTGCGGCCTGTTTGAATTTGTGAAACCTGCCAGCCTGCACAGTGCCTAAACTCATCCCCCGCATCGTTGGCGGCCTCGGCAACCAACTTTTCATCTATGCCACCGCGAAAGCGTTGGCGCTGCGCACCGGGGCAGAGTTGGTGCTGGATACACAGACGGGATTTCGGCACGATATGTACCAGCGGCAATTTGCGCTCCATTGCTTTGATATTCAACACAAAGAAGCAAGCGCAGCAGAGCGGTTCGATTTCCCGGGAGGGCGAGGGTTACGCTATTTTTTTCGGAAAACCAACGAGTATTTGCCCATTCAGCACCGTTTTTATTTGACTGAAAATGCCGAACAGAAAAGGTGCTTTATGTCAGAACTGATGTCGTTCCAACCATCTGCCTACACTTGGCTCGAAGGTTATTGGCAGTCACCGCGTTATTTTGAGGACATACGAGGTACGCTGACGCGGGAACTGGCTGTGCAAAGCCCACTTTCGCCGGAGACGCTGCGCGTGGCGGAGCAAATCCAATCCTCCAACAGCGTGTGCGTCCACCTGCGGCTGTCGCGCAACATCGTCAACGGGAAAGAGATAGCCACGGGCAAACAATTGGATTGGCAGCATTATGTCCGTTGTATGGAGTTTGTGGCCAAACAGATAGAAAATCCGCGTTTTTTCTGCTTTTCCGACAATCCCGATGCCGCCCAAAAATTGGATTCCCTGCCATACGATATTGTGTTGGTGGCGCACAACAAAGGCGACCAACAGGCGCACGAAGATTTCCACCTGATGTCTCTTTGCCGCCATTTTATTCTCTCCAACAGCACTTTCGGCTGGTGGCCGGCGTGGCTGAATGCCCGACCCGATAGTGTGGTGATTTCGCCGCCGCTGCATTTTTGGGACAATCAAGACATCCTGCTCGCTCACTGGACGGTGGTTGATTGATGCCGCACCAATTACCTCAAGTGGCTGATTACATATCAGATTTCTGAACATTCTACGAATGCAAGAATTTAAGGATACTATTTACAAAAACTATGTAAAAAGCCACACGCAACCGTTGTATGGCCAAGAATCGCTCAAGCGCATTCGACAACAATTTCCAGTCTGGAATTTTTACTTTAGGAAATTATTGCCCGTCAATAAAAATGCACCCATACTCGACATCGGTTGTGGAACGGGTAGTTTTATTTGGTACCTTAATCAAACCGGGTACATACACGCCGAGGGTATTGATATCTCAAAAGAACAGATTGATGTTGGGACAGCACTGGGCATCGAACATATCCAATGTGCCGAATTGCACACATTCCTATCAGATAAAAAAGAAACCTACGATTGCATCATCGCCCGTGATGTGCTGGAGCATTTCACGCGACAAGAAATCTTTGAAATTTTGGTTGCTGTTCGTGCAGCCCTGCACCCCGGAGGGAGCTTTATTATACAGTCGCCCAATGGCGAGGGCATATTTTACACGAGTATTTTCTATGGCGATTTCACACATGAAATGGCTTTTACCCAATCGTCGCTCCAACAAATTTGCCGTAACACGGGATTTGAGCGAGTGGAATGTCACCCTACCGGCCCTGTACCCAAAGGGTTTGTTTCTTCCATTCGGTGGCTGCTCTGGCAGTTGATTGTGCTGAAAACACGTTTCTACAAGATGGTGGAGACGGGCAGCAGTCGCGGTATTTTCACCCAAAATCTGATTGCCAAAGCCGTCCGTGACTGAACCCAAGAAAATACTCTATGTCGGAGCCATCAACCCCGGGCAAACCTGTTACGAACGGATGAAGGCAATGAAAGATTTGGGGCACATTGTGGAGGGTATCAACACAAGTGAGGGATTGAGTTTTTTGCAACGAGTAATAATCAAACTGGCTCAAATTGTCGGTTTTTCCCCGGACATATTGGGAGTAAACCGGGCAATAAAAGAACAAATAAAATCTCGTCCGTTCGATCTGCTTTGGGTGGACAAAGGGACTGTGGTGCGAGCGAATACGCTCCGTTGGATAAAGCAGCGACAACCCGATTGTCGGCTCGTTCATCTCAACCCCGACGACCCTTTTGGTTATTTTCAAAAAGGATGGAAAGTATTTCTGAAAGCGATTCCCTGCTACGACGTACACTTTGTGGCGCGGACACCTAACATAGAGGAATACAAATTATTGGGCGGGAGCAATATCCATGTGTACGACCGCTCTTTTTCCAAAAATCTGCATCGCCCGTTGACGCTGACTGACAATGAGCAAATTAAGTACAGTGTGCCAGTGGGTTTTGTCGGCTCCTATGCGACGGAACGCGCCCGCATGATTGCCTATTTAATTCAAAATAACATCCCAGTGGCTGTATATGGTGACGGTTGGTCACAGCGCGAATATTGGGATGTTGTTCGTCCGCACTATCGGGGAGCATCCAGATTCGGAGAGGAGTATGTGAAAATCATCAACGGCATGGGTATCGCGCTTCATTTTTTACGACACGAAAACCGCGACGAGCAAGACAGCCGCACCTTCGAGATTCCTGCCTGCGGTGTATTTATGCTAGCCGAACGCAGCCGGAAACATGAGGAGTTTTTTCGAGAAAATGAGGAGGCCGTTTTTTTCGATACCGCTGAAGAACTGCTCGAAAAGGTGCGCTACTACCTCGCCCACCCCGACGAAGTAACGCGGATTGCTGCAGCCGGTCGGCGCAGATGCTTGGAGTCGGGATACGACCATCATAGCCGGATGGAAAGATTGTTAGAGCTAGCTTTAAACAACCAAACTGGATGAACCAAGCGAGTCTTTGGCACCCGTTTGTACTATCGCTGCCGATGTTTTTTGTCGGGGTCATTTGTTTGTTCAAGTTACTCAAGCCCCGAAAAGTCAATTTGATAAGAATTTATTTGCTAGCATTCGTACTGCAATTTGGGATTATGCCGCTGTATGGCTTTCTCATTGGGTGGGCCAATGGCAACTGGCCCTTTATAGAAGAGGAGATATTGAGCGCATATTGGAATCTATATGCATTCGCAGGTGGAGTATTATTGGTGCTATTCTTTTATGACATGATGCCCAAGAAGTTTCGGCGCGGCTGGACGATACCGCAATTGTTGGAAAAGCAGTATCGAGATATCCCCATCAAAAAGGCTACATTATATTTCGCCATCATCATGGGCTTTTTATTGGGATATAATATCTATTTTGGGTACACCAGTTATGCGTCTGGCACACTTGAGCGCAATCTGTCTGTCCCCTATCCTTTGGTGGTTGCTAAAAGTTTGTCAGTCATATTTGCATGTGGGTTGGTCGGCTATGGTGCCTTACATTTAATCCGGGGCAAAAAGTATCTTTTGTTGGGGTTATTGCTACTATTAAGCAACAACTTCCTTGATTTGTACTCCCGCCGCAAATACCTTTTGGTTATCCTGCTGTTGATTATAGTTAAATTGATGATTGACAAGTGGAGAATATCCGTCCGTGAAATAGTGGCCGTAGCGAGTACTGCCACTTTTATATTAGTTGTATTTTTCCCTTTCTTATTTGTATTTAGGCAATTAACAATACAAGACCCTAAAAATAAATCTGGCAATACAGATATAGTTGAGACGTACGAAATCAGTCAATCTGCTAAGGGTGAACAATTGGGAAAAGGTTTGGATGAAAATGAGGCATATCGAACCAATCAAATTGCTCGCAACATCGAGTATATGCGCTACCCAGGGCCTGAAAAAAACTATATGAATGGACTCCTTTTTGCTTTTCAAGCCACACAGGTTGTACCACGCGCACTATATCCAGCCAAGATCCAATTTGGCAAAGCGCGCTCACCAGAATCAATTATTTTTTTATTTTATGGTCGAAAAGGGCTTGATATGACAGACAATCTGCCTGTTTATGGCTATTTAGAGTTTGGTTATTGGGGGGCTTTTTTGGTAGGAATTTTTCAAGCAATAGTACTAGTGATATTTGAGTGGTTTGCTTTTGGCTTTCAGAGGATACATCCATTTTTGGGTTTGTCGGTTATGACTTATGCTATCTACAATCATTTAAATTTAGAATACCATTACATTACAGTGCTTTCCCAGTTAAGAGAGTTGATTATTTTATTCATTATCGTTTGGCCTATTGCAATGTTGTTTCAACTTGTCAGCAATCAGAAACGGCATAGTCAAAAAGCAATGGCATGAGTAGGCCATCTTAAATATCGTTTTATTCGTGAACGAAATCGTATATTTTTTCAGAAAAATGCTCCCCGGCGCGTATAGCATCAATCAGATTTTTGAGGCGCTCGCTGCCGAAATCGGAAAAAACCTGAATGTGCGTAAATACGAATTGAGCGATGCCGGCGCCAGCCCTTCAACGATAGCGGCAAATATCGCAGCGGCCAAAAAAGCAGCTGGAAGCGGCATCCACCATATCACTGGCGATGTGCATTATGTCGCGTTAGGTCTCCGAAGAAGGCGCACCGTGCTGACCATACACGACTGTGTGATACTCGACCGCACCCCGCGCTGGCACCCGAAATTCTATGCATACTTGTGGTTTTGGTACAAATTGCCGATTCGTATCGCTGATGCGGTGACGACCATTTCCCAAAAATCAAAAGACGAAATCGTGGCGTTCACGGGCTGCCACCCCGACAAAATCAAGGTAATTCCCAATTTTGTAAACGGCGCGTTTCGCCATTCGCCCAAAACTTTCAATGCTGAATGCCCACGCATTCTGCAAGTCGGCACGAACTCCAACAAAAACCTCGAACGGGTGGCCGAGGCATTGGCCGGAATAAATTGCGTCTTTGAAATAATCGGGGAGTTGAGCCAAACGCAAATTGCGCTGCTCACAGCGTACAAAATCAATTTCGCAAACGCCGCCAATCTGCAGTTAGAAGAATTGGTGGAGCGTTACCGCCGAGCCGATATGCTGGTTTTTACTTCCACCTACGAGGGTTTTGGGATGCCGATTGTGGAGGCACAGGCTATTGGCAGGCCGGTCGTCACCAGCAACTTGCAGCCGATGCCTTGGGTGGCTGGCAGCGAGGCCGCTTGTTTTGTCAACCCCATGGAGGTATCTTCAATTCGTGCGGGCATTGAGCGC
>CAYZVM010000166.1:0-13425 GCA_964481485.1 uncultured Saprospiraceae bacterium | reverse complement strand
CAAAAAACATCCGTCCAAGACATTGACCGCCGCGTCAATGAACTGCTCGCGAAAATGACGCTCGATGAAAAAATCGGGCAACTCCACCAAATCCCCGGCGACATCAGCACTGGCACCGACGTGGCCAAAGACGATATGCTCACCCAAATCAAGGCGGGCAAAGTCGGCAGTGTGCTCAGCCACACGAATTTTGAAAACAAAATCACGATGCAGCGCACCGCTGTCGGCAGCCGCCTCGGCATCCCGCTCATTTTTGGCTTCGACGTCATCCACGGCTACAAAACCATTTTCCCGATTCCGCTCGCACAGGCCGCGACTTGGGACATGGCTCTGATTGAAAATATCGAGCGCATCGCCGCCGAAGAAGCCAGTGCCGACGGCCAAAACTGGGCTTTTGCGCCGATGCTCGACGTGTCGCGCGACCCGCGTTGGGGGCGCGTGATGGAAGGCGCGGGCGAAGACCCCTACCTCGGCAGCCGCGTGGCAGAAGCGCGGGTGCGCGGATTTCAGGGCAATGATTTGGGCAAAAACAACACCCTCGCCGCCTGCGCCAAACATTTCGCCGGGTACGGTTTTGCCGAAGGCGGGCGCGACTACAACACCGTGGACATGAGCGAACAACGCCTCCGCGAGTTCGTGTTGCCGCCGTTCAAAGCCGCCGCCGATGCCGGTTGCGCCACTTTTATGAATGCTTTCAACACCCTCAACGGCGTGCCGGCCAGCATGGACAAACACCTCATCACCGACATCCTGCGCGGCGAATGGGGCTGGAAAGGCATGGTGGTGAGCGACTGGAATTCGTTTGGCGAGACCATCATCCACGGCGCAGCTTCCGATGAGGCGGACGCTTCGGCCAAATGCCTCTCGGCGGGCAGCGATATGGATATGGCAGGCGGCACTTTTCAAAAAGGTTTGAAAAAAGCCCTCGAATCGGGTCGCGTCACGCAAGCACAAATTGACGAAGCCGTGCGCCGGGTGTTGCGCCTGAAATTCTCGCTCGGCCTCTTCGACAACCCGTTCCTTTATCTTGACCAAAATCGCCGCGACGCCACGCTGGAAAAACCCGAATACCGCGAGGCCGCGCGTCTGGCTGCCGCCAAAAGTATGGTACTGCTGAAAAACGAAGGCGGCCTCCTGCCCATCAGCCCCGAGGGCCCGTTCAAAAAAATCGCCCTCGTCGGGCCTTACGCCGACAGCCGGGGCAACAAAGACTACATGAGTTTCTGGACGCTCGGCATCGGGATGCGCGACTACGACTCCACCAAAGTCATCACCCCGGCGATGGCGCTGAAACCCGCGCTCGAGGCGATGGGCTTCGAGGTAACTATCACGGAAATTTGCCTGAATGCCGACTGTACCGAAAAAGACTTCTCCGCCGCGCTGAAAGCTACCGCAGAGGCCGATTTTGCTATTGTTTGTGTGGGCGAGCGCGGCTTTGACTGCGGCGAAAGCCGCTCGGTGAGCGACATCAATTTGAAAAGCAGCCAAGAAGTCATCGCGCGGATTTCCTCGCGGGGCAACAAGCCGGTCGCGATGGTGGTGTTCAACAGCCGCCCGCTCACGTTTTCTTGGGCGACGGACAACATCCCCGCCATCCTCGTGGCGTGGCAGCCGGGTTTTGAGACCGGCAACGCGCTCATGGATGTGCTCACCGGGCGGGTGAATCCTTCGGGCAAATTGCCTGTCACTTTCCCGCGCTCGGTCGGTCAGGTGCCGATTTATTACAACGCGCTCAGCACGGGACGGCCTCAAAAACAGCAAGGCCAAATGTGGACGAGCGGCTATCTCGATTTGACGCCCTCGCCGGCCTATCCGTTCGGCCACGGGCTGAGTTACACCACGTTCGGCTATTCGGACCTCAAACTCAACAAGTCGAAAATCAAATCGGGCGAAACATTGGAAGTTTCCGTCACCGTCACCAACACCGGCAAGGTACCCGGCGAAGAGGTCGTGCAATTGTACATCCACGACCCCGCTGCCGATATCGCCCGCCCCGTGAAGGAGTTGAAAGGTTTTGAAAAAATAAAACTCGACACCTATGCGAGCCAGACGGTGACTTTCCGACTCACGGAAAAAGACCTTTCGTATTGGAACAACGAATTGAAATTCAAGGCCGACCCCGGTAAATTCAAAGTATTTGTGGGCGGCAACTCGAGAGATGTGAAGGAGGCGGAGTTCGAGTTAGTGCGCTAATTTGCTGAAATATGCGAATCAAGGGTTGAAAATAAAAGGGCGTTGGTTTTCAATATTTTAGACCTATGAGGTTTTTGAAAACCTCATAGGTCTCGTGTGCAAAACTTCGATTTTCAAAACCCAAACTCAACCCTTGATTCGCATGAAATACCTTTTTTGCACAGCAGTCAGGATTTCAAGAAAATACACGCCGGGCGGCAAGTCTCCGGCGTGTATTTTTGTTTTAACTCACCCAAGTTGTGCCCCCCCCCGGATCAGAAGGATTGGAAAACGGATAAACCGGATTTTGCGGATTTGAACGGATTAAGTAGTACGGCGGATTTGCAAATCCGCCGTACTACTTATTTTCCGCTGGTTTTTTCAAAAAACCTGTTTGAATTCGCAAAATCCGGTTGATCCGTTTTCCAATCATGTTGCGTGCGCACATAAATCACAACTTGGGAACTAGATTGGGACAATCTGTTACTTGCTGGATTTCGCCTTCAACTGCCGCACTTCTTTTTCCAGCCGTTCCAACATCTCTATTTGCCGCTGCTGGATTTCGCATAAATGCTGGTATTGGTCCACGATGGAGAGGTCAACCTTTTGGTGCAGATGCCGGATTTCGATTTCTGATTTCAGGTTGACCAAATAGTCATTTTCTGCGCGTTCGCGGTCTTTAGCCTCTTGCCTGTTTTGGCTCATCATAATGACGGGAGCTTGAAGGGCCGCAATGCACGACAACACCAGATTGAGCAAAATATAGGGATATGGGTCGAATGGTTTCGTGGTGAGCACGACCGAATTGAGCAAGACCCAACTCAACAGCACCGTCCCAAAGATGATGATGAAAGTCCAACTTCCGCCAAAAGTCGCCACCTTGTCGGCCAGTCGCTCGCCAAAAGTGAGTTTCTTCTGTTCGTCGTCTTCGCCGAGGCGGCGGGTGAGCAGCGACTCTTCCTCCAGCGCCTTTGTTACGATTTCATGAAGTTTGGCTATTTGCTTATCCTCGGTTTCCATCAGTTGGCGGATATAGCGAATGGATTGATTTTTCATGTGTCCAGATTGAGTGTTATTTTTAAGGCGAAAGTAGCCAAAGGTTGCGTTCACACTATTGGACATTTTCATTCAAGCGTCCAGACACTCCATGTTTTTGAAACATTGGAATGTCTCCTTCCCCAAAAAACAACCGCAGGGTGCTTCATACCCTTATTTGTAACGTAAAACACGCTTTATGTGTCATTTATCCAAAAAACGCGACATCCCGAAACCCCCGATTTACCTTCGGCCACACATTTTTTCAAACCAAATTTCAATTATGCGACATCTCTCTTTACCCGCCTTCGCCAAGGCTACGGCGGGCCTTGCCATCCTCTTTTTTTCTTCCTGCGGACAAGAAAAAACCGCCGCCCCGCCTCGCGAGGTGAAGCAGTACACCATTGAGCAATTTTACAAAACCAAATCCACCGGCTCCGGCGTGTTCTCGCCCGACGAACAAAAACTGCTCGTCCACACCAACGAATCGGGCATTTTCAATCTCTATGAAATCAACATCGCCGATGGCTCCAAAAAGCCGTTGACCAACTCCACCACCGAATCCTATTTTGCCATTGACTATGTGCCAGCCTCGGGAGAAGTGCTCTACGCGGCGGACAAAGGCGGCAACGAAATTGACCACATTTACCTCCTGAAGGCCGACGGCACAAGTCAGGATTTGACACCGGGTGAAAAGGAAAAAGCCGGTTTTTCCGAATGGGCCAAAGACAAAAAGTTCTTTTTCTACACCTCCAACAAACGCGACGAACGTTTCTTCGACCTCTACCGCATGGAGGTGGGTGCGTGGAAATCTTCGCTCGTTTTTGAAAACAAAGACGGCTACGGCGTGAGTGCCGTATCGCGCCACGGCGATTGGCTGGCACTCGGCAAACCCATCACCACCAGCGAAAACCAGCTGTTTCTTTATGACCTGAAAAACAAGCAGTTGAAAGAAATTTCAGACCCTGCTCAACCCGGCTCCTACGACGCTTCAGGATTCAGCGCCGATGGAAAAACTTTTTATTACACTACCGATGTGGGCAAAGAATTTGGCTATTTGGTGCAGTACGATTTGGCCTCTGGCGAGCGCAAAACAGCCTATGAAACCAACTGGGACGTGATGTACGCCTACCAATCGGAAAACGGCAAATACCAGGTCATTGGCATCAACGAGGACGGCAAAAACAAACTCGTGGTGCGCGACGCAGCGGGCAAAGACGTGGCGTTCCCGGCCATCCCCGACGGCGACGTGGCGGCGGTGAACATCTCGCCCAGCGAAAAAATGATGCGCCTCTCGGTCGGCACTTCTAAATCGCCGAACGACCTCTACACCTATAATTTTGAGACAAAAGAACTTAAACGCCTCACCAACAACCTGAACCCGGAAATCAACCCCGACGACCTCGCCGCCGCTACCGTGGTGCGCTACAAATCGTTCGACGGGCTGGAAATCCCCGCCATTTATTACAAACCGCTGAACGCCTCGGCGAACAGCAAAGTCCCCGCGCTCGTGTGGGTGCACGGCGGCCCCGGTGGCCAGTCGCGGGTGGGCTATTCCGCTTTTATTCAATATCTTGTGAATCACGGGTACGCCGTCCTCATGGTCAACAACCGGGGCAGCAGCGGCTACGGAAAGTCATTTTACAAAATGGATGACCTCAACCACGGCGAGAAAGATTTGCAGGACTGCATCTATGGCAAAAAACACCTGCAAACCCTCGATTATGTGGACGCTGAAAAAATCGGCATCATTGGCGGCTCCTACGGCGGCTACATGACGATGGCGGCCATGACGTTTGCGCCCGATGAATTCAAAGTCGGAGTCAATATTTTTGGCGTCACCAACTGGCTGCGCACCCTGAAATCCATCCCGCCCTATTGGGAATCGTTTCGTAAAGCTCTCTATGCCGAGCTCGGCGACCCCACCACGGCAGACTCGGTGCGGCTGCACAAAATCTCCCCCTTGTTCCATGCGCAAAATGTGAAAAACCCCATCATGGTGCTGCAAGGTGCCAACGACCCGCGCGTGTTGCAGGTGGAATCCGACGAAATCGTGGCCGCCGTCAAGAAAAACAACGTGCCGGTGGAGTACGTCGTTTTCCCCGACGAGGGGCATGGTTTTGTCAAAAAAGAAAACGAGATGAAAGGCTACAGCGGCGTTTTGACCTTTTTGGACAAACACCTGAAAGCCGCGCCGCCGGTGAAGCAATAGAAAATGTCACGCAAAGCCGCATGGAACGCAAAGTACAACCCTACGCTTGGCGTTCTTTGCGGCTTTGCGTGACACTTTTTTCGGTGAGACTTTGAGCAAATGCTAAACTTTTCTGCCTGCTCCGACTTTTATTCTCACCCCGCTCACATTTCTCACCCTCTCACATTTCTCACCCATGTGGCACGAAGAAAAAAATCGTTTGCAGGCAGCTTTCAAGTTCAGAGACTTTACCGAGGCATTCGCATTTATGACCGAAGTAGCCTTTGCCGCTGAAAAGCAAAACCACCACCCGGCCTGGAGCAACGTGTGGAATACCGTTGAAATTCAACTCACGACGCACGACGCGGGCAATATCGTGACCGACAAAGACCGCAAATTGGCAGCAGTGATTGACGAAATTTACCGGAAATACCAATAAGCGCACTGGGCAGTTGTATGGACAAATTACCTTTGGGCGCGGACAACCAGAAACCCCAAAACCAGAAACCTGCAACCCGCCCAACCATGCAAATCCAGTCCAAACTGCCCAACATCGGCACCACCATTTTCACCGTCATGTCCGGCCTCGCCAATCAAGTCGGAGCCATCAATCTCTCGCAGGGGTTTCCCAATTTCAACCCTTCGCCGCGGCTCCAACAGCTTGTCACTGAACACATGGCGCGGGGCGACAACCAATATTCGCCCATGCCTGGCGTGCTGGCGTTGCGCGAGCGCATCGCCGAAAAAATCGAATTGACGTATCGGGCGAAGATCAATCCCGATACCGAAATCACCGTGACCGCTGGCGGCACACAAGCCATTTTTTGCGCCATTGCCGCATTCGTGCGCCCCGGCGACGAGGTCATTCTGCTCGAACCCTGCTACGATTCTTACCGCCCTTCGGTGGAGACGGTGGGCGGCGTGGCGGTCGTCCATGCGCTCTCTGCGCCGGATTACCGGGTGGATTGGGCGGCAGTCGGGAAACTCATCACGCCGCGTACCCGGATACTTTGCATCAACACGCCACAAAACCCGACCGGCACCATTCTCCGTGCGTCGGATATGTTGGCTATCAGCGATTTGCTGCGCGGAACGGATATTATTTTGATGAGCGACGAGGTGTATGAGCACCTGATTTTTGACCAAGAACAACACGCCTCGGTGCTGCGCTACCCCGAACTGTACGCCCGCTCGCTGGCGATTTATTCTTTTGGAAAAACCTACCACAACACGGGTTGGAAAACCGGCTACTGCGTGGCACCTCCCGAACTGACGCGCGAATTCCGCAAGGTGCACCAGTTCAACGTATTCTCCGCCAACCACCCGATGCAGGCAGCCTTTGCAGACTTCATGGCTGACCCGGCGGAGTACCTCGGCCTGCCGGATTTTTACCAGCAAAAACGCGATTTTTTTCTGCAAGCTATGTCGGCCACGCGCTTTCGCCCGCTCCCGTGCAAAGGGACTTACTTCCAACTCTTTGATTATTCGGCTATTAGCGACGAGCCGGATTTGGATTTTTGCAAACGGCTCACCACGGAGTTTGGCGTGGCGGCTATTCCAGTTTCTTCATTTTACTCTCCCCTCTCCTCGGGGGGAGGGGCCGGGGGTGGAGTTGATGGGAAAGGTGAGAAGGTGGTGCGGTTTTGTTTTGCCAAAACAGAAGATTTGTTGGAACAAGCTGGCAAAGCATTGGAGCGAGTGTAGCCCATTTCAAAAAATAGTCGCCGAAATAAAACATGAGTCCCTCGCAACCGATGCGTGAGAGACTCATGTTTTTTCGCTACCAATATAAGTAGGGAGCAATCTTCAGCCTTTCCCGTTTTCGCCTTTTGCTTCGAACAACGCCAAAATGATGTTTCCCATGTAAACGCCGAGCGCCGACTCCACAAAGGTGAGGAACATGGTCATGTCCTGAAAATTGAGAATGTTTGGCGCGAGCGCTTTTAGCGCAATCAGCCCCAAAACGATGATAAAGTGGCCGTTGACGAGCCATTTTACCAAGCTGTTGACCGGGGGGCCGTTTTGCGCGTTCAGGCTCGGCTCAGTAATGCTGCGCCCAAGAAAGCGGAACACTGCCCCACCGTAGAGTGCCGTTACAGGTGCCAAAATACCCATGAGCGAGGTAAATTCCTCTAAATCGAACCCGCGCAATATGTAAAAAACACACGAGACTGCAATGAGGGCAAAGTGATATATCAATATCTGCCGGGCAATGCGCGAGCGCGGTGACAGGTGGGAGGAGGTTTGAGGGGGATTGGTTGTCGTTTCAGTATTTGCCATTGGCGATGCCATGGTCCGAGTGCTGCTGGTTGTCATTGGCGAAGGTAATCCGTTAATTTTTTAAAAAGCCTCTTCTGATATTCTTCCAGATTGCTCTTGTAACGTAAATCCATGTCTTTATAGTCGTTCTTACGGGGAGGAAAAATGATGCCAGAGCCATATTTGCCCTGAAATTCCCAAGAAAGCTCCACATCCTCTCCTTTTTGAAGACCTTTTACATAGATTCGATGGTACTCAAAATATCCGTCGGGGCAAATTTCGTAATTCAGATGTGTCACTTCTAACACAAATTCATCGTAAGTCGTATAAGAAGAGTCCACTTTAGCTTTCCAGAGAATGGGCGTGCCTTTGGGTTTGTAAAAATCGGTCAGATAGCGCCGGGCAGTAGTGCACACCGTTTTTACTTTTTTTCCGGGCAACATCAGTTTGTTGTCGCCGATGTTTGCGTCTTGCAGTGAATTCGGCGTGCGCACGTCCACAACTGCACCGGAGCGGATGCTGCGCTGCTCCACCGGGACTTTCCCTTTTCGGCTGTATATTTTGGCCAAAAAATGCGCTGGTTCGTGGCAGCGCACCACCACCTCGGCTTGGTCGGGGTGCACCTCGGCAAGAAAGGCCCATTTGTGCAAAAGGCGTTCGTGGAAAAATTGGCCGTTCACTTTGCGGTTGGCCTGTTCGAGTTTCGTCCAAGCGCATTGGATGGAGTCACACACCTGTTTGCCGGAGTAGGCTGGGCGCAGGAAAAGTGTCACTTTTTTTGCTGAAACCGCCACGCTGTCTGCACGGAAAATGTTGTCGAGTTGGTTTTGGCGGAGCCATTGGCCGAATTCTGTCCGTTTCGTTGTAAAGAAAACTTTGTCCTGCCGAAGGTCGGATGATTTCTGCGCCCTTGCGCCGGGAGCGGCAAGGCAACACAAAAGACAGGTCAGAAAAATTGCCCGGGAAAGGCGGAAGGCCATTGCGGAAGATTTTGTTGTGCGGGATGAATGACGCTACCCTAACACCGCTTATTTTCAGTTGGTTTCGGTTTAACATTTTCAAAATTTGGCAAAGCCAATTTTCTACAACACATTCACCAACCGCCCAATTATTTTCTCGATTTGCTTGCTATCCAAGCAACCGGTATCCAAATACCGCCGTACAGGTTATTGTCTGAAAAAAACCTCATCAAATTCGCTCTTCAACTTTTCCAACTGTCGCCCCCCATAAAAAACCACCGGACACGAAGGCCATGTAGAGCCGTTTGTGTCCCAATAAATTAAGCGTTGAATTTCTCTCTTTTTCAAACGAGGCCGCTTCTCTGTCAAAAGTTGTCAGAGGGCGGTTTTTTATTTAAAACCTCACACTCTGCGTTATTTCCACCGCGCCCTGCCTTTTTACGTGCATCACAGCACATTGGCCAGCTGCTCTTTTATTTTTTCCAACTCATCCTTCATCTGCACGATAAATCGCTGAATGTCTGCGTCGTATGCTTTCGCACCGAGGGTGTTTATCTCCCGTCCCATTTCCTGTGATATGAACCCGAGCGAGCGGCCAGCGGACTGTTTGGGGTTCCCCATCTGCTCCAGAAAATACTTGCAATGCTGCTCAAGCCGCACCTTTTCCTCCGTGACGTCCATTTTTTCCAGATAATAGAGGATTTCTTGTTCAAAGCGGTTGGAGTCAAGGCTCTCTTTGCCGACGGCTTCTTCCATATTATTGCGGAGACGTTCGCGCATCCGCTCGAAACGGTCTTTTTCAAAAGGTGTCACATCGGCCAGCAACAACAAAATATTCGCCACGCGGAGTCGGAGATCGGCCTCCAAAGCCTTGCCTTCTTGTTCGCGGAAGTGCCTAAAACTGTCTAAGGCGCGGTTGACGGTTTCGCACACGGCCTCCCATTCATCCTCGTCTACCTCGCCGGAGGCCGCCGACACCACGTTGGGTATACGGAGGATAGCTTGCAACAAATCGGTCTGCCCGATACCCAGTTCGCTGGTCAGGCGGGTCAGCTCGCGGTGGTAACCGCGAAAAAGCGCCTCGTTTAGGCTGACACTGGCTGCGCCGTCGGCATTTTGCACTTCCACCACGACATCAATCTTGCCGCGTTCAGCATGGTCGCTCACAATTTTGCGGAGCTCCACCTCTTTTTCCTTAAAATCGGCGGGCAGTCGCAGTTTGATATCCGTCATTTTGGAATTGAGCGCACGGACTTCCACGGTGATTGTCTTTTCTCCAAAACTACCGTGCGCACGGCCGTAGCCGGTCATCGAAAGCAGCATTTTTTCTAATTATGAATTATGAACGATAAATCCCAAAGCATCAATTGCTATTTGTAAATAGCAATCGGGAATCGGATGGCAAAAGTAGGAAAAACCATGCGGCACCCGAGGTGATTGATTTTTTTTGGCACAAACGTTTGTAAAGTGCTGAATAAGAGCGAGTTTTCGGCCGGCAAATAAAAGGACGCTGTTTTCGGCCCAAAAATTATTTTCTTTGATTGTCAATGCGCTACGGGCCTTAATTTTTAAGGCAAAAGTTTGCGGGGGCGGAAAATTGTGCGAACTTTGCCCCTCGTTTTTGGGAACACCCATTTTTCGTTCATAAACTATTCTAAATCAACGAAATAAAACATGAGAAAGGCTGACCTTGTGAACGCTATTTCCGAGAAAACCGGCGTTGCAAAAGTGGATGTCCTCGTTTCGCTCGAGGAACTTTTCAAAGAAATCAAGTCCACAATGACGAAGGGCGAAAACGTGTACATCCGCGGTTTCGGCAGCTTCGTGATTAAAAAACGCGCGAAGAAAGTAGGCCGCCACATCAAAAAAGGCAAGTCTATCGAAATCCCGGAACACTACATCCCGTCGTTCAAGCCGGCAAAAGTGTTCACCGAACAGGTGAAAAAGAAAGTTCACTCGCTGCCGAAAGACTAAGGGTTAAATGAGTGGTTTGGCTGGATCGGTCACTTTTGCTCGAAGCACCTTTGACCCGTTAGGCTAATTCAACCAATTCAAGCAACTCAACCCTTCTATGAACAAAGCACAGTATTCGGCTCTTTTGGGTGCGATTATCTTGTTTTTAGGTCTTTATTTTGGCTTCGACACCAAAACAGACAAACAAAAAACAACGGAACGCTCGCGGACGTTGCAAGCAGAAAGCATCAGTTTTGAGACAATGTTGGCTGACGCAAAAGCGCACTTGGGTGTGCAAGAGTCGGCACAAACAGATGTTTTGGAACGAAAAGTCGAAAGTGCCGCATCCGATTCGGAACGAGCTGCAGCCTTCAAGCAACTCTCGGGGCTATGGTACGAATTGGGGCAAATCCCGGTGGCTGGTGGCTACGCCGAATTGGCGGCAGAAATCGAAAACGCCGATTCATCATGGTCGGTGGCTGGAGCGACTTTCTATAATGGCCTCGTGGCATCACAAGACCCCGTTATTCGGAAATTTTGTGCCGACCATGCAGTCAAATCTTTTGAGAGTGCGGCCTCGCTCAACCCGACAATGGCAGAACACCGTGTCAACCTTGCATTGGTGTATGCCGAAAATCCACCGCCGAACAATCCTATGCAAGCGGTGCTGATGCTGCGCGAATTGGAAAGCAAACACCCGGACAACCCGGCGGTCTATAACGCGCTTGGGCGTTTGGCCATCAAAACCGGCCAATGGGAACGAGCCGTCGAACGCTTGGAAAAAGCATGGTCGCTCGACAAAAAGAACCTCAACACCCCTTGCCTTCTGGCGAAAGCTTATGAAGGCATCGGTAATACGACAAAAGCAAACGAGTTCGCGGGTATTTGTAACGCCCGCTGACACACTAACTCATAACTCTTAACTCATAACTTGCAGCAGTATGCCTTGCGGAAAAAAACGTAAACGTCACAAAATCGCTACACACAAGCGTAAGAAGCGCCTTCGTAAGAATCGCCATAAGAAGAAGCGTTAGTAACTGAACCACAGGCATTGGTATTTCCGCCGTGCCGGGGTCAGCGCCAGACGCAACCGTCTCAAATCGAAAAACTTTCCGGAGAGCCTCTCGTTGCTACCGGAAAGTTTTTTCGCTGTTTGCCCGTATTTTGGACGCAATTGGTCCTCCTGATTGGCAATTTTTGTTCGTTCATTGGCCAGCCACCACCCCAAAGTTGTGTTCTTCCCGAACCGCACAATGCTGCGTTTTTGTCCGCCCAAGCAAAAACGAAACAGCCCTCCTTGCCGATAACATGAATACCCTGCCAATCCCCGCACACAACCTTGCGACGGTCTCTTTTTGACGCCCGTGCCGACCCCGGTGCTCGGTGAAGGGCTTTTTCTTTTTCGTTAGTTGATAGTTATTGGTTATTGGTTGTCAGTTTCTTTCCCCATTGAGCATGAAAAACCAACAGCTATCAACCGACAACCACTCTCCCTTCTGCCCCTGCCTGTTGCAAACCAAATATTTCCATCGTGGATAAAGAACTCATCATCAACGCAACCGAATCGGGCGTTGAACTCGCCTTATTGGAAGGCGGCAAACTCGTAGAACTACAACACCAAAAGACCAACACCAATTTTAGCGTCGGCGATATCCTCATCGGCAAAATCCGCAAGATGATGCCCGGGCTGAACGCTGCTTTCGTGGACATTGGCCACCGAAAAGATGCTTTTTTGCACTATACAGACTTGGGGCCAAAACTCCGCTCGCTCGTGAAGTGGACCAACGGCGTGATGAACGGCAACATCAACACGCACAAACTCGACAACTTCAAATACGAGGAAGAAATCGTGAAAACCGGAAAGGTGGACCAAGTGCTCAACAAGCGTTGGCCCATACTCGTCCAGATTTTGAAGGAACCTATTTCGACCAAAGGCCCGCGCCTTTCTTGCGAGCTGACGCTGCCGGGCCGTTACATGGTTTTGTCGCCGTTTTCCGACGCGGTTTCTGTTTCTAAAAAAATCGGCAGCAGCGAGGAACGCAAACGACTGCACACACTCGCCGAAAGCATCAAACCAAAAAATTTCGGCCTCATCATCCGTACCGCGGCTGAGGGGAAAAAGGTGCAGGAATTGCACGAAGAACTCACGCGCCTTATGGGCCAGTGGGAGGATATCTATCGCCAGTTGAAAACGGCGAACCCACCCGCCAAACTGCTCAGCGAACTTGATAAGCCCGCCAGCGTACTGCGCGATATGCTCAGCGCTGGCTTCAGCCGCATCGTGGTGAACGACAAGGACTTGTATGCCGATGTCAGGGCGTATATGCAAAACATCAGCCCCGACCAAGTAGGCATCGTGCAGTATCACAACAATGCTAAACCCGTGTTCGACGCTTTTGGGGTGACGAAGCAAATAAAAGCTTCCTTCGGCAAAACAGCGACCATGAGCAGCGGCGCTTATGTGATTATTGAAAAAACGGAGGCGATGCACGTCATTGACGTGAACAGCGGACACAAAATCACCACTGCCGATGTGGAACAAACTATTTTCGGGGTGAACTTGGAAGCTGCCGAAGAAATCGCCCGGCAAATCCGGCTGCGCGACATCGGTGGCCTCATCGTGATTGATTTTATTGACATGAAAAACCTCGAGCATCGCAAGCAATTGGCCAAGGCGATGGAGGATTTCATGCGAAAAGACCGCTCGCAGCACACGATTTTGCCGTTGTCAAAATTCGGCCTCATGCAAATCACCCGCGAACGCGCCCGACAAGAAGTAATGGTGGATACCACCGAAGTATGCCCCACCTGCGGCGGAACGGGTAAGATAAATGCCACTATCCTGCTGACCGACGA
>CAYZVM010000165.1:0-13636 GCA_964481485.1 uncultured Saprospiraceae bacterium | reverse complement strand
GCAGAAATGAAACACGGCCCCATCGCCCTCATAGACGAGAATATGCCCGTGTTCGTTATAGCTACCAACAAAAGCGCCCACGACAAAATCGTCTCCAATATCCAAGAGGTGAAAGCCCGCAAAGGCGTCGTAGTAGCGGTGGTCACAGAAGGCGACGAAACCATCAAGCAACACGCCGACTACACCATTGAAATACCGGAAACAGAAGAACCATTCACGCCTTTGTTGTCCGTCATTCCATTGCAACTGCTGGCCTACCACATCGCCGTCATGCGCGAATGCAACGTGGATCAGCCGCGCAATTTGGCAAAATCAGTGACGGTGGAATGAGGCTTAGGATTTGTTTAGAGGGGTTTAGGTGGTTTAGGCTCTACTTTTCTAAACCACCTAAACCCCTCTAAACAAACTAAACCCCTTCTAAACCATCTAAACCTAAGATTATGAACAAAGTTGATATCGAATACAACACCGAAAAGCCCGACATCACATACCCGGAATACGGCCGCTCTATACAAGAAATGCTGCTCCAAGCCAAGGCAATAGAGCCGCGTCAACTCCGACAAAAGACCGTGGAAGCCATCGTCAACCTGATGATGCAACTCGGCCCCGGCGGCAGCCGCAATATGGACGATTATCGCGACAGACTTTGGAGCCACGCATTCGCCATCGCCAATTATGAATTGGACGTGACCCCTCCGCCCGGCATCACCATCCGCCGCGAAGAAGACAAACCCAAAGCCGAACCCATCGGCTACCCCGCGTCGGCCACGCGGTTCAGGCACTACGGCAACAGCATCCAGGCACTTATCAAAAAAGCCATTGATATGCCCGAAGGCCCGAAAAAAGAAGGCTTTGTCGAAGTCATTGCTTCCTACATGAAGTTGGCCTACAAAACTTGGAACAAAGAACACTATGTCAGCGACGACATCGTGAAAGATGACCTCGAAATCCTTTCCGACGGCCAACTCGTGCTGCACGAAGGCCACGATTCTTTGGATAAACTCGCCGCAGGCGCGGGCAAACACGACAAAGACCGCCGTTTCCAAAATCAGCGCAACCGGGGCAAACAGCAAAACAACAGCGGCGGGCGCAACCGCAAACGCGGCGGCAGCAATTACGGCAGCAGTGGCAGCGGTGGCGGCAATTTCAGAAAGCGGAAGAAGTAATTATCAAAATAGGTTTTCCATTGAAAACATCCCTTCTGTACGCACTGCGCCAAGCTTTCCATCTGGCGCAACTTGATGATTTCCAAAACAATACTCTTTTCGGTGAAGTGTTGGCCAAGCGCGAGCGCCACACAATTGACCGCCGTCTTTTTCTGAAAACCACCGCTCACGCCGGTGTTCTTTTGGGTTTGGGTGGGCCGCTGGCAGCGGGAAGTTTTTTAAAAAACTTGGACAAGCCCAAAGTAAAAATCGCTATCGTCGGGGCAGGTATGGCCGGGCTGAGCGCAGGTTATTTTCTGCGGCGAAAAGGTGTGGAGGCTACCATTTTTGAAGGCGACAAGCGACCCGGAGGGCGCATCCGCAGCGCCCGCATTTTTGACAGCGGCAACCTGAACACCGAAATCGGCGCAGAATTTATTGACACCGGCCATTCCGATATGCTGTGGTTTGCTCGGATGCTTGGCCTCGAAGCCAAGTTGATGGACGTAGAGACCGACAAATTTGGCGAGCGCGATGCGTTTTTCTTTGAAAACAAACACCACAGCCTGCGCGAGGTGGTGGACGAATTCCGCGCTATTTATCCAAATATTCAGGCCGACCAGCGAAAACTCGAAGGCCGCCGCGCCGCCCAACTCGACCGCATTTCCCTTTCAGATTATGTCGAAAACCTGCCAGTGAGCAATTGGGTAAAAAAGATGCTCCACGCCGCCTATTTGGGCGAAAACGGCATGGAAACGGATAAGCAGAGCGCCGCCAATCTGCTGAGTATTTTTGAAATTCGCGACGAAAAATTTTACCCTTATGGTGCCAGCGACGAGCGTTTCAAAGTCATCGGCGGCAACGAGCAAATCCCGCAAGGGTTGGCGAAAATGTTGGAATCGCAAATCCGCTACCAACACAAACTGCTCTCTATCAAAGAAAACAGCAACCGCAGCCTGACTCTCGCTTTTTCACAAGACGGCTCCACAACAGAAGAAACCTTCGATGCCGTCATCGTCACTTTGCCCTTTACCATCCTCCGCGAACTGGATTTGAAAATGGATTTGCCGCCGCTCAAACGCCGCGTCATCGCCGAATTGGGCTACGGCACCAACACGAAATTTATTGTGGAAACAAAAGAGCGCACTTGGCGGGCGGCGGGTTATCGAGGCTACCTTTTCAACGAGCAAATCCCCAACGGCTGGGACAGTGCCCAGATGCAACAAGACAACCGGGGCATGGGTGCGTTCACCTGCTTTTTTGGCGGAGCGCGCGGCAAAAACGCCGCCCGCGGCACTGAAAACGAACAACTTGCCCACATCTTACCCGCGCTGGAAGGCGCATTCCCCGGCACCAAAAACAGCCTGACCAGCAAGATGGAACTCGCCCATTGGCCGGGCAACCCGTTTGTGAAAGCCAGTTATTCCTGCTTCGGCGTGGGGCAGTCCACTGCTTTCGAGGGCGCGGCATTCGAGCCGGTGCGCCGCCTCTATTTTGCCGGAGAGCATTGTAGCACAGAGCATTGGGGCTTTATGAACGGCGCTGCCGAGACCGGGCGCAAGGCAGCGGAGAAGGTTTTGAAAAAAATGAGAATACGGTGATTACTTTTGGCCGAAAACACCCATCGCCATGCGTTTGCGAAATTCCCTCTTTTCCATCAGCTCTTTGCCCGCCATAGTCTTGACGGCAGCAAGTTTTATTTTCTCTTTTTCAAACGCCGCCGCCCAGCCGCAGCAAGTTCGCGTCGGGGTTTATTTGATGAACCTATACGATTTGAACATGGACGAACACTCGTTCTACGCGGATTTTTACATCTGGTTCAAATGGAAAGGCGACATTGACCCGACGGAAATTGAGTTTGTCAATTCTATCGAAAAATGGAGCATGGCGTGGGAACAGTCGGGCGACAGCAGCAACATGACCTTGAGCGACGGCACCAATTACCGCATTTACCGAGTGGAAGGCCGTTTTTTCCATTCATTCTCGCTCAATCGTTTTCCGCTCGACAAGCACACGCTGGACATCCAGATCGAAAGCCCCGAACACGCCGCCGACTCGCTCATCTATATTCCCGACGACAATGCCGCCGATATTCGCAAAACGCTGAATTTGGTGGGCTGGGTGACGCGGGGCTGCCGCCTTGAATCCAATATCCATGATTACGGCACGAACTTCGGCAACCCGGAGGAGAATGCCCAACGGTACAGCAACCTGACTTACACGGTCACATTGTCGCGCCCCATCAGTTATTTTTTGCTGAAAATGTTGCTGCCCATCCTCATCGTCATGCTCGTCAGCATCGGGGCGCTCATCCTGCACCCTTCGTATATTGACACGCGCTCCTCGTTGCCCATCGGTGGGCTGCTGACGGCTGTTTTTCTCCAACAATCGTACAGCGACGCGCTGCCCGACACGGGTTATATGGTGTTGATGGACAAAATATATTTGCTGTGCTATGTACTTATTTCGCTGGTGCTGCTGCAAGTCATCCGGGCGGGCAACGATTTGACGAAAGGCATATCGGAACACCAGATCATGCGGCGCGAACGGCGGCGCGCGCGGCTTTATCTGGCGATTTTCACCGTGGGAGTATTGATTTTGAGTGTGCTGTAAAAAAAGCCGTTCAAATGGCGAGAGGTGGATATTTTTGAGCCTGTTTTTCAAATACACAAACTACGCCTTCCGCCTCAGTATATTTAGCGGACGAGCCGAATAGATGACCCGATGTCCTTTTTCCAATTTTACCAGCCCTTCACCGGCGTAGTCCGGCACCTGATTATTATCAACGTCCTGATGTTTGTCGGCACCTACGTCATTCTGGGACAAGAGTCTTTCACCCGAATATCGGCAGGCGACGAGAGCGGCTTGGGCCGTTTGGTGCTGGCGGCGTTCATGCCCGGCTCGGAATTCTTCAAGCCATTCCAGATAGCGACCCACATGTTCATGCACGGCGACCCGATGCACTTGGCGTTCAATATGTTGTCGCTCTATATTTTCGGCCCGATGGTGGAGATGACGTGGGGGCACCGGCGTTTTTTATTCTACTACCTGTTTTGCGGCATCGGTTCTTACGCTCTGCACCTGGGGATACAATATTGGGAATTGGGGCAAGCGGGCATTGACCCGACGACCTGGAACGTGCCGATGCTGGGTGCTTCGGGCGCGATTTTTGGGGTTTTGACGGCCTTTGCTTACTTATTCCCGAACCAAGTCATCAGCCTGTTGTTCCCTCCTATATCATTGAAGGCCAAGTATTTTGTGCCCATCATGGCCGGTTTGGAGTTGTTTTATGGAGTAAAAGGTTATTCAACCGGCATTGCGCATTTTGCGCACTTAGGCGGCGCGGTTTTTGGTTTTGTTTTAATAATGATTTGGTACCGCGGGCGTTTTCAATAACAAAGTACCTCCTCGATATTAGTTTAGGTTAAGAAGGTTTTATAGGGGATTTACGGAAATAATAATCGCCCACTTCAACAGCCTATATCAATGCCATCAATCGTTACTTGAAAAATCCAGTTTAATATTCGACAATGGCTTTTTTCAAATCAATTTTGGACGACATCCGGTATTCTTTCCGCATGGGCAACATGGTGACCCGGTTGGTCGTCCTGAACTTTTGCGTTTTTGTGCTGGTCAATTTGGTCAAATTGGTGCTGTGGATAGCGAATGCAGGAGATGGCATCCCCGATTATTTTGACACCGGCCTGCATTTTTTCTGTATGCCCGCGCAGTGGTGGACGGCGCTCACCCATCCGTGGGGCTTCGTCACGTCCATGTTTTTGCACGAGGATTTCTGGCACGTGGTCGCCAACATCATCTTTTTGCTGTTGTTTGGCCGCATCACGGGCGACCTCATCGGCGACCGGCGGGTGCTGCCGATTTATCTTTTGGGCGGTATCACGGGCAATTTTCTGTTTCTCCTCTCTGATTTTTGGATGCACTACCCGGTGCCTTACGCGCTCGGGGCTTCTGGTGCGGTGATGGCATTGGCCGGCGCGGCGCTCATCCTCGCGCCCGATTACCGAGTGATGCTGTTCCTGCTCGGCGAGGTAAAAGTGAAATATATCGTGTTGGTGATGTTGCTGCTCGATTTGGTCAGCATCGCGCACGACAGCAATACCGGCGGCCATATCGCGCACCTCGGCGGCTTTTTGATGGGCTGTTTGTTTGTCTTTCAACTGCGCGACGGCAGGGATTTTTCGGAGCCGGTCAATCGGCTGCTCGACCGGGTTGTGGGCTGGTTTTCGCCCTCGCGCCCGCGCCCCAAAAAGGCCAAGCGAAAAACGCAGCCTGCTTTCAAAGCCACATTTGGCGGTGCCAAAGGCAGCAGCGCCAGCGATACCAACGACCTTTCTTTCCAAGAGCGGCTTGATGCCATTTTAGACAAAATAAAAGAGAAGGGCTACGAAAACCTCAATCAAGAGGAAAAAGATTTCCTGTACGATGCGAGCAAGAAATGAGTTGATTGTTGGTTATCAGTTATTGGTTGTCAGTCACAGATAAAAGCCAATCGTGCTGTACCATATAGGAGGCTAACGACCAATAACTGACAACCAATAACCGATAACTAACAACGAAATGCGTTCCCTTCTCAAAAATTCGGTCAAAATCCTGAGCGCGGCCGTCATCTTTCTCACGCTCTTGGCCTACATCTGCCCGCAGGTCAACCCCGCGACATTCAGTTGGCTGACTTTTTTCGGGACGGCTTTCCCGTGGCTGTTGGTGACCAATCTGGTGCTTATTTTCGTGTGGGCTTGGCGGCGCAGCCGATTTGCATTGTACCACCTCGGCATCTTGGCTTTTGGCTGGCAATACATCACGGGTTTTATTGGGATGGATTTTGGGAAAGACACCGTGCCAGAAAGCGCATTCACTGCCGCTACCCACAATATCGGCGGGGTATGGCGCGGCCAACACATTATTTCCGACTCCTTCCGCGAGGAGACCGCCTCCCGATACGCCCTTTTTCTTCAAGAAAACGGCAAGCCAGACGTGCTTTGCACACAAGAAACAACTACCAAATTCTACCACCTGCTCACAAAAAAATTGGGCTACGAACACACTTTCAACCTGAAAAAAGGAACCGTCATTTTCAGCCGCTACTCCATCGAAGCAGGCGGGGAAATACCGTTTGGCAAAACCAGCAACTCCTCGCTCTGGGCCGATATTCGGATAAAAGGGAAATTGGTGCGGTTCTACAATGTTCATTTACAGTCAAATAAGGTAGCCACCGCCACCGAAAAAGTCATCGGCGACCCCGACTTGAACGAAAAAGAAACTTGGCACGTCATCGGCAGTGTGCTCAAAAGAGTGGGCGGTGCCACTAGCGTCCGCGCCGACCAAGCCCAGCGCCTTCGTGAGCACATCGCCACCTCGCCCAACCCCGTCGTCGTGTGCGGCGACTTCAATGACACACCCAATTCCTACGTCTATACCCTCATATCCAGTGGCCTTGCCGATACTTTCCGCGAAAAAGGGCTTGGCCTCGGCACCACCTTCGCCGGCGCGCTGCCCATGCTCCGCATTGATTATATCCTGACTGAAAAATCCTTCACCACCTTCTCTTGCCGGGTGGTGCGGGGCGGAGGGAGCGACCACTATCCCGTGTTTGCGGCCATCGGGTTTTAACCCACAAAAAAGGAAATGCTTTTGTAATAAAATCCGTGTGTCGTGTACCGCGTACCGCCCATCGTCTTTTTACCTTTGCGCCCATGAACGAACTCCGCTCCCTCAAACTCTACAACAGCCTCTCTGGCAAAAAAGAAATATTCCAACCCATCACCCCCGGCCATGTCGGGATGTATGTGTGTGGCCCCACCGTCTATTACGACGCTCACCTCGGCAACTGCCGCACCTTCGTCAGTTTCGATGTCATATATCGCTATTTGATGCACCTCGGCTACAAAGTCCGCTATGTGCGCAATATCACTGACGTGGGGCACCTGACCGACGACGGCGAAGACCGCATGGCAAAAGGCGCAAAAATCGCCCAACTCGAACCGATGGAGGTCGCGCAGAAATACACCGTCGGGTTCCACGAGATGATGCGGATATTCAACACCCTGCCGCCAAGCATCGAGCCGCGTGCCACCGGCCACATTTTGGAGCAAATAGAAATGGTGCAGGCCATCCTCGACCGGGGCTATGCGTATGAGCAAAACGGCTCGGTCTATTTCAATGTGTCCAAATTTGCCGCCGAAAACCCGGGCGTGTACGGCTCGGTGAGCGGGCGTGTGCTCGACGACCTTTATGCCGAGACACGCGAACTCAAAAGCCAAGAAGAAAAAAAGCACCCCGCCGATTTTGCGATTTGGATGAAAGCCCGCCCGCAAGACCTCATGGTGTGGAAAAGCCCGTGGTCTGTGGGTTTCCCCGGCTGGCATTTGGAGTGCAGCGCCATGAGTACCAAGTATTTGGGGAAAACTTTCGACATACATGGCGGCGGCAATGACTTGAAATTCCCGCACCACGAGAATGAAGTCGCGCAAAATCACGGCGCTTGCGGCTGCTCTCCCGTCAACTATTGGCTCCATACCAATATGCTGCTCCTGAACAGCAAAAAGATGAGCAAATCGGACGGCAATTTCATCACGTCTTCCGAGCTGTTCAGCGGCGACAGTCCATTGGTGTCAAAAGGTTATTCGCCCATGGCCGTGAAGTTTTTTATGCTCATGGCGCACTACCGCAGCACCCTCGACATTACCGACGAAGCACTGCTGGCTGCCGAAAAGGGGTTCCGTAAACTCATGGAGACCAACAGGTTGCTACAAAATATGCCCGTTGATGCCCGCGATTTTGATGGCTCTGAAAGCGACACCGACCGCGCCATTCTTGGCCTCATCGAAGATGCTTACCAGGGCATGGACGACGATTTCAATACAGCCATCGCCATTGCCACGCTGAACGAATTGGGCAGTTATGTGCACAAGTTGGCAAACAACCAATTGGCCCACAGCGAAGTCGCTCCTTGGGTACTGGAGCGACTGAAAACCGTGTTCAACACATTTATCTCCGATATTTTTGGCCTCAAAGACGAAGACACGGAAGACAGCGGCACGGTGGACGGCCTCATGGAACTCGTGCTCGACATACGCGCTCAAGCCCGCGCACAGAAAGATTGGGCGACCAGCGACAAAATTCGCGACGCATTGGCCGTCGTCGGCATTCAGGTCAAAGACGGAAAAGAAGGGGTGAGTTGGAGTAAAAATTAGACAATCTTCACTCTTTCTGCGCCAAATCCTGATAGTCCATTTTCCGCAACTTTGGTGCTTTCCACCAAGTAAAAAGCACGATTAGAATCGTCATCGTGCCGCCGAAAACGACCGAAGGCACTGTGCCCATGAGCTTCGCCGCCAGCCCGCTCTCAAACGCGCCGATTTCATTGGAAGAGGTTACGAAGATTGAATTGACCGACGACACACGGCCTTTCATGTGCTCCGGTGTCAGGTGCTGCATGAGCGACATCCGGATATTCACGCTCACCGCGTCGAGCACGCCCGCCATGAACAAGAAGAAAAACGACAGCCAAAAATGTGTGGACAACCCAAACCCAATGATGCATCCGCCGAAGCCCGCCACACAGGCCAGCATCAATTTGCCCGCCCCCCGGCCCAGCGGACGGTGTGCGATGAAAAACGCCATCAAAATTGCCCCGATTGACATGGCTGCCCGCAAAATGCCCAGTCCTTCCGGCCCTACTTTCAAAATATCTTTTGCAAAAACCGGCAACAAAGCCACCGCGCCACCGAACAGCACTGCGAACAAATCGAGCGCAATAGCACTGACCAGCAATTGATTGCTAAATACAAATCGCAAGCCCTCCCGGATACGCACCAATGCAGGCTCCGAATGGTCGGCGGGCGGGACAGGGCGCGGCGCGACTTGCAGCAAAAAAATCAGCGCCATCAAACACAGCCCGCTCATCACCGCAAATGTGTTCGTGACGCCCGCAAAACCATACAAAATGCCGCCCAGCCCCAGCCCCGTTATGCTCGCCACCTCCCAAGTGCTGCTGTTCCAAGTGATGGCGTTGGGCAACAATTTTTTCCCAACCAATTGCGGCATAAAAGCAAAATTGGTCGGGCTGAAAAATCCCCGCGCGATGCCCGTGCAAAAAATCACCGCGTAAATCCCCGCCAGCAGCGTCGCTTTGGGCAGCGAATCCCGAAAAGAAGCCAGCGTCAGCAGTGCCAGCGAGCACAAAAAAAGGACGAGGATGCAGCCAATCAGGATGTTGCGGCGGTTGTATTTATCTGCCAAATGCCCCGCCCAAAGACTGATGCTAATCGCCGGAATCGCCTCTGCCAGCCCGATGAGGCCGAGCATGAGCGGGTTGCCCGTCAAGTCATAGACAAAATAACCGACCGACACAGACATGATTTGGATGGCCAGCGTGGTCATCATCCGCATCGCCAGGAAGCGGCGGTAGTCGGGGATTCGGAGGGCAGCGTAGGCGTCTTGCAAAATCGTGGGTTCAGTGAGTTGGCGATTCGGTGTTTCTATTTGTCGGGGCAAAAGAACGAAAGGTCAAAGATGGAATTTCAAATTGTTGGAAAATCCGCTCGCGATAACGGCAGTTTTTTCAACTTTGCCCGCCCGAACGAATCACCAAATCTACCATTCAACGAATCCACAGCAAAATGACGTTACTCGAAGGAAAAGTTGCCCTCATCACTGGCGGCTCGCGCGGCATCGGCGAAGCACTCGTGCGCAAATTTGCAGAACACGGCGCCTCGGTCGCTTTCACGTACATTTCGGCCGCTTCAAAAGAGCGCTCGGAAAAATTGGCCGCCGAACTTTTACCCGCCATAGCCAGCGGCGAAGGCGGGCAAGCAGTCAAAGCCTACCAAAGCGACGCAGGCGACTACTCCCAAGCCGAAGCACTTATCAATCAAGTCGTTAAAGACTTTGGCAAACTCGATATTGTCATCAACAACGCCGGTATCACCCGCGACACACTTATGCTCCGCATGACCGAGCAGCAGTGGGACGAGGTGATCCAAACCAACCTGAAATCGGTGTTCAACCTCACCAAACACGCGCTGAAACCCATGATTCGGGCGGGCGGCAGCATCATCAACATGAGTTCCGTCGTGGGTATATTCGGGCAGGCCGGGCAGGCGAATTACGCCGCGTCGAAAGCGGGCATCATCGGTTTTTCCAAATCCATTGCAAAAGAATACGGCTCGCGGGGCATCCGCTGCAACGCCGTCGCGCCCGGCTTTATCGCCACCGAAATGACCGACGCATTGGACGAAAAGACGAAAGAAAATTACTTGAATTCTATCCCGATGAAGCGCCTCGGCTCTGGCGACGATGTGGCGAATACCTGCATTTTCCTCGCCTCCGACATGGGCGCGTACATCAGCGGGCAGGTGATTTCGGTGTGTGGGGGGTTGAATTGTTGAAGGCGGTTATTTGGCGATTCGTTTATTGGTGAGTGCGTAGAGTTGACTCGCGATGGTGTTCGTTCATAGCCGAATCAACAAATAAACGAATAAGCAACCTTCTCAAAACGGCAGCGGAAAATCATCGTCCAAGTAGTCGCTTTCATCCATCCATTCAAAATCATCAAAATCTTCGGGCGAAGGCTCTGGCTCGTCGCCTTGCAGCTCAGCGCCCACGTCCGGGCGGTAGAAGTATAGCCAAGCCATCTCGTCTTCGTCGGCGGTGAACTTTCGCCAAACCTCCTGTTCTTCGTCCACATCCCAATCGAATTCGCTCGGTTCGTCGGCACGCAGCCAATTGTAGAATTCCTGCACCGGCGAAGGCTCGGGCTCTTTCATTTGTTCTCGGTGAAATTCCTCCCACGCCTCCACGTCTTGCCGAGCGATATCTTCCACCTCTTTGCAAAAACAATTGCCAGCGTTTCCCATCGGGCAAATACCCTGTTCACGATAGCAGCAAAAATCAATCTCGGCTCCAAAATCCGGGTGATAACGCACGGTTTCCCGGTACATCCATTCCACCATGAGCGTATAGCGCGGTCGGGCGGTGAGGCGCGAAGGGCAATTCCAGGAAATATGCCATGCCCGCCAGAGTTTTTCCAAAGCATTCAGCACGTCGGTCACTTGTGCCTTTGTCAAACGCTCCACGGGCGGGAACGCGTCGGGCTGGAGACCGAACAAATCGCACATCCGCACATAGCGAACGTGCAAGCCATCGGTGCGCGTGTCGTCGTCGTCGTCGCGGAAAGGTGAGCGAAAAGCATACGAACTCGGCTCGGGCGCATGGCGCACAGCAGTTTCCAAATCGGCGAGCAGGTGAGCAAGATAGCGTTTCATAATGTTGAATTTTTGACACTGGGCGTTTGGCATTGGAAGTTTCTGCACTCAATTTTTCCAACATAAAACGCCCAACGTCTATCTTCATATTCCAACGTTCAAAGTTGTTTCAAAAATCTGAAAACCAAACATGGTCGCGCCGTTTTTTTTCAAAAAAATATTTGAACCCAAGTCCCACAATCGCCGTAAGTTTTTGCCGAAAATCTCTATGCAAAATATGAAACACCTCCACTGTTGCCTCCTTTTTCTGCTCGCCCTCGGCTTTTTAGCCTGCGGCACCACCCGCCCCAAAAAGCCTTTCGACCCCGCTCAATCGCCTCCCCCACCCGACTATGCCCGGCTCGACAATTGGGCCGCCCATCCCGACAAAAAAGACCCCGCCGACCAAACACCCTGCCCCAATCTGAAAGACGAGCAGGCCAACACCGGAGTGGACGTATTCTTTTTATATCCAACTACTTACACTGGATTTTCCCGCGACCAACGCGAGTGGAATGCCGCCGTCGAAGACGCGAAAACCAACAAAAAAACCGACGAAAGCCCCATCCTTTTTCAGGCTTCCATCTTCAACGGCGCGGGCCGTGTGTTCGCCCCCCGCTACCGGCAGGCGCACCTCACAGTCTTTTACGGCAAAGACAAAAAATCGGCGCAGCAGGCGCTTGACCTCGCTTATGCCGACACAAAAGCGGCGTTTGAATATTACCTGAAAAACTGGAACGAGGGTCGCCCGTTCATCATCGCGTCGCACAGCCAAGGTGCGCGCCACGCACTTTTTTTGCTGCGCGACATGGTGGAAGGAACGCCTTTGCAGCCGCAACTCGTGGCCGCCTACCTCGTCGGCTGGCCGGTAAAAGAGGATTTTTTCAAACAACTCAAACCCTGCCAAACGCCGGAAGAAACGGGCTGCTACTGTACTTGGCGCACTTGGAATCGCGATTTTGCCCTGAAAAAGAATTTCCCGCATGATGGCATCGTCTGCACCAACCCGATCACTTGGACGACCACTGACGGCCAGTACGCGCCCAAGAGCCAAAACCTCGGCGGCGTGGTCGTTCCTTTCTGCGCCATTCGCCCACAAATCGTTGATGCAGAAGTACATGAAGGTATCCTGCTGGCCTCGAAGCCAAAGTTTCCCGGCAGTTTTTTCTTTCGCCGGAAGAACTACCACATCGGCGATTTGAACCTGTACTACATGAATGTGCGGGAAAATGCGCGGGTGCGGGCGGAGGTGTTTTTGAGGCGGTAGCAGTTCATTGTTATCCACAATAAAACAGCCCGACCTTTGGAGGCCAGGCTGAGGGTGCAGTAATTTGGGCTTATGGCTTCATGGGGAAAGCCACCACAGTAAAAATCCGCCGAGCAAAAACAGCATGAATATGCTGAACAACTCTTCGCCGAGGCTGCGTTCTGAATCAACAGGAACATAGACAATTGTTCGGCGGCGGCTTGAAAGGACTGAGAGCAACAAGAGAAGCAAGAGGAGGTAGAGCATTTTGCAATTTATTTTGTATTGTTACAGAATCATGGAATAATGTTTTTTATTTTACTGCCATGCTGTAAAAATAAACTGAAAAATAAGATTAAAACGATTTTAAAAAAAATTTCTATTACAACAATAAGGCTCAGTGCTTAAATCTGAACATATTGACAAACAGTGTTTTATACTCCTTGCACAGCAAACCGAACACTAACAATTTTTTTATTAGGGAGGCTGTACTGATTTAATTTTGTAACAGAATTGTATTTTTACAGCGTTAAAACAGTAATAATTTGTAATAATACAGTTTATCGTTTCTAATTATGAAAGTTCAGCTTACCCCCTCGGAGTTCAACATTTTGCTCCAAGAGATCAAAACCCGCTACGAACAAGAATTGAACGACAGAAAGAAAAGCCCGGCGGGCAAGGAAGATGCCTACTTTGGTTTCCATGATTTTAAGAATGCTCCAGATACCTTGGCACACAGTATCGAAAATCACCCGGCGGTGAAGAACTTCCTGAACGGACGAAGGGTGAATGGTCGAGACCTCTACGATAGAGCCCGAAAATTTGAGTATTCCCCAAAAGAGAACCCTGTCACCGAGTTTAGGACTATTTATAAAACGGTCTATTTCCTATACTTGGGCTTAGACGATGTAGAGGCATTCAGGCAGCGCTAAGTAGTTCTTTGAAATTAGTTTGTATTATTTTTGTGAGATGGGAAGAGTCAA
>CAYZVM010000164.1:5471-13654 GCA_964481485.1 uncultured Saprospiraceae bacterium | reverse complement strand
CCTTCGGCAACGGAAGAAGTTGACTTTCAACATTCTTTTTAACTTTTAAAGTTCGTACAACATGAAAGGGACAAAAAAATCTGGAGTTTGCAAAATGCTCCTTCCGTTCTTTTTTCTGGTGGGTTGCCTGTTTCTGACCTCAACCCAAGCGCTGGCGCAAACGCCGCAAATCGAGACACAACAAAACTACAATTGGAAACCCGTGCATGAAGCGAGGGGGATTATCATCACCCATGTGGAGCAACTCAATCAACAAATGCCCGGCTACACACCCGGCACGCCGCTATACGACAATGCCCTGCGCCGGGTGGCCTATTACAAAGCCATCGTGCAGGAGTTGGACCGGGGCGAAACCGTGCCAAAATCGCTCGAAAACGCGCTGCCCGCAGCGGCTACGCTCGGCTTTACCAAAGAAGCGTCCTACACCTCGAGAATCGTTTTGCGCGCCCTGCACGAAGAGGCTCGTGTGATGCTTGTCAACTAACGACAGCAAAGAGGCAAAACCAAGATATTGCCTTATTCCACGCACATAAATAATTGATTGAGACATACTTGCGCGATGCCGAGAGGCCAGCGCAGGGAGATGTTGCTTTAAAAAAATGTTGAATTTCCTTTTCAAAAAATTGTTTCATGAAAAAGAACTACCTTAATCTCATACTCTGCCAGGTCATCGGATTTCTGCTCGTTTGCGCACAACTGACCGCTCAAACGAACGTAAATATGGCCGCAAACGGGGTCACTTCGGGCAGCCCGTTCTCCATCAACCCGCCTACTACCTGTTTTTTCAATTTCTACGACAATGGTGGCTTGGTGGGCAATTACAACAACGACGCGAACGCGAGTGTGACATTCGCGCCGTCCAACCCCGCCACACACCGCGTCCGCGTAAATTTCAATTCGTTCCAATTGGAACTTGGGTGGGATGCGCTGTACATATTCAACAGCAACACCGTGGGCACCAACAAATTAGTTGGCCCACAAGGGATGACCCTGTCCGGTTTCCCGGAAGGCAACTGGCAAGATGTCAGCCCCGGCACCATCACCTCCAACACCGGCATAGCAGCCGTCGGCATGAACGCCGCCGAGGCGCTCACCTTCCAATTCCGCTCCGACGGCTCCAACTCGGCACCGGGCTGGTCGGCCACGGTGGTCGAAGTGGCGAAAGCCGCCTGTACCCTCATAGCGCCCGCCGCGATAACTACCACAACCGGGCCGGGTTCGACCAGCTGTTTTGTCAGCGTGAACACGCCGGTGCCGACTTTTTCGCCCGGCGGCTGCGATGCTCTCTATAAAGTGCAATACCGCATCAACGGCGGCGCGCCCACCCAAGTGAACGCGGCAGCTTTTGTCAACATCGCCGCACCAAAAGGCGCCAACGTCATCAGTTGGGAGCTGATAGACCCCTGCGGCGGCGCTTTGATTTCTTCAGCCACGCAAAATATCACGGTGACGGACAACACGCCGCCCGTGGTCTCTTGCCCCGGCGACATCACTTTCAACCTCGACCCCGGCCACTGCACCAAGCAGTTTTCTTACAGTGTGACCAGCACCGACAACTGCGGTATCCTCATGCCCGGTTCGGTCGCCCACCCGATTGATTTTGACAACGGCAGCGCGGGTATCATGTTCGATGTGAAAAATATCGGATTCACGAGCATGGCTATCACAGAGTTTGGCCCTTCGATTGACGCGGGCAATTGGCCGGTGCAAGTGTATTACACCACCACTGCCACTACTTGGCAGGGCAACGAAAACGACCCAAGCGCATGGACGATGGCTGGATCTGCCAATGTCGTTTCCACCGGCCCAGCCACCGGCACACCCATTTCCGGCTTTGGCATTTTGCTGCTTCCCGGCCAATCGGTCGGCATTTACCTCACCAGCACAATCGGTGCACCCATCAATTACACTGGCGACGGCGTGAGCGTTACGCGCCAATTTGACGACGGCAAACTCCGCGTATCGTCCAACCCCGGGGCTGGCAAAACTTACCCATTCGGCAATACATTCCAAAGCCGCGCGTACAACGGTTATGTGAAATACAAAGCCGCTGGCACCAACGGCGTGGTACAAGTGGGCGGCTTGCCGTCCGGCGCCGATTTCCCCGTTGGCACCACGATAAATACCTACATGACCACGGATGCGGCGGGCAATACGGCTGCTTGTTCTTTCAAAGTGACGGTCGTGAAATTCTCCAACCCTATTTCGGCGCTGATTTGCAACGATTTGGTGTTCATTGCATTAGGCCCCGACTGTGCCACCACCGTCACTGCCGACCAAGTGCTGGAAGGTGGGCCTTATGGCTGCTTCGACGATTATGTTGTTGAATTGGACAAAACTCCTCCCTATGGCAACGGCCCTTGGGGGCCTCCCGTCCTGAGCGCATCTGATGTAGGCAGCCAATATTCTGTGCGCGTGACCGATCCTTCCACAGGCAATAAATGTACGGGCAGCATAAAGGTGCAAGACAATTTGCCGCCCGATTTGGACTGTACGCCCGTGATCCTGCCCGGCAACTACCCGACCTCTCCGGATTTTGTCCAAACCTCTACGGCAAATGTTCGCTATTTCGCACAAGGGCTTCCGGTGAATCTTTTTGATTTTCAGGCACAGGAATTTGAAATCCCAGTTGCTTTGGCACCCGGGGCTACGGTGAACGATGTGGATTTGCGCGTCAAAGTGACGGGCGATGCTTTCTATGGCAATCTCCGCATCCAAGTGGAAAGCCCGTCCGGCATTATAGTGAATACTTGGAATCAAGTGGACGGCTGCAACGACTCCCCGGTTTATGCCCGTTTCGACGATGAAGGAACCAACGACGCGAGTTGTCCTTCATTTACTACCAACAAAAATATCCAGATTCCTTTTGGTGTCGGCCAGTTGAGCAATTTTGACGGCCAACAGGTGAACGGCACTTGGATAGTCCGCATATCCGACGTGAACGGCGGCGGCGACGTATCGAGGATTGAATTGGTAGAACTGTACCTCGGCGCGACGGGCAATTTCACGGCGGGATTCCCGAATGGCCTCACCGCGCCACCAGTGATCCCCCTCTCTTCGAGTTCGTATTTCGTGCCGGCAAGTTTGATAGATGCCTGCAGCGACGTGACGCTGAGCTATACCGACCAAAGTACACCACAAGACTGTGCTTCCGGCCTCATCAGCATCATCAACCGCCGTTGGATGGCCAAAGATGCCAGTGGCAACACGGCTACTTGCATTCAGCCTATCAGCTTGCTGCGTCCTACATTGGCGGACGTGGTGCTGCCGCCCAACTACGATTTTAATGATTTGCCGGGGTTTGATTGTTCCTCAGTGTACCCCACGCCCGACTGGATTCAGGGGCAAGCAATCCAAGGCTGGCCGCTCGTGTATGGCCTGCCAAGCGGTGGCTCTTCCATCATTTGGCAATACAACGACATCGTGATCAAGGTGTGCGACGGCTCTTACAACATCAAGCGCAACTGGACGATATTGGATGCGTGCTCGAGCGAAAGCATTGCTTATATGCAATTTATACAAGTCCGCGACATCGCAGGCCCTACCTTCCAATGCCCGGCGAACATAACCGTGACGACCGACCCGTACTCTTGCTGCGGCACACCTGATTTGCCCGATGTCATTGTCACCGATGGCTGTTCGAGCATCGCCAGCGTGAAAGCAGAAATCACGGTGATTGACCCTTTCACCCAGAACATAGAAGACGTAATCGTGCTGGACGGCAGCCTCGCATCTTTCCCCGGCAACAACACGACCAACCCAGATACGCTGGCTGTGTTTGGAAACACGAGTTGCCTGCCCATTGGCTCGCACACGGTTGTTTACACGGCTACTGACAATTGTGGCAACACGGGCACCTGCTCTTTCACGCTGAAAGTATGCGACTTCACGCCCCCGGTGGCGGCCTGCGACGAGTTCACGATAGCGGCCATTGGCACCGACGACCCCACTGATTGCTACTTGCCCGATGCGCTCACCTGCGAATTTGCCGGTGTCACTTGGATAAAAGCGCACACGTTCGACGACGGTTCGTATGACAATTGCAACGACATCAAATTCACGATACGGCGCGCGCCACCGTACAGCGCGTTTATCCAAAGCCTCAACCATGTGAATGGGCAGCCCAATTGCTCGGACGCTACGGTGGACGACATCACCGAATATGAGCGGGCTATTATGGAAAATGATTCTATCAAATTCTACTGCGCTGAGGTGGGCACCTCGCAAAAAGTCATCCTGCGGGTGTATCAAATCGAGCCCGACGGCAGCATCAGCCTTTTGCCCGACGGAACACCAATTTTTAATGAATGTGAAGTGGAGGTAGAAGTGCAGGACAAACTCAAACCCGTCTGCACGCCCCCGCTCAACGTGACGGTGAGTTGCGAAAACTTCGACCCATCCCTGTGGGCTTATGGCAAACCAAGCGTTTACGACAACTGCTGCCTTGACACGAGCATGGTATATCAGGGACAAAAAGGACTGACACATTCGGCGAACTTTGCCCAATTTGACACCGTGTGCAACAAAGGCACCATCGTGCGCACGTTCAAAGCCTACGATTGCCGGGGAGCCTTTTCTCAATGCACCCAACGCATCGTCGTCAATTACGAACAAGGTTATTTCATCAAATTCCCCGACGACAAAAACATCACTGTCTGCAACGGCTCCGGCGACTACGGCGAACCCACGTTTTTTGGCGAGGACTGCGAACTGCTCGGCGTTTCGTTTGAAGACCAAGTATTTACGGTCGTGCCCGATGCCTGCTATAAAGTCGAGCGTACCTGGCGGATTATCAACTGGTGCACCTACGATCCCAATGGTGTGTGCATCAACATCCCCAACCCCAATCCAAACGCCACTTTGAGCAGCCCGCAAAACCTGCCAGGCCCCATCGTGTCGGCACCCGGCACCGCCGCCCCGTGGGCTTCCACAGTGGTGAAAATCCAGCCAGCCGACCCGACAGCGACGAATTACAGCACTTTTTGGAATGCCGACGCCAATTGCTACCAGTACAAACAGATTATCAAAATATCCGACACTGAATCGCCCATTATCATTTGCCCGCCCAGCCCGGTGGAATTCTGTGACCTGACGACCAACGACGATATGCTTTGGAACGAAACCTACTGGTGGGACGCGGCCAGCCAAAGCCACGACCTCTGCGAAGGCCCGGCAGACCTGAATATTTCGGCGACCGACCTGTGTTCTGGGGCAAACCTGAACATCCGCTACTTGTTGTTCCTCGATTTGGACAACAACGGCACGATGGAAACAGTGGTCAACAGCGCCAACCTGCCCGCCGCGAACACGGTATTTTTCGACAATGCCAACACACCCAATTTCACGGGCGGCACACCCCGCGCATTCGACAAACGCAACGTGCCGCTCAATCAGAAATACCGTTTTGGCATCGAAACAAAAATGGTTGGCACCAATATGACCGCCGCCGTTCGGTGGAACACCATGCAATCGCCCAACATTTATGAAGTGCCTCAACTGCCTTACGGCACACACAAAATCAAGTGGATGGTGCAGGACGGCTGCGGCAACGAAACCGTGTGCGAGTACACTTTTGTGGTCAAAGACTGCAAAGCGCCCACCGCTGTCTGCATCAACGGCCTCAGTGTCAATATCATGCAAACCGGAATGGTCATGCTTTTCGCCAGCGACTTTGTGCTGCACGCCACGGACAACTGCACACCGGAAGACTTGTTGGTATTTGGTATCCGGCGCTCTGCTGACGGCACCACTTTCCCGCTCAATGCCAACGGCCTCCCGAACACCCAACTCACGTTCCTCTGTGGCGATGATTTGGGCAACCAACCGGTGGAATTGTGGGTGATGGACCAAGCAGGCAACGCCGATTTCTGCGAAACCTTTATCGCCATACAGGACAATGACAACATTTGTGGCAACACGAGCAACTACGCCACCGTGGCAGGCGCACTTAAAACCGACTCGGGCGATGGCTTGGAAGACTGCGATGTGGAACTGAGCGGCCAAGAACCTGCCGGCGCGATATTCAACCACTTTGGCATGACCGACGAATCAGGCACATACCAGTTCACCAACACAGTGCCGCTGAGCGCCAACTATACTTTAACGCCGACCAAAGACGACAGCCCGCTGAACGGAGTGAGCACCTACGATTTGGTGCTGATTTCAAAACACATCCTCGGTTTGCAGCCTTTTGATTCGCCCTTCAAAATGATTGCCGCCGATGCCAACAAGTCCGGCTCCGTCACCACCTACGACATCGTGGAACTGCGCAAACTGATACTCGGCATTTACAATGATTTGCCCGACAATACTTCATGGCGTTTTGTGGACAAAGGCTACACGTTCCCCAATCCCAACAACCCATTCCAAACGCCATTCCCCGAAAACAAAACGGTGTCCGACATTGACGCCCACCAAACGGCAGAAGATTTTACGGCCATAAAAATCGGCGACGTGAACAACACCGCGATAGTCAACTCGCTCATGGGTTCCGACGAGCGTTCGAGCGGCACACTGCTCTTCGACGTGGAAGACCGCGAAGTAAAAGCACGGGAAGAATTTGTCGTCCATTTCAAAGCGGCTGAAAAAGTCTCCGGCTACCAGTTCACGCTGGCTTACAACGATTTGGAAATAGCCGACATCATGCCGGGCAGCGACATGAGGGCCGAAAACTTTGCCATCTTCCCCGACGCAAACGCGCTGACCACCAGTTGGTCCACCACCGAGGCGATGGGCAAAGAAGCCGAATTCGAGGTAAAATTCCGGGCGAAAAAAGCAGGCAAATTGAGCGAAATGCTCAGCGTGTCCAGCCGAATCACCCGCGCCGAAGCATACGAATTGAACGCCGACAGTTACAGCACTTATCTCGATGTCGCGTTCCGTTTCAACACCCAGCAAGGCGCTACGGTGTCGGGCATCGGCTTTGAGTTGTACCAAAACCAGCCCAACCCCTTCGTGAACAAGACCATCGTTGGTTTCCATTTGCCAGAAGCAAGCGGCGCCACACTGAGTATCTTTGACGAAAGCGGCCGCTTGCTCCAAACCCAAACCGGCGACTTCGCCAAAGGGTACAACAGCATCGTGCTCGACCGCAGCGCACTGAAAGCCACGGGCTTGCTCTACTACAAACTCGAAACGCCCACCGAAACGGCCACGCGCAAAATGATCCTTTTGAAGTAAACAATGCAGTCGGGCCTCAAATGACGCAAGTCAAAACGGCCACATTGCTGAAAATCAACGCTCGCAACTGTTCAGGCAGCCCTCGTTCAAAATCGGATGAGGCGCCCGGACAGTTGCTAATTTTCTAATTTTTATTAAATCACTCATTCAATGAACCACACAGCTATTGGGCAAAAACCGCTCAAAGACTACCAACCTGCCCCAATGGGCACACGCTCTGTCATTTTCCGTATTTTTATGCACAGCCTTTATGTCATGGTGGGTATCCCCGCCGCCATCTTGACCTGTTTTGCGTTGTTCGGGATGGGGCTGTTTCGGTTGTTCACGCCCATGCGGTAATATAGATTTGTTGCCAAAAAGCACTGCCCGGATTTCAGGCAGTGCTTTTTATTTTTTAGGCAATGAGAAATAGTCGGTTTAGAGTGGTTTAGAAAGTTTAGATGGTTTAGAGGCGTGTCCTCTTTTGTTCAAAACGACTTACGTTAACTAAACCACATCGGTCGCCCCGACACTGAGGCGAACAACCAACAATTACCTTTGCCGCCGTCATGACCGACCACTACCGCACCCTCTCCGCTCCTGCCACCGGCGAATTCAAAGACCGGGGCAGCAAATTCATCGCCTACGCTTGGCCGGTAAACAGCGAAGAGGCGGCAACGACGCACATAGAGGCGTTGCGAAAAGAGCATTTCAAAGCACGGCACCATTGCTTTGCTTGGCGGCTGGAACCCGACGGCAACCGATTCCGCGCCAACGACGGCGGCGAACCCAGCGGCACCGCAGGGCGACCCATTTTGGGACAAATAGATTCTTTTGGCCTGACGGAAGTAGTGGTCGTGGTGGTGCGCTATTTCGGCGGCACCTTGCTCGGCACTTCCGGCCTCATCAATGCCTACCGCGAAGCCACCGCCGAAGCCCTGCGCGGTGCGGCAATTGTGGAAAAAATCGTGAAAGACACTTTCTCGCTCGACTTCGATTATGCCCTCATGCCCGATGTGATGAAC
>CAYZVM010000164.1:0-5371 GCA_964481485.1 uncultured Saprospiraceae bacterium | reverse complement strand
CAACTTTCGGAAAGTTGCGGCGGAAAGTTGGGACTGTCTCGCCGCCGCCGGGGCAGTTTCTGTTTTGGAGGCAAATGCAGGGCAGGCTTTCGAGCAGTTAAGTTTCTTTCAGAAAGGCAAAAAAGACTGGCTCTTCGGCTTTTTCGGTTATGACCTGAAAAACGAGGTGGAACGGCTTTCTTCCCAAAACTTCGACGGCATCGGGCTGCCAGATTTGGGCTTTTTTCAACCGGAGACTGTGGTCGGCATTCGAGGGGATCAGATTGAAATTCAGGCGATTGGGCGAATGCCAGAAGCCGTTTTTGAAGAAATAAAAACCGCAAAACCGGATGCTTACAGCATGACAAAAAGCCAAAACGTAAAAGTTGGGTTGCAACCGCGCATCTCCAAAGACGAATATCTGCAAAAAGTCGAGGCCATCCGCCAGCACATCGTGGAGGGCGATTTGTACGAGATGAACCTGTGCCAAGAGTTTTTTTCTGAAAATGCCGACCTCTATCCGGTGGCGGTTTTTGAACGGCTGAACGAGATTGGGAAAGCGCCGTTTTCGACGTTCATGCGATGGCGCGACCGCTATTTACTCTCGGCCAGCCCGGAGCGTTTTTTGAAAAAAGAAGGTCGGAAAGTGATTTCGCAGCCGATAAAAGGGACGCGCCGGAGAGATTTGCAGGATGACGAAAAGATGCGTGAAGATTTGTTGAACAGCGAAAAAGACCGCGCCGAAAACGTGATGATTGTGGATTTGGTGCGCAACGATTTGGCGCGCAACTGCGAGCCCGGCTCGGTGCAGGTGGAGGAATTGTTCGGGATTTACACCTTCGAGACGGTGCATCAGATGATTTCAACGGTGACAGGGACATTGAAGTCATTAGACGTCAGTAAGGGTAATTCTTTAAATGACCCTAATACCCTCGACGCGCTCCGCGATGCTTTCCCGCCCGGTAGCATGACCGGCGCGCCAAAGGTGATGGCGATGGAGTTGATTGAAAAATACGAACACACGCGCCGCGGTCTGTATTCTGGCGCGGTGGGCTACTTCGACCCAGCGGGCAATTTTGATTTCAACGTGGTGATTCGCAGCATTTTGTACAACGCCGCTGCGCGCTACGTCTCGGTGCAGGTGGGCGGTGCCATCGTGTTTGACTCCGTGCCGGAGCAGGAATATGACGAGTGTTTGCTGAAAGCAGAAGCGATGATGCGAGCGCTGTCGCAGTTTTAACGTCGGAAGGGTTGGAACCCTTCCGACGTTTTAAATCGTAAAATTACGATAAATTTTTTCCCAAAAACTTTGCTCTTTCAAAATTCATCGTACTTTTGCGATGAATTCCAGCCAACTCAATCATGGCCACCAACAAAAAAGAAGCTTTCGGGCAGGAAGAACAGGAACTTGCGGCACTCGCCAAAGCGCTCGCCCACCCGGCGCGGATTGCCATTTTGAAAGAACTGGCGCAGCGGCAAAGTTGCATTTGCGGCGAGATTGTGGAGGTGCTGCCGTTGGCGCAAAGTACTGTGTCGCAACACCTGAAAGAGTTGCAACTCGCCGGGCTGATACAAGGCACGGTGGAGGGCGTAAAATCTTGCTACTGCATCAACCGCGCAACCTTCCAGCGTTTCGAGCGGATGTTGGAGTCGTTTTTTACCACCACCGCCGACCAGCAGTGTTGCTGAGCCATACTGATTGCTTGGCTATTTTTTTGCCCAAAATCATCGTCTTTTTACGATAAATTTTTCAAACTCAAATTTTTAAGCTATGCAAACCGCTGAACAGATTAAAACAATTGTCCGGGAAAAATACTCGGAAATCGCCTTGCAGGACAAGGCAACCAATGCCGCATCGTGTTGTGGCTCAGGCCCAGCTGGCACCTACACCATCATGGCCGACTCTTACGCCGAACTCGAAGGCTACAACCCTGACGCCGATTTGGGTTTGGGCTGTGGCCTGCCCACGCAATTTGCGCAGATTCAAGCGGGCGACGTGGTGCTCGACCTCGGCTCGGGCGCGGGCAACGACGCTTTCGTGGCGCGCGCCGAAACCGGTGCGACGGGCAAAGTCATCGGTGTGGACTTCACGCCGACGATGGTGCAAAAAGCGCGTTTGAATGCCGAAAAACGGGGTTTTCACAACGTCGAATTCCGGCAGGGCGACATCGAAGATTTGCCCGTGACCGACCATTCAGTGGACGTGGTGGTGAGCAATTGTGTGCTCAACCTCGTGCCAGACAAACCCAAGGTTTTTCAGGAAATCATGCGCGTGTTGCGCCCCGGCGGCCATTTTAGCATCTCCGACGTGGTGCTCGTGGGCGAATTGCCCGACGCGCTGCGCAACGCCGCCGAGATGTACGCCGGCTGTGTGTCGGGGGCGATTCAGATGGGCGAATACCTCGACATTATTCGCCAAACGGGTTTTGAAAACATGAGTGTGCAAAAGCAAAAACCGATTTTGATTCCCGACGAAATCCTGCGCGAATACCTGTCGGAAGAAGAATTGAAAGCATTCGTGGCTTCCAAAACGGGCATTTTCAGCGTCACGGTATTTGCCGAAAAACCAGGCGGCGACCCGGCGCAAAAGGCCGTGCGCGCAGAAAAACGAAAAACGGAAATGCGCAATTTGGCTGCCGAGGCAGGTAGTGCCTGCTGTGCCCCGGGCAGTGGATGTTGCTAAAAAAAATGGAGCACGGCCGACACCGAAAAGTGCGGGTTTTCACGAAAATTCAAGTTCGTACTGCCGGTGTTTTTCGGTGTTGGCCGCGTTCTTTAACTTGAAAAAAACACCGAACCAACTCATGCAGAAGTATTTAGCCGAATTCCTCGGCACGTTTGCCCTCGTGTTTTGCGGCACGGGGGCAATCGTCATTAACGAAATAACGGGCGGAATGGTGACGCACGTCGGCATCGCCATCACCTTCGGGCTGATAGTGTTGGCCATGATTTACACCTTTGGAGAGGTGTCGGGCGCGCACCTGAATCCCGCAGTCACGCTGGGTTTTTGGGCATTGGGGCTTTTCCCGAAAAAAGAAATTGTGCCTTATCTGGGCAGCCAAATCGCGGGGGCTTTTTTGGCAAGCGGGCTGCTGCTATTTCTTTTCCCAATCTCTCAAAACTTGGGCGCGACGCTTCCGGCTGGCTCTGACAGTCAGTCTTTTGTGCTCGAATTTGTATTGACTTTTTTACTGATGTTGGTCATCATCCGGGTGTCGCAAGGCGCGAAGGAGACGGGCTGGTTTGCCGGGATTGCGATTGGGTCAGTCGTTGGTTTGGAGGCGATGTTTGCGGGGCCAATTTGTGGGGCGAGCATGAATCCGGCGCGGTCGTTGGCACCCGCCGTTGTTGCAGGAAACATCAATCAAGTTTGGATTTATCTCGCCGCGCCGGTGTTGGGTGCTTTGCTGGCGGCACTTGTTGGAAAAACCGTTTTCCCGAAAATTCATCATTCATAATTCATCACTCAACATGAAAATCGCTCTTTTCTCTGACATCCACGCCAACCTCCCGGCGCTCGAAGCCTGTTTGGCCGACATCGAAAAACGCCAACCCGACCAGATTTTTTGCCTCGGCGATTTGGTGGGCTACAATATTTGGCCGAACGAGGTCATTCGTGAAATCCGCCGCCGGGGCATCCCGACCATTGCCGGGAACTACGATTTTGGCATCGGGCGCACGAGCGACGACTGCGGCTGCGCCTACAAGACCGACGAAGAAAAAGCCAACGGTGCGGTGTCCATTTCCTTTACCAACCAAATCCTGCAGCCCGCCGCGCGGCAGTATTTGCGGGAATTGCCCAAGCACATCCGCGTCGAATTGGAGATGCGAGAAAACGAGCCTATTTCGCTGCTGCTCGTGCACGGCAGCCCCCGCAAAATCAACGAATACTTGTTTGAAGACCGCGAGGAGAAAAGCCTGTTGCGCATCCTCGAAGCGGCGAATGCCGATGTTCTTTGCTTCGGCCACACCCACAAACCTTATCACCGCGTGCTGCATTCTGGCACAGATGCCGAGCCGCATTTCCGTCACGCCATCAACATCGGCTCGGTCGGCAAACCCAAAGATGGCGACCCGCGCGGTGGCTACGTCCTACTCGAATTGGACGAACACAGCAATTTGAAAAACGAAAACAGCATTCGGTCAGAGTTTGTGCGCTTTGAATATGATGTCGAAAAAGCGGCCAAAGCGGTGGAGGAAAGTGTGCTGCCGGATGCGTACGCGTTGGCGTTGCGGGTAGGGAAATAATGAGTGCCCCCGAATCGCCCGAATCGCGTTCATCTGTCCCCTAATCAACCACCCGGCACTCGACTCTTCTGTTTTTTTGCCGACCAGCCTCGGAGTCATTTTTTGCGACGGGCTTGCTTTTGCCGTAGCCTTTCCAGGTGATTTGATTGGCACCTACACCTTTGGCTATCAGTGCATTGAAAACAGATTGGGCGCGTTGTTCGGATAGGATTTGGTTGTTTGCGTCGTCGCCCACATTGTCAGTGTGGCCGCCGATTTCGATTTTAAGCAAGGAATTTTTTTGCAATACCTCGGCCAGTTGCTGGAGCGCCGTTTCTGCCTCCGGTTTCAAATCAGATTTGCCCGTATCAAACAGCACCGCCGATTGCAAGGTGTAGTTTTTATCTTTCAACAAGGACTGTTCGATAGCCGCACCGGTGTCTTCCACAATGGAAAAATCGTCGAACAAGTAGTAGGCAATTCGTTTGGTTTTGGCCCAAAAGTGGAGTTCTTGATTGTTTATGTCCAATTGCATCCGCTCCTCGTCGCCCATGTTGATTTTGGTGACGGCATCGAAGAAAAAATTGCCAAACAGAAAATACTTGTACGGTCGGTCGGCTTTGAACGCGAGGGTGATTTTGCGCCATTCGCCGTCGGTCGTCACCACGTCTTCAAAGTTGACCTGCGGTTGCACGGGGAAATCCACTTGGCTTTGCATGAATTCTTCTCGCGTCTGGATTTTATTTTCCGAAAAATGAAAACCGAAGTTGCCGCAGAATACCGAGCGGAAACCGCCGGTACGGATGCCTTTTGCTTGCTGCTCGGTAGGTGTTTTCCCAAAAACTTGTGTCAAATGTTGCGGCCCGAGCGAATCGTTCGTGTACGTCCAAAAACTGATGCGATAGGTTTTGCCTTTTTCGAGCGGCTTGGCGAGTGTGCCTTGTGTAAGTTCGTGATAGTCAAAAGCAAACTGCCCATCCTGAAAAGGGTGATACATGATGAGGCCCATCATGCGGTTGCCAGTGCGTGGCTTTGGAAATGTGGGGCAACTTGCCAATGTGTCCCAAATGAGCAGGTCGGGTGTGTGGGTGTCAAAGGTGCGCCAGCCGAGTACGCTGGTGTTGACGACGTGCGAACTTCTGGCAAACTGGCAGGGCTTCGGCGT
>CAYZVM010000163.1:0-13660 GCA_964481485.1 uncultured Saprospiraceae bacterium | reverse complement strand
TACAAACATGAAAACGACGATCTATCACCGGGTACGTTCATGCGTTTGCCCTGGGAGGTACCCCATTCGTAAGATTCACCATCGAACAAGCCGCGAATAAAAGGCAACCAAGTGAACACAAAACTGAGGGCTATTAAGGAAAAGAGCGCGTTGAAAGTTTTCATAAAAAAATTGTGTTTTTCGTTTTCAGCACAAACTTACTGTCCGCCTTCCTGAACTACAACCTTTTTCACGATGCGCTGCTTTCCTGTTTCAATGCGCAAAAAATAAATCCCGCCCGGCAGGCCGGTTGTTTCGATAAAAAGCCGATCGCCCTGACTTTGTGTTCGCGCTGCCACAACCCTCCCGCTCGAATTGTGCAGCGAAAAACCGGGCGACTGTACGCCTGCCGGCACCTCGACCCAAAAACCGCTTGACACAGGGACGGGATAAATTTTGAAACCATTTTCCGTTGCTTCACCGACGGCGGAAGCAGTCGTGTGTTGCACTTCTATTTTTGTGTTGTACAATTCGTCGCCCGTGTTCATGCCGTTGTTGTTGGCCGACAGCACGGAGGAGTAAAAAGTAATTTTGCCCACATTGCTGGCTGGCGCTTTCCAGTTCATCGTCCATTCGTTTTGAAGATTCCCGGCGGCCTTGTGGGTGACGTATTTCCGGCTGGGAAAACCGATGCCCGAGATGACTTTCATCTTATCCGGCTCGGTCAGTTGCCAAGTGCCCGCGTTCTGATTGTTTTGATTCAAGGCAAGGATTTGGAAGCCGTTTCGTGCGGTCATTGGGTTTTCGATTTTCACCTTTACCGAATAGATACTATCGGCCATGTAGGTGCTGTCTCCGTCGTTAAAAACGATGGACATCTGCGCGTCGCCCACGTTCGGCGGGATGTTGTGGCACACCGAGCGGCCACAAGTGAGTTCGTTTGGCGCGGCGGTATTTTCAGGCAAGGCGCCGTCGAGATTGGCGAGGAAAATGATGGCGAGGCAGATTGCAAAAATGGGCAGGATGACTTTTTTCATAGCGATAATTTTTGGGCAAAAAACGCTGCGCCGACACTTATTTTTGGGAAAAATCGTCGGAAAAATGGGAAATCCGATGGGATTATACCTTTTTACCCTTGGCCTCCCGAAAGGCGGAAGGTGTCATCCCGGTGTGTTTTTTGAACGCGAGGTTGAAGGCGTTTTTAGTGCCGAAGCCGACTTGATAGGCCACTTCGATGGCATTCATCTCTCGTTTCTTCATGGCTGCCAAAAGTTGTTGTGCCTCCCGCACACGGTATTCGTTGACAAATTCGGAAAAACTTTTGCCCGCCTGTTCGTTGATGGCTTGCGAAATGTGATGGCGCTGTTCGTTCAGTTTTTTTGCCAAAAAATCAAGAGAAAGTTCGCTGTCGCGGAAGAGTTTTTCTTGCTCCATCACTTCCAAAATACGCCGGAACAGCGCGGCGGAATGTTCAGCCGTGAGCGCGGAGTTGCGATATTTGACGGGGTTCATGGCCTCGCGCAAAGTCATGCCCTCAAATACGCGCGGCTCAATATAGCCGAGCCACGCCACGAGGTAGATGAACACCGTCAGGCTGGATGCACCCAAGTAGCGCCACTCTTGCGCCGTCAATCCGAGCCACGGGGAAACGCGATAAAAGATGAACGTCAGCACGATGCCCCAATAGGCCGCCAGCAGCCAGCGGCTCCAGCGTTTCAGTTCGGCATTTTTCCGGACGTGCCGCCGAAAACGGACGCTAATCCAAATACCGTAGGCAATCATTTGGGCGAAAATCAGAAACGGGAACCACCATTGGCGGGTAAATTTGGGTATCCACTGGAGCGACGCGGCGATGTCTGGAAAAAAGCGGAGATAAAACGGCGACATCAAAAACACCAAGGCGAAGAATGGCAGCAGGTGCCACAACAATTTGACGTTTAACGGTTTGCGCTTAAAAGTCGCCTCGAAGTAGAGCAGCAGCAACGGGCCGTAAAGAAATTGAAAACCGAAACTGACGGCCTTCAATGCGGGCACTTGTTCGATGAGTTGTGTCCACCAAAGCGCCCACTCTGTCAAAGTGACGGCCAACAACAGCAAGAGCAATCCGAGCAGCCGGTTGGGCAGCCGGTTTTCTTTTTTTGAAAACAGCGCGACGGAGAGAAGTACGCCTTGCGCAGCAGCGGCGACCGCTCCAATCGCCCAAATGTTGATGTTCATAGCTGATGCAAAATTCGCTGAAAGATACTTGAACACCACCCGTGCGCTGCGCTTCAAAAAGTGTTTTTCCTAAAACCGACAAATAAATTTCCATGACGCACCACTCGCAACTTTTGGAAAAAGGAGAAACTTCCGCTATAAGCCTTCCTGACCTTGCACTGGCACGATGCACCCATCGCAATTGATTTTTTCGCCTTTCCGATGATGGTGAACCACCACTTTTTCAGCGCTCAGGTTTACTTTTCCGTCTCTCGCCATCTTCAAAAGCCAAGGGGTGATGAACAGCACATCTACCTTTTCCTTTGGCAAAAAATCAAGGGTTTCGGTGTCGCCAGTGAAATAAAACCGCTTGCCGTGCCACTCGACCAGATATGAACAGTGCGCGTCGGTGTGCGGAGTTTTTATCGGAAAAATGAGAATACCCTCGAAGCGTATTGTATCGCCAAAGGACAAACGGCGCTCGGCGCTCACATTTACCTTGACCTCGGGGTGTGCCGCCAAATACCAGTCGGTCGCGGCAAAAAGCGCCGGGTCAAAATGATCCTCGTGTTCGTGGGTGATGAGGCAAAGCACACGGCCTTTGGGCTGCACCTTTTTGGCCTCGTAAGTCATGTACCCGAACGCGCCGGATTTGTACGGGTAGTCTGAAAGCAGTGTCGTCGTGCCATCTGTGATTTCAAAAGCAGCGTTTCCTATAAATTTAATAGTAGGGCTGGCTGGTTCTTTGCCCAAAGTTTCACGCCAGCGAAGGAGCATCTTTTTCCAACGTTCCGGGCGGTCGCCTTCAGGGTTGATACGGCCTTCGGGCATCAAATAGGCGAGTTCGGTGGAATCAGTTAGCGCAGCCCAGCGGCTGAATTCGCCCAAGCGGTCTGGCACGGTATCTCCGGAAAGGGATTTGACCAAATAGCCGTTGATTTTACCGGCGGGATTGAGCCACCAAGTCAGTTGCACCTGAGAAGGCGGGCGTTCAATGAGGGCGAAAAAGTCATTGGTTTCAGTTATAGTCACCGTCACGGCATTGCTGTCTTGCCTGAATTCGCCAAAGGTTTTGGTGCCATGGAAATAATCATCCCAGTTTGCCCAAGCACTTTTGGGATTCCAAAGAAGGCCTTCACCTTTTTTCTCTTCATACCAAATACGCATATCCGGGGCTACCAACTTCATGTAAGCGGCCTCGTCTTTGCGCTGTCGCGCCTCGACGAATTGTTTTACAAGTTCTATCGAACTGGCTTTCTGTTGGCAAGCGACGGTTGGTAAAAATACAAACAACAACCAACCAAACACATTGATTTTCATTGCTTTAATTTTAGTTGAGAAAAGGATTCGCGCTTGATTTATTCACTGCGGAGGCTTTTGACAGGATTCGCCAACGCCGCCTTCACGCTCTGAAAACCCACCGTCAGAAACGCCACTGCCACTGCCACTGCGCCTGCCACTGCAAACATCCACCATTGAATATCAATGCGATAAGCAAAATCTTGCAGCCAGTGGTTCATTGCCCAATAGGCAATCGGTGAGGCGATGATGATTGCGAGCACGACGAGTTTCAAAAAGTCTTTCGCCAATAAACCCGTGATGCCAGCGACCGATGCACCCAGCACTTTGCGGATGCCGATTTCTTTGACTCTTTTTTCCGCCGTAAATGCCGACAACCCAAACAAGCCGAGACAGGATATAAAAATCGCAATGATGCCAAATGCCCGGAACAATTGCCCGACGCGTTGCTCTTTGCGGTACATCCGGTCGAACGAATCATCCATGAAACGCGACTCGAAGGGGTAGGCGGACTCGTATCTCTTCCAAATGGTTTCCGCCGAGGCGACGGCTTGGGCAGCTTCTTGCCCCGTCGTTTTCACATAAAAATACCAATGCCGTCTTGGTTGGCTGAAAAAAACTGCTGGGCTGATTTTTTGCCGCAACGACCGGAAATGAAAATCCTTGACCACACCCGCGATGGTGCCCTCCGTTTGCCAAAGTTTGAATCGTTTGCCCACCACCGGGGGCTGCAAACCTGTTTGCCGAACAGCCTCTTCGTTGAGGATAAATCGTGTGGAATCGGCCTTTGTGCCAGTGAACCCTTCGCCTTCCACCAATTCCATGTTGAAAAAAGACAACAACTCCGGCGCGATAGAAATCGGGCCAACAATCATCTGCTGGTTGGCGGTTTTGCCTTCCCAGTCAGTGTCGCCCGTGCTACTTCCGGCATTGAGCAGGTTGTTGCTGGCGGAAGTGACGGCCTTGATGCCGGGTTGGGCCGACAGTTCGCGAAGGATGGCCTCGCGGTTTTTCATCATGTCGCCCGTCAGGCCGAAGGTGAACACGTTTTCCCGGTCGAACCCTAGATTTTTCTTGCGCATAAAATCTAATTGGCCGCCGATGACCAGCATGGAAACGATGAGGCCGATGGCAAAAACAAACTGCGTTACCACGAGGACTTTGCGAAATGATGCGCCGCCTTTGGACGAGAACACGTTGCCCTTCAGTGTTTGCAAAGGCTGGAAAGCCGACAACACCAACGCCGGGTAAAGCCCCGACAGCAGCAGCGTGACCAGCATGGCGCCGCCAAACAGCCCGGCGATTTGTGGGTTCGACCAGTCGAGGCGCAGGTTTTTGTCGGCAATCTCGTTGCACCACGGCAACAGCAGCCCGGCGAACAGCACCGCCAGCCCGAAGGCGATGACGAACACCACCGCCGTTTCTACCATGAACTGTGTGAGTAATTGCCCTTTTTTCGCACCTACCACTTTGCGCAGCCCTACTTCACGGGCGCGGCCCGACGAGCGGGCGGTGGAAAGATTCATGTAATTGATGCAGGCAATCAGCATAAGCAGGAAGCCCGCCAGACCGAGGATGCGCACCGTCTGCAAGCCCGGCGCGCTGCCGTCGGGCTCGTGCAGGTGCAGGTCGAGCAGCGGTTGGAGGCTGTATTTCGAGTCTTTGTCGTACTGGTTGTGCGCGTGTTGGATGTCGGCGAGTTTCGTCCCGACGGCTTCCGCCGACGCGCCGGGGCGGAGTTTGTAGTAAGTTTCAACATTGAAATCGCCCCAGTTGCTTTCAAATGTCTTCCACATACCCCCACCCTGATAGGACTTTTTGAGCCACTCGACATTGCGGAAATACTTGAATTGAAAAATCGAATTGCCCGGCAAATCGCGAATGACGGCGCTCACCTCGCATTTTTCCTTTCCGACTTCCATGATTTTACCCACCGCGTCATCATCACCGAAATACTTCCGGGCAAAACTTTCGGTCAACACCAGGGAACTGGCATTGGCAAAAGGCTTGGCCGCGTTGCCCGACAATACCGCCACTTTAAATACTTCGAAAAACGAACTGTCGGTGAACGCGCCGTCTTTTTCAACGTGCAATTGGTCGCCGTAGCGGAACACGGGTTTGTCATAATCCGCCGCCACACGCACGGCTTTTTCCACTTCCGGGATTTCCTGCAAAGCGTACAAAGCGTGGGGAGCAGGCACCGATGCCCAAGCCTGTTCGTCGCCACCTGAAGTAAAATGGGCATTTTCCCGATAAATCCGTTCGGCATCGGGGTGGAAATTGTCGAAAGAAAGTTCGTCCTGTGTCCACAGCAACATGAGCAACCCGGCAGCCAACCCGACACTCAGCCCGGCGATGTTGAGGAAGGTGAACAGGCGGTTTTTGGTGAGGTTGCGAAATGCGATTTTTAGATAGTTGTGAAGCATAACTGCAAAGCCGAAAGTTGGTCGGCATTTTTTTGTAAAAATGTGTTGTTTGCCGATAGGCTGTCGGCATTGCTTTATTCGCTGCGCAATGATTTCATCCCGCTAAAGATGGGATAAAAAGCCTCCATCATTCTGAGCGCAGGCTTTTCACCGGATTCGCCAACGCCGCTTTCAAGCTCTGAAAACTCACCGTCAAAAACGCGATTGCCAACGCCACCGCTCCCGCCGCCGCGAACATCCACCATTGAATGTCAATTCGGTAGGCAAAATCGGCAAGCCATTTTTGCATGAGAAAATAGGCGATAGGTGATGCAATGACAATGGCAACCACCACGAGTTTCAGAAAATCTTTGGCCAATAAGCCCGTGATGCCGGCGACCGATGCACCCAGCACTTTGCGGATGCCGATTTCTTTGGTACGTTTGGAAATGGCAAGCAAGGCAATACCCAACAAGCCCATGCAGGCGACCAAAATAGCCAGCCCAGAAAACAGCCCGGCGATTTTTCCGAAACGGATTTCGGCATCGTACAGCGCGGCAAAATGCTGGTCGAGAAAGACATAATCGAAGGGCGTTCCGGTAAAAACCTTGTCCCAAACTTGGCGGATGGCATCAAGTGTGGCAGCCATGTCTTGGGTTTCGACGCGGAGCGAAAGCCGCTTCGTTTCGTCCGTCCGCTGCACGAACATAGATTCCGGCGGAAGCCTTTGCCCGCCCGATTCGGTGTAATCCGAGACCACGCCGACCACCGCCACCGTGTCGCCCGCGCAAATAAAACGTTGGCGCAAAGCATCTTCCGGAGAGGAAAAACCGAGGGCATGGGCCGCCGTTTCGGAAAAAATGATGGCGTCGGGTTCGGGGTAAATGTTGGGGTTGAAATTGCGCCCAGCGAGGATTTTCAAGCCAAAAGATGGGATAAAATCCGCGTCAACAGCATTCAGAGCTATGACCCGCGATGCCCCCACGCCGCCCGTTTCCGAAAATTTTCGGATGCTTGGAACCCAAGGGTTGCCGTCGCCGGGCACGGACACCGAAGCCGTCGCCGAGCGGATGCCGGGCGTTTGCAGCAAGGCCGATTTCAGGGCGGAGGCTTTGGCTGCAAGTTCCGGGCTGCGGTCGTTCGGATATTTCAAAACGATGGTTTGCTCGAGCCGAACACCAATGTCGCGGTGCAACAAAAACTGGATTTGCTGCCAAATCACCAGCGTCGCCACCATCATAAAAACGGCGATGGAAAATTGAAAAACCACCAATATTTTGCGCTGCCAAATATTTCCCTTCTCCGAGGATTTTTTTGCGGAACGCAGCAAGCTGAGGGGCGCAAGCCCCGCCATTGCCCAAGCGGGCAGCAAATTTCCCAACAACAAAAGAGCGACGAAAAGCGCAGCCGTTGTGGCCAGCAAAACGGGGTTTTTCACAAATTCAAAACCCATCCGAGTCCCGGCGAGGTTGGCGAAATAAGGCTGCGCCGCCCAGACCAAACCAGCGGCAAACGAGACAGAAAGCATCAAAACGGGTAAGTTTTCGGCCAAAACCTGCTTGACGAGGCCTGTTTTGCCTGCGCCAATGGTTTTTCGGATGCCGATTTCGCGAGCGCGTTCCCCTGATTTTGCCAACGCCAGCAACACAAAATTGAACACCGAAACCAGCAGTAAAAACAGGCCGATGACCGAAAGATTGCGCACCGTTTTTCCGTCGCCGACCAGCGCAAATTCCGAGTCGAGCCGGGGCGCGAGGTGGATGTCGGCGATTTTTTGAAAAAACAACTCGTGGCGGATTTGTCGCTCTGGGTAGCGCGGGAAATGCTGACCGATGTAATCTACGCGATTGATTTTTTGAGAAAACTGCTCCTCGGAAATGCCCGGTTTCAGCAAAATGTAATTGATGAAATCGCGCCAAGCCCAGCCTTCCACCACGCCGGGTGTTTGTGTGAGTGAGGCCATGGAAAGGAAAATCCGACCTTGCAAATGCGAATTTTGAGGCAAATCACGGCAAACACCCCGCACGGTGTACAGTTTTTGCGGGAACATGGACTCGAATTCGACCGCTTTGCCGAGGCAGTCGGTTGTGCCGAAAAATTTCCGGGCAGTGGTTTCGTCCAAAATAGCGGTGCCTGGTTCGGCGAGGGCTGTTTGAGGGTTGCCTGCCAGTATTTTTAGGTTGAAAAGTCCGGGGAAGGTCGCATCGGCGTAAAAAAGGCGTTCCTCCAAAAAGGTCTGGTCGCCGATTTTGAACTGACCGCCCATCATGGCCATCCGCGCTGTGGCCTCAACCTCCGCCGGGAAATCGGACAGCAAACTCGTGCCCAAATCCAGATAGGTGATGGCGGAGCGCAGGTGCAATTCGCCTTCCCGAAAAATATTGGCCCCGACGCGAACGAGCCGTTCTCTGTTGGGATTGTCACGGTCGAAACTGTTTTCGTAAAAAACGAACTGCGCGATGAGCGCAAACCCCGCCAGCCCGATGCCGAGCCCTGCGATTTGCATGAAATTGAGCGTCTTTTTGTGGCGGAGGTTTCGGAGGCCGAGTTTGATGTCGTGGTTGAACATTGTCTGAAAGTTTATTCGCTCCGCAAAGATTTCACCGGATTCGCCAGCGCCGCCCGCACGCTCTGAAAACCCACCGTCAAAAACGCAATCGCCACTGCCATCGCTCCCGCAGCCGCGAACATCCACCATTGAATATCAATGCGGTAGGCGAAATCGGAGAGCCATTTTTCCATGAAAAAATACGCCAGCGGCGATGCAATGGCGATTGACACGATGACCAATTTCAAAAAGTCTTTTGCCAACAGACCAGTGATGCCCGTCACGCTCGCGCCCAATACTTTGCGGATGCCGATTTCTTTGGTGCGCTGCCGCGTGAGGTACGCCGCCAGCCCCGAAAGACCGATACAGGCAATAAAAATAGCCAGCCCGGCGAACAGCACGAACAGCCTTTTCGCCCGCTGCTCATCGTTGTAGAGTGCGGCCAAATCGGCATCCAAAAAGGTGTAGCGAAAGGGCTGGTCGGGCAATATCTCTTTCCATTTGGCGGAGGCGGTTTGCAGAAATGACGGCAATTGCGAAGGTTGCACCCGCACCGCCAACACCCCGTCGCTGCGTTGGCTGACTTGGTGAAACACCATAAAGAGCGGCACAATGGGTTCGTGCAAACTTTGAAAATGAAAATCGCGCACCACACCGATGACGGTAAAATCGACGTCGCTTTCGGCCGCGCGGTCGAAAAAACTGCCGGTCATCGTGAATTTTTTGCCGATAGCCGTTTCCGGTTGTAGGATGCCGAGGTCGCGGGCGGCTTTTTCGTTGAGCATCACCGAGAGCGAGTCGTTGAAATCTTTGGAAAAACTGCGCCCGGCCAGCAGTTCCATCCGCATGGTGCCGACAAAACGGTCATCTACAATGAGGCCGCGCCCGGTGACGGTTTCGGCATTGCCGGGTGCTTTGAACGACACGCCAAAATATTGCTGCCCGCCGGGTGTCTCGCTCGCGCCGCCCACGCCTTCCACACCGGGTATTTTTTCCAATTCCTGCTTGTAGGCTTCCGTTTTTGTGCCGAGCGCGAAGACGTTTTGCAGGCTGACAACGTGTTCTTTATCGAAACCTAATTTTTTTTCAAAAATAAAATTCAACTGGTTCAACACGACCAATGTGCTGATAATCAGCGCAACGGAAACGGCAAACTGGAACACGACCAAGCCATTGCGCAGCCCCATGCCCCTGCGGGTGGAGGAGAAATTTCCTTTCAGCACCTCCACCGGCCTAAACCCCGACAACACGCCCGCCGGGTAACTGCCCGCCAGCAACCCAACCCCGATGGCCAGCACGGGCAAGGCCGCCGCGCTCCAGCCGGTGAAAAAATCGCGCAGGGTGATTTGTTTGTTGGCGATGTCGTTGAACATCGGCAGCAGCAGGGCCACCAGCCCCACGGCCAACGCCGCCGAAAGCAGGCTCAACACGACGGCTTCTGTCAGGAATTGACCGGCCAATTGGCGCCGCTCGCTGCCGAGGGCTTTGCGGATGCCGACTTCACGGGCGCGCTCTGCGCTACGGGCGGTGGCGAGGTTGACAAAATTGATGCAGGCGATAAGCAGGATAAAGGCGGCGATGATGGAAAAAATCGTCACCAATGCCATGCTGCCGGTGGGTTTGAGTTCGGATTCGAGTTTGGAGTGCAGGTAAATGTCGCGCAAGGGTTGCAAGAAATAGTGCCAGCCGTTGCCCGCTTTCACATACTGCTCATATTCCACACCGAAATTGCGCTGCACCTCCCCGGCAGCGTATCGGTCCACCAAGCCGGGCAGTTTAGCCTCCAATGCTTTCCAATCAGCGCCGGGCCGGAGCAGCAAATAAGTGCAGGCCGCGAAACTGATGTGGTTGGTTTGCTCCCAGAATCGAACGCCAGTGTTGGTGGCGAGCAAATCGAAGTTAAAATGCACATTTTCAGGCAAGTCGGCGCAAACGGCGGTGACATTCATCGGCTCCGGCTCGTTGCCGAGCAGGGTCACTGTTTTGCCGATGGCGGCCTCGGCGCTGCCGAAATAACGCCGCGCCGTGCTTTCGGTCATCACGAGCGATTTGGGTTGGTTGAGGCAGGTGGCGGCGTCACCTTTTACCATCGGCACTTGGAAGATTTTGAAAAATGTGGAGTCCGCGCTATAGAGGAATTTTTCTTCAAACACGCGGTCTTCCCATTTCACATGAACAGTGCCACCGGGGTCGGAAATCCGCACGGCCTCCTCCACTTCGGGAAAATCCTTTTTCGCAGAGCCGGCATAGCTGGGCGGAATAATGGCGTAGCCCGTTTGCCGGTCGGGGTATTTGCGCATGAGTGCCATGCGGTAGATGCGCTCGCCGTTGGGCCAATGGCGGTCGTGGCCGAGTTCTTCGACTACAAAAAGCAAAATGACCAGACAACAGGCAATGCCAACAGCCAACCCGAGGATGTTGATGGCGCTGTAACCTTTGTGTTTCAAAAGGTTGCGCAGGGCGATTTTCAAGTAATTTTGAATCATGGCCAACGGTTGATATGTGCATTTCAAACCTATGAAGTTTTAAAAACACCTCATGGTTCTGTGTGCAAAAGTTCGTTTTTCAAAACCTATATTCACGCACAATTTACCAAATCCTGCGAAGCAGCGTCAAATCATTCGCTCCGAAGGCTTTTCACCGGGTTCGCCAGCGCCGCCTTCACGCTCTGAAAACCCACCGTCAAAAACGCGATCGCCACTGCCGCCGCTCCCGCAGCCGCAAACATCCACCATTGAATATCAATGCGATAGGCAAAATCGGTAAGCCATTTTTGCATAAAAAAGTAGGCGATGGGTGATGCAATGACAATGGCAACCACCACGAGTTTCAAAAAGTCTTTTGCCAAAAGACCTGTGATACCGGTGACGGATGCGCCCAGCACTTTGCGAATGCCGATTTCTTTGATGCGCTGGATAGCCATAAACGATGCCAGCCCAAACAACCCCAGACAGGCGATGAACACGGCCAGCATTGCAAACAGACCAAATACCTGCGCCATCCGGCCTTCAGCAGCATAGAGTTCTTGGAAATCGTCGTCGAGAAAAGTATAAGCCAGCGGCGCAGTGGGCGCGAGTTCTTTCCATGCCGACTGCACGGCCGCTATGCCTTCGCTCGCTTGGCCGGGGCGAAGCCGCACGGCGACAGAGCCTTGTGGCCAAGGTGACAGTTTTAGTACAATTGGTTCGACTGCGTGGTGCAGCGACTGAAAGTGAAAATCCGCCAACACGCCCAGCACTTTGCCGGGCTGCTGCCCACCCATGGTCAATTCCTTGCCCAACGGGTCGGCCCAGCCGAGGCGTTTCGCGGCGGCTTCGTTGATGATGCAGCCTGCGCTGTCGGCCACCCAGCCTGGGCGGAAGTCGTGGCCAGCCGCTATTTGCAGCCCAAGCGTGTTGACAAAATTGGCATCCACCCAAGCGTAGGTCAGCGACGTTTCTTGATAATTGGCTGGTTGTTCGGGCAAAAAAATGGTGCTGTCGAATTCTTTTCCCGGCAATGTAGAAGCCGCGCTTACTTGCTCCACAGCCGACGACAAACGCAGTTTTTGCAAAAACACGTCGAAGTTGTTTTTTAAACCCCCTGCCCGCGACACGACGAGGACGTGCTCTTTCTCGAAGCCCAACCGCGTTTTTTGTAAAAATTCAAGTTGGCGATGCACCACCAAAGTCCCGATGAGCAACGCGGTGGAAATACCGAACTGCAGTACCACCAACCCGCGCCGCAGCCAGTTTTGCCTGCCGCTCGACGCCGTCGCGACCTGACCTTTGAGCACCTTCACCGGCTGAAAAGCCGACAACACGAACGCGGGGAAGGCACCCGCCAACAAGGTAGTCGCAGCCACCAATCCCGCCACCAGCACTATTAAAAAAGGTGATTCTATAAAATTGATAGTCAGTTCTTTGTCAGCAAAGGCATTAAAATACGGCAAGGCTGCCCAAGCCACCAGCAAAGCCGCTCCGACCGCCAACGCAACGTGCAAAAACGCCTCCGCGAAGAACTGCCCAACCAGAGCAGAGCGTTGCGAACCGAGTACCTTGCGCACACCTACTTCCCGGGCGCGGGTGGCGGCTCGCGCGGTGGCGAGATTGATAAAATTGATACACGCCAGTAGCAGAATGAAACCGCCAATGATGCCAAAAATCCAGACATAGATTATGCTGCCGTTGGGTGAGATTTCTGTCTCCAGATTGGAGTGCAGGTGAATGTCCATCAGAGCCTGAAAAGGGAAAGAGGTATAATTCTGGCCTTTCCGAAAATCATCATCCACCACATTTTTATCCACATAAGCTTGTAGTTTTTGCTGCAAAGCCGCCGCATCCATGCCGGGTTTTAGCAAAAAATAAGTGTAGCAAGTGGCCGACCCCCAATGGTCTTTGCGCTCTTCGAGAAAAGAACGGGTTTTGATGGGCCGCAAAAAATCGAAACGCAGGTGCGATTGTTTGGGGAAACTGCGCACCACCGCGCTCACCAACAAAGTTTTGCCGTCGTTGGTCGTCAGCGTTTGCCCAATGGCGTTCTGACTACCGAAATAACGCTGTGCCGCCGACTCGGTCAAAATTATACCGTTGGGGTCAGCGATAGCGGTTTTCGGGTCGCCCGCCACTACTTCGACGCTGAAAATGTCGAAAAAATCCTCGTCCACCCAAAAAGCATTTTGCTCGCGGACATACTCATTGCCGAATTTGAGTGTAAATCCGCCGGAGACAAGTTGCGTCGCTTTTTCCACCTCGCCAAATTCGCGTTCGAGCGCAGGGGCAAGCGGCACGGGGCATAGCGGAATCGCCCATTCATTGTCGCCAAAACGCGCTTTCCAAAGTGCGCGGTGGATACGGTCTGCCTTCGAATGAAAGCGGTCGTAAGCCAGCTCGTCGCGTACCCAGACGAACAACAATAAACAAACCGCCAAACCGATGGCCAAGCCGCACAAGTTGAGCAGTGAGTGCATTTTGTGCCGAGCGATATGACGCAGGGCGAGTTTGAAATTGTTCTGAATCATAGCCGTAACGCCGACGGCCCGTCGGCTTGGTTTATGTTTTTTTTGCATTGCTCGCCGATAGGCTGTCGGCGTTACTTTACTCGCTCCTCAACGACTTCACCGGGTTCGCCAGCGCCGCCTTCACGCTCTGAAAACTCACCGTCAAAAACGCGATTGCCACCGTCACTGCCCCCGCTCCCGCCAGCATCCACCATTCCACCGAAATGCGGTACGGATAATCGCTCAGCCATTTAT
>CAYZVM010000162.1:0-14127 GCA_964481485.1 uncultured Saprospiraceae bacterium | reverse complement strand
TCTCCATCACCGTCCATGAGCGGAAAGTATCTTTTACGGAGAGGTTGAAATACTCTTTGTACATTTTGTGGACAACGGCATGACCCGACCGGCCTCGGCGAGCCTGCGCTGCCCCCGCTCAGCGGCGCGGTGGCGAATGCTTTTTATAAAGCGATGGGCAAACGCCTGCGCAATCAGCCGTTTTTGAATGAAGGAGATGGGGTGATGGAGGGGTGCTGTGAACGGCGATTTTTTCTTTAATTTTTTACCGATTTTCAATACTCAAAAACATGACTCAGCCACTCACCAACGCGCAAATCGAACTGCTCAACCTGTTCTCCGCAAACTTATCGGAAGCAGAAATGGCAAAATTGAAGGCTGTTTTGGTTGATTTTATGCGTCAAACCGCCAACCCTGCGCAGGTCGCCGAACCTACCACTACGTACTCCCGTTCGTCCGCCAGCGACGAGCAAATCACGCTCTCCATTCCCAAAGCCGACTGGTGGGCAAAAAATCAAAAGTGAGGGTTGGAAAAAATTGGTGAGGAACTCTCAAATTGAAAAACGGGTTGCGGGCGGGAGGTTTTGAAGCGTTTTATGAGCCGTGATTTTGGTCTTGGCATTCACTCCACCGCTTGATGTTAGGCGGCAAGAATCCGCCAGCGCCAGCGGCAAAACCCGCACGCCAAGAGCAGCACGATACTCGTTGCGAGAGAGAGAAAAGGCATGGTTAGGATCACATTCGGTAGTGTCGTGAGATGTGTGACACGCTGAGCATTTTTTACAATTTCACATACCAGTTTACAGTAAACCAAAAATCACTTTCCGAGCCAGTTTGTAGCAGCGAACCCAGTCTGTAGTCCAGACCGTATTCTAATTTGTTGTTGTCCGAAAAAACATAGCCGAACAACGGCGAGCATCTCCATTCAATGTCATAGTTGTTCTCTTGGAAGGAGTTTAGGAACTCGCTGTTCAATTTAAAATATGATTCTCCCGGATTGATTTGTGTTCCGTTCAAAGGAAACTCTGCGGCAATCCTGTATCTCAACCGCAGTTCAAAGGCCTCTTGTGAGGAGAAGGTTTCGTCGGCCACAAATCGGTGACCCAAACGGACGCTTTGGAGTTTGCTGATAACAGAGAGTTGCTGTATTGTTCTATGTGAGACCTCGCTGCCTTCCAGCCGGATTAAATACCCGCCGGCGATGACATTGCTCAACCCTATCTTTTTGGAAAGCATAATAGAAAAATCAGTCAGGGTGTACTCGTATTTTATATTCGGTTCTTTCGAAAACTCTCCAGTGCTGATTACCTGTCTCGACTCCGCTTTTAGGTTTAATGCAAAATGTCGAGGCAGTCCTTTGTTCAGATTGAAGTTGGGTAGGAATCCAATAGAATAGAGGTTCTGCGCACCGACTTCGGCGTAAGAACCCAAAAAAACAAAAAAAATATAGGACAACAATAGCGGCTTAATATTCAAGGTTGTCAGTATTTCTGGAAATTATCTGGGCAATGTGCTCAATGATACCCTGTGTGTCAAAAGTGATTTCGTACAATCCCCACTCTTTATTTTCTTTACCCGACACGATTATCTCGTACTTCATTTTATAGACTTTGTCCAGGTTTTCGGTCGAAAGGAAATCTGAAAAACTGGAAATTTTGCCACTGTATTGTACCTGCACTTTTTTGACAGAGTGTTTTTCATACATAGAGTCAAGTCTCGTTTTCATTTGATTCCTTATTGCTTCGGGAATGTCCGAAAAATCGGCCGCCACTTCAATGTCCTGAAAATTTCCCGATGTGTCGAATTCGATGCTGTATTTTTTCTTGTCATGCTTCAATTTTGCTTCCACCGAATTCCCGATTAGATTTTCTTCATAGTACCATTTCACTTTTCCGGTAAAATTCATGGAAGCAACAAAAGCCGCCGCCGCCGCCGGGACCTCATCTTTTTTCAAGCGATATTCCCGCTCGTATTTTTTCTGTCCGGAAGCATCGGAAGCAACCAAGAGCAAGGCAACAATCAAAAAAACTACAGCATATCGCATATTTTTTGTCTTTTAAGTTTGTCGAAGCCAGCGGGCGACCTTCCCTGCGCTGCCCCCGCTGAGCAGCGCGGTGGCGAATGCTTTTTACAAAACGATGGGCAAACGCCTGCGCAATCAGCCGTTTTTGAATGAAGGGGATGGGGCGATGGAGGGGGTGCTGTGAGGGGAGGAGTGGCAGACTATTTAATTTTTTTTATTTCTTTATCAATTTTTTTGATCTCTGACAAAATTAGGGCTACTGTGCTTTTTAGTGTACTTGGATCAAGAGGCTGCTGAACGGTCGCTGTTGAATGTGCCACTTCGCCTCTGTTTGTTCCAAAAGATGTCATAATATTAAGCCAAGTTGTGTCAATTTGATTATATTCAATTCCAACTGGCAAAAGAATTTCGAGTAGATTTTTCTCCTTAATTCCGTTGTTTTTTTTCAGTTTATGGATATAGGAGGAAAGAGCCTTATTGATTCTGTCTTCAAGTTCTTGTCCACTAACTTCATTTTCGCAAAAAGAAACCAAAGCCAATAAAACATTACTTTTTGTTCGGCTTTTACTCCACCGCTTGAAAGCCTGCTTTGCTTTTTCTTCTGAAACCTCCTCGAAGTAAGACTCAATTTCAGCATGAATCAAAAGCAAATATGCTCGCAAATCATCTTGCTCTTTGTTTGAATAATTTCCTGTTGAATTTACATTTGGCAGGAAAGAATTCTCGATAACGGAAATTCTTTTAAAAAGCTGAATATATCGTTTAGTATTAGACATAGGCTATTCATCTTTGTACTAAATTTGGAATATCAATTGGGATGCCACAAATCTTTGAGAGTTCCTCACCCCATGTTTTGTATCGTTTGTTAGTTGGAACAATGTTTTTAGTTGAAGTCTCAAATGAGTTCAAAAAATCTCGATCTTCTGTACATAGATACTTAAACCTATCTTCAATCACTTGTCGATTACCATTTGCTGCATTTCTAATTTCAGGGGAAGAAAAATAGAATACCATTATGTCATAGATGGCCCTATTAAAACGTCCTTGATATTCATTATCCTTCCATTTCCGAAAGGTGTTTTCACCCCAGATTAAATATGAGAAATCAATTGCCTTGTTTAATTCAGAAGCGGTATTGATAATTTCACTTTCAATGCGATTCCAATCATTATTCAGTTGTTTAACAGTATCATCAAAGAATTTTTTTAAATTGCCTTCATAGGCATCTATGTAATATTTAAATGCAAAGAATCTTATTACTAATTCAATGTCTCGCATACGATAGTCTGGCTCTTTTATATTCAGCACCTTTTTGATTTGTTTACTATCAACAGAAAACTGATCTGAAAATTCAATAAATGGGCCAGGATGCAAAGCCTGCCGCAATTCTTGAGGAGATAGCGGCAAACTCCCAGTATTGAGCCTTAAAAAAAGATCATATAGAAATGCTTCATTAGGCCAGTTCTTGATTACGATTGTTCTTATTGTTTGGTTTTCAACAAGCGTGGCAAAATCTTCAAGATTCGGATCGTTTTGAATGTCAACATAGGATTTGTTGTTTAGTCGTGCTAATGGCTCTAAGCCTTTAAGTTTTAATCTCGGAAAATCTACATCATCTTTCTTTGAAAAAAATTGTCTTATGCTTAATAGTCTCTGTTTTCCATCTATCACGATATAAGTCCCTTTTTTATCCTTCCTTTCAGCAAGAATTATCTGAGGGATGGGGAGGCCTAAAATTATTGATTCAATAAATTTGCTTTTTCTTTTGTCATCCCAGGCTTCTCTTCTTTGAAACTTTGGTTTTAAATCGATAGCGCCTTTATTCATTTGATTCACAATTGTATCAGTAGTCCAGTCTGTAGCCCAGATAACGGCTTGTTGAAATTCATTGAAGTCAACTCGCACGTCATCTTCATTTTCCATACCGACGTTTTCATGTTCGTCAAAAATGTATTGCTCTTTCATTTTCAATAATTTGATGTGTACTAATATTTTTTGAATTCCAACCTGCATTACATCAGGGATGTATCAACCCAGTAGCACATTTTGGCAACGTTTGCACTTGCAATGTTACACCCTCCCTCCCACATCTCCAAACCACACCCGTCCTTTTTTCATCTCAAAGTAAAATTCTTGAACGCCCCCCCGCTCTTCACACCAAAACATCCAATACCAACACCCCCGCCAAACCCGCCACCGCGACAATCGTCTCCATCACCGTCCATGAGCGGAAAGTATCTTTGACGGAGAGGTTGAAATACTCCTTGTACATCCAAAATCCCGCGTCGTTGACGTGCGACAACACGAGACTGCCCGCGCCGATGGACAACACCATCAGATTCGGGTCGGCACCCGACTGGCTCAGCACCGGTGCCATGATGCCCGCCGCCGTCAGTCCTGCCACGGTAGCCGAGCCGACGCTGACGCGGATGACGGCAGCAATCAGCCAGCCCAATATCAACGGATTGACCGCCAAACCTTGCAGCATCGCACCGATTTCCGCGCTCACGCCACTGTCCACCAGAATTTGTTTTAACGCGCCCGCACCCGCCACAATGAGCAGGATGAGCGACACGTCTTTCACGGCGTCGCCATAATATTCCGTAATCGTTTTCATACTTTTCCCATTGGCGATCCCGAGCGAAAACGTGGCCACCAAAACAGAAATGAGCATGACGATGATGGAATCGCCCAAAAAGGTGAGTATGCTTTTGGCAACGCCGTCAGTTTGTCCGAGGAGGGAAATGGCGGTGGTGGCGAGCAGCAAAATCACGGGCAGCAGCGCCGACAAAAAACTGTTCGCCGCGCCGGGCAACTGTTCCGCCGGGATGGGTTTTGCCTGAAAAGTTTGGAGCGGCGTGGAGTGTATGTTTTTCAATGTTTTTGCAAAAACAGGCCCGGCAAGGATGATGGTCGGCACGGCGATAGCGATGCCGTAGAGCAGTGTAAGTCCCAGATTTGCATTGAATTGCGTCACCAGAGCGGCGGGTGCGGGGTGCGGTGGCAAAAATCCGTGCGTCACCGACAACGCCGCCAACATCGGGATGCCGACATACACGGCGGGCAATCCGGTGCGATAGACGACGGAAAAAAGCAGCGGCACCAGCAGCACAAAACCGACATTGTAAAACAACGGGATGCCGACGATAAACCCGGTCAGCATCATCGCCCACTGGATGTTTTTTTGCCCAAAAGTCTTGAGCAGCACGTCCGAAATTTTTTGCGCCGCGCCGCTTTCGGCCACGAGTTTTCCCAACATCGCGCCGAGGCATATAATGATGATGAGTTCGCCCAGCATATCGCCGATGCCTTTTTTGACTGATTTGGTCAAGTCCACGACGGGGATGCCAAGCAGCCATCCGGCCAAGAGCGACACGAGCAAAAAAGCGATAAAGGCATTCAGCCTGCCCCAACTGATGAGCAGTATGAGCAGGGCGATGCACCCGAAAATGATGAGGAGGGACATAGAGCGGCGTTTTCAAAAATTCGCCGCAAAGTAGATTTTTTTGGGAAAGAACACAGCCGACACCGAACACGCGGATTTTCACAGAAATGAAAAATTCGGCGAAATCGGTGCTTTTCGGTGTCGGCTGTGTTCTATTTGCTTGCTTCTACGCCAACTTGATTGACTTGTCCAAGTACACATCTTGAATCGCGTTCAGCAAGGCAACACCCTCTTTCACAGGCTTTTGGAAAGCCTTGCGACCGGAGATAAGCCCCATGCCGCCCGCGCGTTTGTTGACGACGGCGGTGATGACGGCTTCTTGCAAATCGGTCGCACCTTTCGATTCGCCGCCGGAATTGATGAGGCCCACGCGTCCCATGTAGCAGTTGGCGACTTGGTAGCGCGTCAGGTCAATCGGGTGGTCGGTGCTGAGATCCGAATAAACCTTCGGGTGGGTTTTGCCGAATTGGAGGGCATTGTAGCCGCCGTTGTTGGTCGGCAATTTTTGCTTGATGATGTCGGCCTGAATGGTGACGCCGAGGTGGTTGGCTTGGCCGGTAAGGTCGGCGGAGGTATGGTAGTCCGTGCCATCTTTTTTGAAAGCGTTGTTGCGGGTGTAGCACCAGAGGATGGTGGCCATGCCAAGTTCGTGCGCCATTTCGAACGCTTGGCTGACCTCCACGATTTGGCGACCGCTTTCCGGCGAGCCGAAATAAATCGTGGCGCCGACGGCCACCGCGCCCATGTTCCAGGCATCGCGGATGGTGCCGAACATGATTTGGTCAAATTTATTGGGGTACGAGAGGAACTCGTTGTGGTTGATTTTCACCACAAAAGGAATGCGGTGGGCGTATTTCCGAGCCACGATGCCAAGCACGCCATAGGTGCTGGCGACGGCGTTGCAGCCACCTTCGACGGCGAGTTTCACGATATTTTCAGGGTCAAAAAAGGCGGGGTTGGGCGCGAAAGATGCACCCGCCGAGTGTTCGATGCCCTGGTCAACGGGCAGGATGCTGACATAGCCGGTGTTGGCGAGGCGGCCAGTTCCGAGTATTTGCTGGAGGCTGCGGAGGGTTTGGCCGTTGCGGTTGCTTTGCTGCCAGATTTTGTTCACATGGTCGCCGGAAGGTGCGTGCAAAGTTTTTTTGTCAATGGTTTTGCATTCGTGTTCGAGGTAGAATTTGGCTTTGTCGCCGAGCAGGTCGAGGATTTTTTGATTTGCCATGAAAAAAATTTGGTTAGAGAAAAATGGTTGCGTTTTTTGGTTTCGGGGTTGCTGGTTTCGGGGTTTCAATAAATTCTATCAACCCGAAACTGGAAACCAGCAACCCCGAAACCAATTAAAAATTCCAAGTGAAGCCGAAGCGGTATTCGAGCGGGTTCTGGTAGGTTTCGAGGTCGTTGGCTACGGTAAAGTTGTAAAAGATACCGATTTCGGAGCCGCCGCCGCCGCCGCCTTCGCTGAAATTCCATCCAGCGCCGAGGCGTGTGTTGAAACGGGTAAACGATTCTTTGCCTGTGGTGAGGTCGGAGTAAAAAAGTGGCTCGTGGTACCATTCGTTAGAGCCTTCTCCTTGAATGAACAACCCACGAAAAACCCGTACGCGGACAAATGCGCCGGCATCCACGTCAAAAAGGCCGACCGCTTTGTATCTTGGGACTTTGATGGATGAAAACAAAAATGACACTCGCGGGCCGACGGAAAGAGCGGGTGTGATTTTGTAACCGACCATCGGCGAGAGGCCAAACGAAAAAACGTTGCCGCCGTTGAAGCCGTTGAACCCGAGGGCGAGGCCGCCGCCGTACCACAGCCGGGATTTGAAGTCGGCGGACGAATCGCTTTTTTTACTGCTTTTGCGCTGAGCGAAAGCATCTTGTGCAAAAAGCAGCAGAGAGGCCGCGATAAGGATGGAAAAACACTTTTGGAATCGCATAGTGTGTGAGAGGGTTGTTTGTGAAAATGACTTGTTCAGGTGCCGCAAAGGTATAAGTTGTTCGTTGTTTGTTGTTTGTTGCCCGTTGTTCGTTCGTGGTTGCCCTTATTGTCCATCCTGAAAACGAACAACCGGCAACGAACAACGAAAAAAGCCATTCGTCCGATTTTTGACTAAACGAGCATTTTTTCATAGCAAGTAAATTTCATGTTTGATACAAGCATTATTTTCGCAGCCGAAAAAAGTGACTGTCCCGATGAGCGCTGCCCGACTGCCGATTCGCTCGTACCCCCTGAACAATACAATCTGACATTGCCAGTGCCGCTCCATTTCCTATAGGGCGAAGCCGCTTTTTTTCCAACTGAATTTTTTAAAATCACATTGTCAAACTAAATCAGACCATGACTCTACGCTTACGCCTGCTGCCTCTTTTGCTCGGTATGTTCTTTTCCGTTGTGCAATTAGTGGCGCAGACCTTTACCGGCAACCCCAACACGACATTTTCGTCGCAAACCCTGCAAAAATATTTTAAGCAGTTCGAGGTGTACCAACTCGATGTGACGGGCTTCAATGCGTATGTGAAAAGCAACCCAAATCTCAGCCAGAGCGAACTGCACCTCGGCAACCACCATTGGGGACTGCAACTTACGCCAAGTGAAATTATTGGCGCAAACTACACAGTGCAGGTGTCGTCGGATGATGGCTTGCAGGTATTGACGCCCAATGCCAACAAAGCCTTTAAAGGGAGCGAAACCACGAGCGGCGGGCACGTCCGGCTCACGATTGACACAGATTTTATCCACGGCTTTGTCAATGCCACGGACGGGACGTATTACGTCGAGCCGCTCTGGTATTATGAGCCATCGGCTGCGCACGACCTTTTTGTGGTGTACGAGCAGGAGCAAGTGGTCCACACTGATGTCGAGGGCGCTTGCGGGCTGACCGAGGCAGAGGAAAAGGCGCACCAATTGTTGCATGACGTCGAAGACTTGGAAGGCCTCGAAAAGACCGCGCAGGGCTGCTATCAGTTGGAATTGGCCATTGCTTCCGACAATTCTATGTTTATTAAATATGGCTCGGTGACGGGTGTTGAAAACCACAATATTGCGGTGATAAACAACGTGCAGGGAGACTATACGGGGGTTTTCAACCACGATATTGAGTTTAATATCGTCACACAGTTTATAGTGACCGGCACAGACCCCTGGACCGGTTCGACCAACCCAGGGACGCTCTTGGGCAGTTTCCGCAACTGGGGCAACGGCGGTGGATTTGGAATTGATTTTGACAATGGAGAATTGTGGACCAACCGGAATTTTGACGGTAACGTGATTGGCATCGCATACATCAATGGCCTTTGCAACAGCAACAAATACCATTGCCTGCAGGATTATACTTCCAGCGCCAACTTTTTACGCGCCCTCACCACACACGAACTTGGGCACAACTTCAACTGCCCGCACGACCCCACCGGCACCAATTTTATCATGAGCCCTACCAATACGGGTAGCAGCACTTGGAGCAGCAACTCCATCAGCATAATCAGTGCTTACTTCACTACGAAAATCAACAGCGGTTGCTTGTCGCCTTGCGGCCCGCCGCCACCACCGCTCTTTGCTAATTTTGAGTGGAACCCCGACCCCGGGTGTCAAGGACAGCCCGTCCAGTTCACCGACCTTTCCACCGGCAACATCACTGGCCGCACCTGGACGTTCCAAAATGGCATACCTGCAACTTCCACCCAAACCAACCCGGTGGTGACATGGAATGCTCAAGGAACATACAACGTGACGCTTACTTTGACCGGGCCGGGCGGGCCAGCATCCAGTGCCCAGCAAATTGTGATAAAGGGCAATCCTGTCGCCAATTTCACTTCTTCCGTCAGCGGGCTGACGGTCACTTTCAACAGCACATCTACCAACGGCGACTCGTATTTTTGGGATTTTGGCGACGGCGGCACCAGCGACGAAGAAGACCCGGTGTACACTTATGCTGAAGCGGGCAACTACACGGTGACGCTTACCGTGACCAATGATTGTGGCACTTCTACCAAAATGCTTCTTGTGGTCACCGCCCCGACGGCAGAATTTGAAGCCAATCCCACCGACGGTTGCGCACCACTTTTTGTCACTTTCGACAATCAATCCTCTGCAAACGCGACCAGTTTTGCGTGGTCGTTCCCCGGTGGTGTGCCTTCGTCGTCCAATCAGCAAAACCCGGTAGTGACGTACGCGACTTCGGGCACATACAGTGTGACTTTGGTGGCATTCAACCTTTCTGGCTCGAGCACGGTCATAAAAACGAACTACATCAGCGTTCAAAATATTCCATCTTCCAACTTCAACCATTCCGTCAACGGTTTGACAGTAACCTTCACGAATACCTCCGTTGGAGCAACTTCGTATTCGTGGAGTTTTGGCGACGGCGGCACCAGTACCGAAACAAATCCTGTCCACACCTATGCTGCCGCAGGTGTTTACACCGTCGTTTTGACCGCTACCAATGATTGCGGCAACACCGTCACTACCAAAACAGTGATTGTATCGGCACCGCCCACGGCTGCTTTCACGGCATCGCCCACCAGCGGATGTGCGCCACTCACCGTGCAGTTCACCAACACATCCACCGGCAACCCCACTTCTTTCAACTGGCAATTCCCCGGCGGCACACCTTCCAGTTCGACGGCACAAAACCCGTCAATTGTTTACAACACGCCCGGCACCTACTCTGTCACACTCACGGTGAGCAACGCCGCTGGCACCAATACCGCCACGCAGACTAACTATATCACGGTCAACACAACGCCGACGGCAGGTTTTACCAGCAACGTGAACGGCGCAACCGCCACGTTTACAAATACTTCTACCAACGCCACGTCCTACTCTTGGAACTTCGGCGACGGCGGCACCAGCACCCAGACCAACCCCTCGCACACCTACGCCAACGACGGAACCTATACCGTGACGCTGTCGGCCACCAATGCCTGCGGCACGGTCACGACCACCCAAACTGTTGTCGTCGTCACCCCGCCAACGGCAGGTTTCACCGCCTCGCCCACGAGCGGATGTGCGCCCCTGACCGTACAGTTCACCAACACCTCTTCGGCCAACGCCACCTCGTGGAACTGGTCGTTCCCCGGTGGTTCGCCATCCAGTTCGACGGCGCAGAACCCGTCGGTCATTTACAACACGCCCGGCACCTATTCGGTAACGCTGACTGTAAGCAACGCCGCTGGCTCGAACACAGCGACGCAGACCAATTATATCACGGTCAACACAACGCCAACGGCAGGTTTTACAAAAACTGTGAACGGCGCAACTGCCACGTTTACAAATACTTCTACCAACGCCACGTCCTATTCTTGGAATTTTGGCGACGGCGGCACCAGCACCCAGACCAACCCCTCGCACACCTACGCCAACGACGGAACCTATACCGTGACGCTGTCGGCCACCAATGCCTGCGGCACGGTCACGACCACCCAAACTGTTGTCGTCGTCACCCCGCCAACGGCAGGTTTCACCGCCTCGCCCACGAGCGGATGTGCGCCCCTGACCGTACAGTTCACCAACACCTCTTCGGCCAACGCCACCTCGTGGAACTGGTCGTTCCCCGGCGGTACGCCATCCAGTTCGACGGCGCAGAACCCGTCGGTCGTGTACAACACGCCCGGCACCTACTCCGTCACGCTCACGGTGAGCAACGCCGCTGGCTCTAACACCGCCACGCAGACCAATTATATCACGGTCAACACCACGCCGACGGCAGGTTTCACCAGCAACACCACTGGCGCAACCGCCACGTTTACAAATACTTCTACCAACGCCACGTCCTATTCTTGGAACTTCGGCGACGGCGGCACCAGCACCCAGACCAACCCAACGCACACCTACGCCAACGACGGCACTTACACCGTCACGCTTTCGGCCACCAATGCTTGCGGTACGGTCACGACCACTCAAACCGTCGTCGTCGTCACCCCGCCAACGGCAGGTTTCACCGCATCGCCCACGAGTGGCTGTGCGCCTGTGACCGTGCAGTTCACCAACGCCTCTTCGGCCAACACCACCTCGTGGAACTGGTCGTTCCCCGGCGGCACGCCATCCAGTTCGACGGCGCAGAACCCGTCGGTCGTGTACAACACGCCCGGCACCTACTCCGTCACGCTCACGGTGAGCAACGCCGCTGGCTCGAACACCGCCACGCAAACCAATTATATCACAGTCAACACCACGCCGACGGCAGGTTTCACCAGCAACACCACTGGCGCAACTACCACGTTTACAAACACCTCTGTCAACGCCACGTCCTATTCTTGGAACTTTGGCGACGGCGGCACCAGCACCCAGACAAACCCCACACACACTTACGCCAACGACGGCACTTACACCGTCACGCTTTCGGCCACCAATGCTTGCGGCACCACAACTTTCACACAAAACGTGGTTGTCATCACGGCTCCTGATGCGGGCTTCTCTGCAAACACCACCACGGGTTGCGCCGCATTGACCGTACAGTTTCAGGATTTGTCGTCGGACAATACCACCTCTTGGCTTTGGACATTTGAAGGTGGTACACCCGCCACTTCGACGGAAGAAAACCCATTGGTGGTTTACAACACACCCGGCGTGTATGATGTGACATTGGTGGCGACTTCTGCGGGTGGCAGCAGCACTTTTACCCAAAATAATTTCATCAATGTGCTGGGGCAGCCGACGCCGACCTTTACTTCCAGTATCAACGGCCTCAGCGTTTCGTTTACCAATACTTCTCAAAATGCCACTTCCTATCTGTGGGATTTTGGAGACGGCAGCACGAGCATTGAAACAAACCCGACACACACCTACGCAGTGGGCGGTTCATACACGGTGATACTTTCAGCAACAAATAATTGCGGAACAACAACTTACACGCAGCAAGTCTCTACCGAAACAGCACCGAACGCAGCCTTTTCCTTGAGCAGCTCGGAAGGTTGTGCGCCGTTGGTAGTACAATTCACCAACCAATCCAGCCCGAACGCGACGAGTTTTGCATGGACATTTGAAAATGGGCAACCGGGCAACTCGACAGAAGCCAACCCGTCGGCTACTTGGAATCAGCCCGGAACTTACACGGTCACGCTCATTGCTACCAACGTTGCCGGTTCAGACACAACTTCGGCCACGGTGACGGTGGGCGCTGCGCCAACGGCAGGTTTCACGGCACAAACTGCAGGGCTATCTGTCGTGCTGACCAACACTTCTTCCGACGCTGACACCTTCCTCTGGACTTTCGGCGACGGCCAAACCAGCACGGAAGAAAATCCGACGCACAACTACGGCTCGACGGGAACATTCACGGTCAAACTCGAAGCCACCAATGATTGCGGCACCTCCGTATTTACCATGACGGTAGAAATATCGGGCAGCGCACCGCTCGCGGCATTCAGCGCCAGCATGAACAACGGCTGTGTGCCCTTCTCGGTGACGTTCTCCGACCAGTCGGCGGGCAATCCGGTCTCATGGCAGTGGGAATTCACCGGCGGCACACCGGCAACTTCGACCGAGCAAAACCCGACTGTAACGTATTCATCCACCGGTGTTTTCCCGGTCACGTTGATTGTCACGAACATCTACGGCGCGGACACGCTCACGTTGCACGACTTGATTTCGGCACAAAATGTCCCGTTTGCTGAGTTTGCACACACTGTCAATCAAGGCACGGTGACGTTCTCCAACCAATCGCTCAACGCCACCGCCTACCAATGGAATTTTGGCGACGGCAACAGCAGTTCGGAAGCCAACCCAGTGCACACTTACACATCCCCCGGTACTTACACTGTGCAAATGACGGCGCTCAATGCCTGCGGCGCCAACACGATAGAGCAAACGGTCACCGTGACCACCGTCGGCACGGACGCGCCGAATTGGCTGAGTGGATTCAAGTTGTACCCCAACCCGAACACGGGTGTGTTCACAGTGGAAATGACTGGTTTGCCGCACGACGAAATTGAATTTACGCTGTTCAACACCCTGGGCCAATTGGTGAAACGCGAGGTGGCCGATTTTGGCACCGGCACATTGGTTCGTGTTTTTGACTACGGCCAATTGCCCGCAGGGGCGTACAATCTCCGCATTCGCGCAGGCGAATCGGCGATGTATGTCAAAGTTGCGGTGCAGCGATAATTGACTTTAGGTATTGTTAAGTTTTGCGCCGGTTGCCCTTTTTCGAGGGCAACCGGCGTTTTTATTTTACGCGTGACAACATTCCTCAATTTTGGCTTGGTGTTTGATTTTATTGACCTAAACCCGTCATTATGAAAAAGATAACTTTTTTGCTCACACTCGCCGTCGCCCTTTTGACCGCCACTGTTTCTTCTGCTCAAAAACTGAGCGCGGTGGACAACTCGCAAAATGCCGGTAAGGTAGAATGGCTAAACCGCCAAGCCGATTTCGGGAAAATCCCGTTCGGAGTACCGGTAACACGCGAGTTCAAAGTAAAAAATATCAGCCGCGAAAACCTGATGATTCTCCAAGTGCGCACCACCTGTTCCTGCACTTCGGTGATATGGTCGCAAGAGCCGATTCCGCCCGGACAAACGGGGGTCATCACTGCTACTTTCGACGCCCAGAGAGAGGGCGATTTTTACAAGGTCCTCGCCGTCAGCACGAATTTCGACCCGGCTCAAAGTGTGCCATTCGCACTGACTGGAAAAGTGGACAGAAAACTGGAAGCATCCGGAAATTGAACTGAATATCAAACGATTA
>CAYZVM010000161.1:0-14203 GCA_964481485.1 uncultured Saprospiraceae bacterium | reverse complement strand
CTTTCCACCGTCGTAATCTTTTGATTTTGAGAAAGAAAAAACAACCTCGCAGGGAGCGGCTCCGGCGGTTTTGCTCGCGTCCAACACTGCAATCGGTGGGCGATTTCCCCGTACAAAATCAATCCGGCTGAGGCGGGCATCTTCGTTGGAAGAATACCATCGCGTACCGTACTCGAGCACCCAAATCGAGCCGGTCTTTTTGTCAATCAGCATATCCATCGGGCGGCTGAGCTTGACGGAATCGGCCATCGGCTCGAGGCGGTGAAAATTGCCCAAACTGTCGATCGTGACAGCCATCAGCCAGTTCCGCATCCAGTCGTAAATGATGAGTTTGCCGTCGTAGTAATCGGGAAAACGAGTGGCTGCGGGGTACTTATCGCAGTAATAAACCGGCCCGGCCATCGCGTTGCGCCCGCCTGCACCGAGGATGGGGAAATCGCGGTTTTTGCCGTAAGGATACCAGATAAAAGCGGGTTGAGCGGGCGGCAATTCGCGGGTACCGGTATTGTTAGGCGATTCGTTCACAGGCTTTTGCGGGTCAAAATAGGAGCCGGATTTCTTCTCCGAAAAATCATAGTCGCGGTATGCTTGGTTATCTCCGGTGAAGTACGGCCAGCCGTAAAATCCGGCTTCGCGGGCGCGGTTGATTTCGTCGTGACCGAGTGGCCCGCGCGCGGTGTCGGCTTTGCCGGCATCGGAGCCGATGTCGCCCCAGAAAAGGAATTTTCGGCGTTCGTCATAAGAGATGCGGAAGGGGTTGCGGCAGCCCATGATGTAGACTTCGGGGCGTCCCAGCATCCATTTGGGGAAGTTTTTCGCGACCTCAAAATTCATTTCTAAATCCTTAGCGGCATAAAAATTACCCTGCGGACAAACGTAACTTCCATCCTCCAAGGGCTTTATCCTCAATATTTTGCCTCTTAAATCATTTGTATTTGCAGAACTCCTCTGCGCATCGAAGGCTTGCCGACCGGGACGCTCGTCTATTGGCGCGAAGCCGTCGGAGGCAAAAGGGCTGGTGTTGTCGCCGGTCGCCAGAAAGAGATTTCCTTGCTCGTCGAATTCCATGCTCCCGGCTGCATGGAAGCAATTGGTACGGCCCACGGGGATAGTGAGCAACACTTTTTCCGAAGCGCGGTCGAGCGTATCGCCTTGAAAAACAAAGCGCGAGAGTTGGTTCATGGAGTCGCGCAAGGAGGAATAGTAAAGGTAAATCCAGTGGTTTTTTTCCCAATTCGGGTCAATTTGCAGCCCGATAAGCCCATCGCCCATTTCGGAATAAACGGGCAGTTTGGTCACCGTGTTGAGCAGGCCGGTTTCGGGGTTGAACAGTTTGATTTGGCCGTGCCGCTCGATGAGGATGATTTTGCCGTTGGGAAGTTGGGCAATTTCCATCGGCTCCTGCAAGTCGCTGGCAATCACGGTTTTGACGAAGCGCGTTGGGTCGGGCGCACGTTGGGTTCGGCAGCGTGAGTAGTTCAATAGGCGGTTCTTCCCAATCGCGTAAAGCAAGCCGCCGAGCAGGTGTTTTTGAAAATTCGTATCGCTGTAAGCCTCCGGGATATGGCCGAGGGCGGTGTAAAAAGCGCGACCTCCGTCGAATTCGTGCCGCCAGGCTAAGGGGTGAGAGGGTGAGAGAGTGAGGGGGTGAGAGGGGCTGTTGCCGCCTGCATAAATACTGTCATCAACATTCAATAAAACTTCGAGGTCTGGCTCGTAATTCCGAAAGTTGTACAATTCCTCTTTCCAGCGCCAGGGTTGGCAACCGAGGTGTTTGGTAGAAGGGTCTTCGCAGTTTTCAATGTTCAAATTGACCTCCTGGATGGCCGGATGGTCTTTGAAATAGCCGCCCAAAAGCCCGCCATACCAGTGCCATGTGTACTCCGTCGCGGAAGCCGAATGAACGCCCACGAACCCGCCCCCGGCTTGGATATATCTTTCAAAATCAGCCTCTTGTCGCGGGTCGAGCACTTCGCCGTTGGTGTTGAGAAATACGACGGCGGCATAATGCTTCAAGTTGTTTTCTTCAAAAAATTCGGCGTTTTCGGTGGTATCGGCGAGGATGCCGTTTTCGTAGCAAATTTTTACCAACGCGTTTTTGCCTGCTTCGATGCTCTGATGGCGGTAGCCGGTTGTTTTGGAAAAAATAAGGACACGCGGCGGGGTGTCCCAGCGTTTGCAACTCCAAAGGCATGAGGCAAATACGAAAACACACAAAGCAAAAAACGGGTAGCGGTTCATGTTCGGACGGCGTTCAAAATGTCCGCGAAAAATAGGGGAAGTTGCGACAATCCCAATGTTGCTACTTTTGCCGACGCGCAACTGCCGCCTTGTGCCCTCACGACATATTGGCGGCAGCCTCAAAATCTGTTCAAACCTATGTTCCTCACCAACCGCTTTTTCTGGCTTTTCGGCGCTGTGGCTGCACTATTTGCGCTTGCCTTCCCATTTGGGCTGCTTTTTCCGTTGGCACAAACGGCGTTTGTAGCGGCGGCGGCACTGGTGGCGGCGGATGTGGCACTGTTGTTTTTGAGAAACCCAAAAGTCGTGTGCGAACGGTCGCTGAATCCCGTTTTTTCGCTGAGCGACCCGAACCCGGTGCAATTGCGCATCGAAAATCGCGGGAATTGGCACTTGAACGCAAGTATCGCCGATGAACTGCCTGTGCAATTCCAACGCCGCGATTTTGAGGTAAAATTTGAGTTGCCGCCAGCATCGCCCCACACGGTGGAACACAAACTCAGACCCCTCACGCGCGGGGTTTATTCCTTCGGAAATATCAATGTTTTTGTGACCACGCGGCTCGGGCTGGTGGAGCGGCGGCTGGTGTTCGAGCAGCCGCAGGACGTGGATGTGTACCCTTCGATTGTGCAGATGAAACGCTACGAACTCCGCGCCATGCGCCACATCGCGCACGAAACGGGCATCAAAAAAATGCGCCGCATCGGGCATTCTTACGAGTTTGAGCAAATCAAAAACTATGTCCCGGGCGATGATTACCGCAGCGTGAACTGGAAAGCATCAAGCCGCCGCGCCACTTTTATGGTGAACCAATATGAGGACGAGCGCAGCCAACAGGTGTATTGCATCGTGGACAAAAGCCGGGCGATGAAAATGCCTTTCGAGGGGCTGAGCCTGATGGACTATTCCATCAATACTTCACTGGCTATCAGCAACATAATTTTGAAAAAACAGGACAAGGCGGGGCTGCTCACTTTCTCCGATGTGATAGGTGCCACGCTGAAAGCCGAGCGCGACTCGGGGCAGTTGGGCCGGATTTTGGAAGCCTTGTACCGTGAAAAAGAGCGCACTGGCGAGTCGAACTATGAACTACTCTACGAGGCTGTACGACGGCTCATCGGGGCGCGGTCGTTGCTGTTGTTGTTCACCAATTTTGAGAGCAGCTACGCCCTCGAGCGGGCGCTGCCTACGCTGCGCCGCCTCAGCCGTTTTCACTTGTTGGTCGTTGTTTTTTTTGAAAACACGGAGATTCGGAAACTCGCACAGGAGGAGGTGAAAAAAACCGCCGACATTTACCGCCAGACGGTGGCGCGGCAGTTTTTGCAGGAAAAAAAGGAGATGGTGCAGAAACTCCGGCAATATGGCATTCAGGGTATCCTGACCAAGCCGCAGGATTTGACCTTGAACACGATTAACAAGTATTTGGAGTTGAAGTCGAGGGGGTTGATTTGATTATTTCCTAACTTTGAATTCCGACAAATCGAGCGTGAAATCCGGCATCACATCCTCTCCGGAAAGTTGTTTGTCAAAACCTTCCACCTTATCCACTGTGCCATCAGCCCGATAGACCCAAGCCGTTTCTTCATAAGGGTCAATCAACCACGCGAGCCGGACGCCGTTGGCAATCCAACCATCCTTCATTTTCGTTTTCAGTTTTTCCAAACTATCGCTGCCAGAGCGGATTTCAGCCACAAAATCGGGCGCCGCCGGAACGAAGCTCTCTTCGATATCTTTGGGCGACAACAACCCCAAAGTCGCATCGGACATCCAAGCCACATCGGGGCTTTTTGTCGCGCCAGAAGGCAAATCGAATCCGCCGCTGGAACTGAATGTCATGCCGTTGTTATGGCTTTCACACCAGTTGCCGACGCGGCGGCCAATTAAGTTTTCGCGGATAGATGAACCGCCATGTGTGGGAGGTATAATAGTTACGAGTCCGTTTGGTTCGCGTTCGAGTTGATGTTCGGGGAAGCGTTCGATGAGTTTTAGAAAATTCTCTCTCGTGACGCCTTCCAAATAAATGACGGGCGCCAACTCAAGCAAATCCTTGACTTGGTTGGAGGTAGCGGGTTGAGCAAGTGTTGCAGCAGCAGCCATAATGTTGTGACGTGTAATGCGAATTGCGAGGCAAGTTAGCGGTTTAGGGCAAAAAATTCAATGTTTCGATTCGCCAATTTATGCTATGCATTTTTAAGTGTACACAGGTTTATCAAAATAAATTACCTCAAATATGCAGCGCCCGGTTTGCCGTCGCTGCCAAACTTGCTTCTTTGAATGCCTCTGTATAAGTCGGGTGCGGGTGGCTCATGCGGGCAGCGTCTTCCGCTGATGCGCGGAATTCCATGAGCGCGACCGCCTCCACAATCATGTCCGCCGCACGCGCGCCCACGATGTGGACACCGAGTATCTCGTCGGTTTCTTTGTGCGCCAGCACTTTCACCATACCGTCCAAATCCATGCTGGCACGGGCGCGGCCCAATGCGCGATAGGGGAATTTGCCGGGCTTGTAGGGGATGCCCATCTCTTTGAGTTGCTCCTCTGTGTAGCCCACCGCCGACACTTCTGGCCAAGTATAAACCACGCCGGGGATGAGGTTGTAGTTGATGTGTGGTTTTTGCCCGGCCATGACTTCGGCCACGAACACACCTTCTTCTTCGGCCTTGTGGGCCAACATCGCGCCTTGTATTACGTCGCCGATGGCATAGATGCCCGGCACGGTGGTTTGCAGGTGGTCGTCCACGGGGATACGGCCTTTATCGTCGGGCATAATGCCCACGTTTTCAAGTCCTAAATTGTCGGTGTAGGGGTGGCGGCCAATGGCGACGAGGCAATAATCCACATCCCAAGAGAGGGTTTTGGATTCGTCGTCGCGGCTTTTGGCAACGACTTTCACTTTCGTTTTGGAGGGAGTGACTTCGGTGACGGCGTGGCGCAGGTGGAATTCGATGCCGAGTTTTTTCAGGCTTTTCGTCAATTCGCGGCTGCAATCGGAGTCCATACCCGCGATGATGCGGTCGAGGTATTCGACCACGGTGACTTTTGTGCCGAGCCTGGCGTACACGCTGCCGAGTTCCAACCCGATGACGCCGCCGCCAATGACGACCATGCTGCCCGGTACTTTTTCGATGTTCAGGGCTTCGGTGCTGGTGATGACACGCTTTTTGTCGTAGTTGAAATTGGTCGGCACGATGGGTTTGGAACCGGTGGCGATGATGACGCGCGCGGTTTCGATTTCCTCCGTGTTGCCGCTGGCGGTGGTGATTTTGATGCGGTTTTTGGTGATAAAAGAGCCGTGCCCGTAGTACACGTCCACTTTGTTTTTCTTCATCAAAAACTCAACGCCCTTGTTGTTGTCGAGCACGACCTCGTTTTTCCGCTTGAGCATTTGCGGCATATTGACTTTCAAATCTTTGAGTTCAATGCCGTGCGTGGTGAATGTGGAGTGGGCGTTGTGATAATGTTCGGAGGAGTCCAAAAGGGCTTTGGACGGGATGCAGCCTACATTGAGACAGGTGCCGCCAAGCACGGAATAGCGTTCGATGATGGCAGTGCGGAAGCCCAGTTGGGCGCAACGGATGGCGGCTACATATCCTCCGGGGCCGGAGCCGATGACGGTGACGTCGTAAGTCATGAATTTTATTATCTTGCTTAAAGTTTGGCCTGAGCCAAGATTTTTAGTTTTACAGAGACAAATTTAGACCGATAGAGTTTTGAAAAATGGCCTTATTTCCTCGGCCCTTTCCCCTTGAAATTCCGTTTGTCGCGCTCCCGGTTGTTGCCGCCGCTACCGCCAGGTTTGTCGGGCTTGTCGGGGTTGCCTTCGGGTTTGGGTGCCGACGGCTGGTCGGGGCGAGGTGGGCGCGCCTGTTGCCGTGCTTCTGGGCGGGGCGGGCGTTGCTCGCGGTTGTCGGGTTTGTTTTGGGGCCGGTCGCGGCGGTCGTCCGAGCGGGGCGGGCGGTTATCCGGTCTTTGGTCGGGACGGCGGTTGCGGTCGTCGCGGCGGTCGGGGCCGCGTGATGGCGGGCGGTTTTTCGCGGCATCGTTTTCCGAGGCTTTTTCCACCGCTGCTGCCGCGGATTGGGAGCGGTCGCGACCTTTTTTACTTTTCTTTTTCTTCTTTTTGCGTTGCTCGATGGGCAGTTCGACCACATCGTGCACGTTCTCAAAATCGTGTTCAACTTCTTCCGGCTCGTCCATTTCGGGCGGCGGAGGCGCCATCGCCAAGATGTCTTCGAGGCTACCAGGCAGTTGCCCCTGTTTTATCATGTCGAGCGCTTCCCAAACTTGGTCAACGTGGATAGGATAAAATTTGCCCCGATTCTCGACGTAAGTATAAAACATGAGGCGTTTGAATACGTCGGTTTTGACCAAAATGGCCGTTCCGGCGGCGGTTTTCAGGCGTTCAGCGCGATCGGGAAAATCTTCGAGCGCATCAATGTAGGTGTCAAGTTCGTAGTTGAGACAGCATTTTAGGCGGCCACACATCCCGGAAAGTTTGGTCTGGTTGATGGCGAGGTTTTGGTAGCGGGCGGCGGCGGTGTTCACGCTTTTGAACTCGGTAAGCCAGGTGGAGCAGCAGAGTTCGCGCCCACAGTTGCCGATACCGCCGATGCGGGCGGATTCTTGGCGGGCACCGATTTGGCGCATTTCGATTTTGACTTTGAACTCGCGGGCGTAGCTGCGAATCAACTCGCGAAAATCCACGCGCCCATCGGCGGTGTAGTAAAAAGTGCATTTGCGCCCGTCGCCCTGAAATTCCACGTCGCCGACTTTCATATTAAGGTCGAGGGTGCGGGCGATGACGCGAGCTTTCACCATGATTTCTTTTTCTTGGTGGCGCACTTCGTCAAGGCGTTCGAGGTCGCGCTCGTGGGCTTTGCGCACCACACTCGAGAGCCGGGCATCTGGCCGGACGCGCTTGCGTTTCATTTGGAGGCGCACGAGTTCGCCAGAAAGGGTGACGGTACCCACGTCGAATCCGCCGGAGAACGACTCCACCAGCACCCAGTCGCCCGTGGTGGCGCGGGTGTAGGGCGGGTTTTTGAAAAACTCTTTCCGCGAGCCGTTTTTGAAGCTGACTTCTACGACGTCAAATGGCTTGGCATCGGCGATGCCCATGGCCGTTATCCAATCATAAGTGTTGTGGCGGTTGCAACCGCCGGTGGCGCAGCCGCCATTGGAGCGGCAACCGCTCACGCTATCTTTACCTGTCGAGCAGGAACATCCTACACAGCCCATGTTTTGGTTATAGTTATTGGTTATCGGTTGATGGTCATTGGTGCGTTGACCAGTTTTTTCTTCAATTCGCGGTTTTAAAGATTTTGTTCATCTGGATTGAGGTGTCTAAAAACAGAATCTTGGGGTTTGCATTGCGTTCGATGTAATAAACGTTGTCGTTGAAAAGCGAGACCAATCGGCCTATTTTTTCAAAATCAAGCACTTTCGCCATATTCTGGGCAGTGCTAAGTTCGTCGGGGCGCAGGCGCAAGTTGGGGTTGCCCGTGGCAATGAGCGTCATCATTTCTCTCAAAAAATGCAGCCCGTAGTGAAGGAATTGTTTTTGGTTTTCGCGGCCTAATTTGGCGAATTCTTCCGTCCAGCGCACGAGTTCCACGGCGTTGCCGCGCCAGCATTTGCGCAGCCAATCGAGCAAAAGTCGCGCGTCGTCGTTTTCGGGATAATCGGCCACCGTCAATGCCGCACCGAAATCGCCGCCCGCCAAAAAGGCGATTTGACGCGCGCGGTCGGCATGGAGGCTACGTTTTTCCATCAGTCCTTTTTCTACCTCTTCATCGCTCAGCAGGTCGGTTTTCACCAACTGGCAGCGGGAGAGGATGGTGTTCAGGATGGCATCTTGATTTTCGGCGGCGAGCAGGAAAATGGTCTGTTCGGGCGGTTCTTCGATGAGTTTGAGGAGGCGGTTGCCTTCTTTGCCGAGGTATTCGGGCAGCCACATCACGAGGATTTTGTAGCGGCCTTCAAAGGCTTTGAGGCTCAGTTTTTTGATGATGGCGTTGCACTCGTCTTTGGTGATGTTGCCCTGTTTGTTTTCTGCGCCGAGGCGTTGGAGCCAAGTATTCACGTCGGCGTAGGGGTTTTCGGACAAAAACGTCCGCCATTCTTTCAAAAAGTTGGTGCTCACGGCGTTTGGCCCCACCGAGGGAAACGAAAAATGGATGTCGGGGTGAGCGAATTGGGCGGCTTTGCGGCAGGCCGGGCAAATACCGCAGGCACCCTCCGTTGCTGGTTGCTGGTTGCTGGTTGCTGGTTGCTGGTTGTTCGTTATTGGCTCGCCTTCGGCAAAAAGACTTTCTCTTTGTTCCTTTTTTGTTTTTCCAAAATTTTCACACTGCAACAGTTGCGCGAACGCGACGGCCAATGCCAAATTGCCGCTGCCCGTCGGCCCCAAAAAGAGCAGGGCATGGGGGATGCGCTCGCTTTGGGCGAGTTGGAGCAGGAACGATTTTGTCCTGTTTTGGCCGATAATGTCGTTGAAAACCATGTTTTGTGCCAATGAAAAAACCACAGTTGGCAGAAAAAAACCAAACGTGGCGCACACAAAACCGCCGCAGACAGCACTGCGCTATTGACTTTAATGCGGCATAAGTGGTCGGACGAAATGGGTTGGGGCAGTTGTCTAAAATCAGGTTTTTTATCTTAAAATCGTCAAAACACTCAAAAATTTGCCTTTTATATGGAGAGTCAGTGGAGACCGCGCTGTTTTAGGGATTTTGTGTCGGAGCGAAGGTACGGGAGTTCGCGGGAAAACAAAACGCACTTTTGCGCGGTTAAAGGCAATTGCTCTGTCTAAACTCTTTTTCGCACTCATCTTACCCTACTCACCCATACTCACATTCTCTCCCATGAAAGTAGCCGTCATCCGCCGCGCCCATTTCAATGCCGCCCACCGCTTGCACAATCCCACTTGGTCCGATGCCAAAAACCAAGAGGTGTTCGGGCTGTGCAACAACCCCAACTGGCACGGCCACAATTACGAACTGGAGGTAAAAGTGACCGGCGAAATTGACCCCGAAACGGGCATGGTGGTGGACTTGGGCTGGTTGTCGGATTTGATAAAGGAGCAGGTAGAGCGCCGTTTCGACCACAAAAACCTGAACCTCGACACGGTGGAGTTCAAAAACCTGAACCCGACGGCAGAGAATATCTGCGTGGTGATTTACCTGATTTTGCGGCAACAAATACCCGACAAGTACGACCTCCATGTGCGGCTCTACGAGACACCGCGCAATTTTGTGGAGTATCCGGCTTGACCGGCGAGTTTGCTAAACCTATTTTTTCATGTCCACTTTTTTAGGTCTCGCACAGACTGCCACCACCGCCCGCACCCTCCTCATCGAACAACTTACGCCCCGCTACAGCGCTGGTGAGGCAGCGGCCATTGCCCGTATCGTCATGGAAGATGCTTTCACGGCAGGTGGCGGACTTCAAACAGTGGGCGACAGACATTGGACGGATGACGAAGAGGAGAAATTCCGCAACATTTTGAATCGCCTGCTCGCTGGCGAACCCGTGCAATATGTGCTCGGCCAAGCAGATTTTTTTGGGCAGAAATTCAAAGTCAATCCCGCCGTGCTCATCCCCCGACAGGAAACGGAAGAATTGGTGGCTTGGGTGCTGGAGCATCTGAAAAACAGTCAGTTGGAAAAGCCGGGCGTACTCGATATCGGCCTCGGCAGCGGGTGCATCGCGGTTTCTTTGAAGAAAAATTTTTTCCGTGCGCAGTCATTTGGTTTAGAAAAAAGCCCTGCCGCGCTCGCCGTCGCAGTGGAGAATGCCCGCCATATTTTGAGCGAATCTGCGAAATTTGAATTTGTCAAAGGCGATATTTTGAATGAGGCGGACTGGGAAAAATTTCCGGCATTGGACGTGGTGGTAAGCAACCCGCCCTACATCCCGCACGTTGAGAAGGCACGGATGCCAGAACACGTTTTGGCACACGAGCCGCCGCTGGCTTTGTTTGTGGACGACAACGACCCTTTGTTGTTTTACCGCGTCATCGCCGATTTTTCACTGAAAAAACTCAGGCCCGGCGGCGCACTTTTTTTTGAGTGCAATGAGTTCAACGCCGGGGAGGTCGCCGATTTGCTCTGCCAAAAAGGATTTTCAGAGGTGGTGCTGCGCAAGGATTTGGCGGGTGCGGAGCGCATGGTACGTGGAATAACCAAGTCGGATTAAACTATCCGGCTGCTTTTATATCAGAGTAGCATCTTTTGAACTAACCCTATTTCACGGCAAAATTGGTTGTCCATGAAATTGAAGATTTTCTCGCATTTTTATTCGTCCCTCGCTCGTGCGGTGTCAAGGATGGAGGACGAATCCTTTTACGAAGCACCGGAGGCTGTTAGCCCCGGTTTTTCGATTATGTTGGGCATTGTGGTATTTGCGATTGTGCTTTTTTCGTCCATCACCGGGCCTTTTCGCCGGTGGTGGCGCGGATAAATTCACTGCCGCTCTTCGAGCTTTTTCAATGCATCATTTGCCCGGCGGTTCAGGTTTTTGCTGCCGCTGCGGGTAAAATTGAAGGTTTTTGCTGCCCTCCCGTCGGCATCAATCAGGCGCAGGCTTTTGAATTTTTCATTGGCCAATCGCTCCAAATCTTCTGCGCTGAGTTTAAAATATCCGTCGGAGCGGTTTTTGACATCCGGGGTTTCGGACACATAGATGAGTTTGGTGACTATCGCATCGCCCTTTTCCGGCACGAAAGCCAGTCTTTTGCCGAGCAATAGTTTGGCTTGCCCGAGGCTGCTCAAGATGGCCAGCATGTCCCGGTGTTCATTGAACTGGAAAAAGGTGAAGCCCAGATATTGCTGCTCTTGCTCTACGACTGCGAAACGCGGGATTTTGAAGTAAAAATGATTGCCGCGCAGGAGCGGCTCGGTGTTTACAGGTGGCAGCAAGGTGGCTTCGGGCGGCGCAGGTTGTGTCACCGGGGCGATTTGTTTTCCCACTTCCTGTACGGGTGATTGCACGGTTTTTTTCTTTTTGTCGGTTTTCTTTTTTTGTACGCCGCGCTCTTTTTTATCGGGAGTGCTGTTCGTTGTCACGCTGTCACTTTGGGGCGGCGTTGCTCCGGCATCGGTCGCAGCCGAGTCAACAGGAGCAGGTGCGTCGGAAGTCAAGGTGTCGGGGGCGGGCAGTATCTCCGAATCGGGTACGCCGGGCATCGAATCCAGCTTGTAATTCAACAGCGAATCGAGAATGTTACGCACCTCGTCCTCGTAACGCCCGTCGGGGTGTTTTTCCAAATAGCGCCGGTAATCTTCCACTTTCCCGCTTTTTTGTGCCTTTTTATAATCCTGCTCTTGCTGGATATATTGGTAGCCAAACCAGCCGGAAGCCGCCAACGCCGCTGCTGTCAGCAAAGCCCCCGTGATACGCTTCAGTCCTTTTTTGCCTGCTTCCTGTGCTTGTGCTACAGGTGGGGCAATTTCCTCCGGCGGCAACGGGTTGTTGTTTAACACGATGCTCGTGCCCGCTGATTTGAATGCTGCTGTCTCCGGCGTGGGGACTTCCTCGGTTTGCACCGTGATTTCTTCTTCGAGCACAATGTCTTTTTTGTACTCCTTGTTGTTTATCATTTCGATGACCGAAACGCGCATTAAAAGCGGGAAACGCCCGATTTTGACAGGTTTGACATAAAAAACCCATTCAGTGAAATCGTCTTTGTCCACAAATTGCACCGTCTCGCTGAACGAACGAATGGTAAATGGCGGGTCGCTCTCGTCCACGTTGAGCAGGCTCACTGCCATGATTTCGGAAACGCGAATGCTTTTGATGACATCTTCTTTGGACTCCTCCCAATCGCGTTTGACGTGCTCGATGTCGAAAGCGATGCGCACGGTGCATTTTTCCTCATGGTTGTGTTGCATCACATCGGGGATGCGGTAGAGCACTTCCCCGCGTTTGTCTTCTTCCTGCGTTTTTACGCCGCCTTCCGGCACGAGGTCTCCTTCGGTGATTTCTTCGGCCAGCAGGAGCAGGGCTTTGCTGATATTATTTCGGGAAATATCGTAGGTGGAGTGGTCGAGTACACCCAGCAGGAGCTCGCGTTGGAGGCTGTTGTAGCGCGACTTGATTTGGATAAAGTCGTTGTAGCGCATGGAATCATGGGCAAGCACCTGTTCGAGGTAGTCGAGCGCGACCTCCACGCTTTCTCCGATGTGTGTTTTCAGGATTTTGACGATTTCTTCCAACCGGTTCATAACAAGACGGATTTGTTTTTAGTCACTTGATTTTCTTTGATTTAACGGAGGTAAAAGTAGTCAGAATTTGAAAACCTCTCTCTACAAGGAGGTTGGACGAGCGTAAAAAGATAAATGTCATTGGGCTTTTTCAAAATACTTTTTGCGGCGCGGCAAAGGAGATTCTAAGCCTATTCTAATCGAATGCGGCAAAATTTGCAGATACTTTTGTGCCGGTTAATAAGAACAAAATCCACTTCTCATGAAAAAACAACTACCCGTCATTATCGTGTTTGGCATCGCTTTGATGCTTTTCTCCCAACAAATGTTGGCACAAGGTTGTGTCGCCATCCGGCCTATGAGCTGCGGTGGAGCCAGCCCAACCAACCAAACTGGCTTTTTCAACAAAGGCGAGTGGCGCGCGGCAGCGACCTACCGGTATTTTCAATCGTACAAACATTTCCGCGGCGACCACGAAGAAACGGAGCGCTTGGAAAACGGCACAGTGGTCATCAACGACTCACATTCGATATTTTTGGGATTGAGTTATTCGCTCAGCGACCGTTTTTCTGTGGCGGTCAATCTGCCCGTTATTTTTTACCAGCGCTCTTCCCTCTACGAGCACTACGGCAACAGCCCGGCTACCAATCCCGACCAAAAACGTTTTAGCATGGGCGCGCAGGGTATCGGCGACATCCGCCTTTCGGCCAACTATTGGCTACTCGACCCGCACAAGCACATGAACGGCAACGTGGCGCTCGGCCTCGGCATCAAATTGCCCACGGGCAACTCCAACGTGCAGGGCGATTTCCACAAACTTTCTTCCGAAGGTCTCGACTCCATCGTCACCCGCGCCGTGGATCAATCCATCCAACTCGGCGACGGCGGAGTGGGCTTCACGTTGGAAGTACAGGCGTACCAGAGCGTGTTCAGCCGGGGCGCGGTGTACTTCAGCGGCTTCTATATGTTCAACCCCGAAACCCAAAACGAAACACTGACGCGCGGCACGTTGAACAACGTGGATCCGCTCATCGCCTACCATTCTATTGCCGACCAATTCGCCGTGCGGGCAGGTTTGAACTACATGGTGTTGCCGCAACAAAACCTCTCGCTGAGCCTTGGAGGCCGCGCCGAAGGTATCCCGGCAAAAGACGCCCTCGGTGAAAGCGACGGTTTCCGCCGCCCGGGTTACGTCGTGTCCGCAGAGCCTGGCCTGACTTGGGCGAAAGGCAATATCAATTTTACACTCAACGTGCCAGTCGCCCTCTATCGCAATCGCGTGAAAAGTGTGTATGACCTCGCCGACCCAACAGGCGAGCGCCATGGCGACGCGGCATTCGCCGATTATAGTATCAATGCTGGCGTGGTGTGGCGCTTCGGCGGCCACAAAACGGCCATGATGGATGTGCCGAAATTCAAAGATGCCACAAACTGATTACCAAAAAGAATGTTCATACAATGAGTTGATGCCCGGCGCTGCAAAGTAGCCGGGCTTTTTTTTGTTTCCGTTTAGCCTCACTCACTTTAAACGCCCCGCCCATTATATTTGTCAAAGAGATTTTTCAAAAAACATACATGCCATGACTGCTCGCCTTTTACTTGTTTCCAACTTCCTGATTTTCTCTCTCTTAAATTTATTTTCCCAAAACACTGACCTCTATTTTCCGCCAAAAACAGGCAATACATGGCAAACCCTTGCCCCATCCGAACTCAATTTTTGCCCCGAAAAAATAGACAGCCTCTACGCTTTTTTAGAAAGC
>CAYZVM010000160.1:0-14216 GCA_964481485.1 uncultured Saprospiraceae bacterium | reverse complement strand
CCGTTTCAAAACGACGATTGATGTTGATTTGCAACGCCGCATCATAGAAATCCTCCATCGGCGACACGCGATTTATAGGGGGAATGGGATCCACAATATGGCCGCCGTCGTGCTGGATGTGCAAACCGGCGACGTGTTGGCATACATCGGCAATGTGTCGGACGCGGGCAAAGAACACGGCGAATCGGTGGACATCATCGCCGCACCGCGCAGCACGGGCAGTATTTTGAAACCTTACCTGTACGCGCTCGCGCTCGAAAGCGGCGATATTTTGCCAAAAAGCCTGCTCCACGACGTGCCGACCCAACTCGGTCGCTACCGCCCCGAAAACTTTAGTGAAACCTACGACGGTGCCGTGCCAGCCCAACGCGCGCTCATTCGCTCGCTCAACATTCCCTTCGTGTTGCTGCTCCAACAATACGGCCTCGAAAAATTCCACTTCAACCTCCAACGCCTCGGCCTCAACACCCTCCATCGCCCCGCCGAACACTACGGCCTTTCACTCATCCTCGGCGGCGCGGAAGCCAATTTGCTCGACATCACCAACATTTACGCCTGCATGGCACGTGAACTCGGCAGTTTTTACGACCGCAATGGCCGTTATGCGCCCGATGATTTTCGCCCGCCCAATTTTCTTGCTCACCCCTCTCACATCTCTCACTCCTCTCACATCTCTCACTCCACTCTTCTAAGCGCAGGCGCGATATGGCACACCTTCGAGGCCATGCGCGAAGTAGAGCGCCCCAACAGCGCGGGCGAATGGGAACTCTTTTCGGCGAGTCGCCCCATAGCTTGGAAAACGGGTACCAGTTTTGGCTTCCGCGATGCGTGGGCTGCGGGGGTGACACCGCGATACGCCGTCGGTGTTTGGGTCGGAAATGCCGACGGAGAAGGAAGGCCCGGGTTGCTTGGCGTAGGAATGGCTGCGCCGGTGTTGTTTGAGATATTTGAACAATTGCCCAGCGACGGGCGATGGTTCGACCCGCCTTACGACGACATGGCGCAGGCGGCAGTGTGTCGCCAGAGTGGCTTCCGGGCGGGCGAACATTGCGAAGCAGACACGGTCTGGATACCTGAAAGCGGCTTGAAAGCGGTTGTTTGCCCCTACCACTACCTGCTGCATTTGGATGCGAGCGGCCAATGGCAGATCAGCAGCGACTGCGAATCGCCCGACCGGATGCAGCACCGCGCATGGTTCGTGTTGCCGCCCGTGGAAGAGTTTTATTTCAAAAGCAAAAACCCCTCTTACCACTCGCCGCCGCCGTTTCGGGCGGATTGCCTCGGTGCGCAAACGGCGCAGAGCAACGCACCCATGCAACTGATTTACCCAAAACACCCGACGAAGATTTATGTCCCGGTGGATTTGGATGGCAAATTGAGCAGTACCGTATTTCAAGCCGCGCACCGAATGCCCGGCACGGAAGTTTTTTGGCATTTGGACGGCGTGTATATCGGCAGCACAAAAACCTTTCACCAAATGGCGCTCCAACCGGCGGTCGGCCTACACCAACTGACGCTGGTGGACAAAGACGGCTACCGGCTGGAGCAGCGGTTCGAAATAGTGGGAAAATGAGTTTAATGGGATAATGGAGAAATGGGGCAATGGATTGAAAGGCTGTGCGCGTCAGAATGGAAGTTAGGCTTCAATCCATTCTAAACCGTTCTAAACCGGTAATGGTGGCTCGAACGAGGTTTGAAAATTTTTACTTTTTTCAAAGTTGAACTTTTACCTTTGCACCTGCTTTTTTGAAAGCGACTTGATTTTTGAATTTAAAAAATTGATTTTCAAATAATTACAGCAATATGGCTTTAATCGGAACGATTCGGAAAAACGGGTGGATCCTCATTGTGCTCTTGGCATTGGCGTTGGGTGGCTTCATTCTGATGGATATTATGCAAAATGCGAGCAACTACTCTGCCGGCGATGTCAACACCCTCGGCAAAGTGAACGGCAAGGAGATCAAACGGGATGAATTTGAAACCTATATCAATAGGATTTATACCCAGCAGGACAATTCCTATCAGGCTCGCCAGCAATCGTGGGACTATTTTGTGGAAAAAACAATCGTCTCGCAAGAAGCCGAAGAGCTCGGCCTCGGCGTGGACAGGGAAGAATTGCGCGACCTCCAGTTTGGCGACAACCTCAGCCCAATCATCATGCAGCGGTACAAAACTCCCGACAACCGCCCCGATTACAACTACCTGAACAGCGTCAAAAATGCCATTGACAACAGGCAGGAATTGGAACCCGCTTTTATTGCCTCGTGGGCCGAGCAGGAGAAGGAAATCGTCAGCACGCGCCTCGAAGAAAAAATCATGTCAATGGTCACCAAAGGGCTGTATGCCCCGAAATGGCAGGCCGAAATGGTGTTCCGCGAAAACAGCGAGCGTATTGACTTCCGCTATGTGCGCATCCCTTACGACAAAGTAACGGAGGAAGAAGCGCCCGTGACGGATGCCGATTATCAGGCATTTTTGAAAAACAACCCGCGCTTGTACGACCAATTGGAAGAAACCCGCGTGGTCAACTATGTCAGCTTCGACGTCATACCCACGTCTGGAGACAGCGCAGTTGCTTATGATGCTGTGGCCAAACATTTGGACGGCCTCCGCACAGCGACGAATGACTCGGCTTTCGTGCTGACGAACAATGGTGCTTACAACCCGGCTTACCAACTCAAAAGCGAACTGCCGCCGCTCATGGCCGATACCTTGATGAAACTTCCACTCGGCACAGTCATTGGCCCCTATTTGGACGGCAACATGTGGAACATCGCCAAAATCCTCGACCGTAGAGTGGTGCCGGACTCTGTGCGCGTGAGCCACATCGCCATGCAGGCTACCCCCGACAACGAACGCCGCATAGACAGTTTGCTCAACTTGCTCAACACCGGCGCAGCACGTTTCGATTCGCTGGCCGCACGGTTCAGCCAAGACACCAAAACCGCCCCCATTGGCGGCGACCTCGGTTGGGTGGCTCGCACGCCCGACGGCAACGACTTGGCCAACCTTATTTTTTACAAAGCGGAGCAGGGCAAGTTTTACAAAATGAAAAATGCCCAAGCAATTCAGTTGGTGCAGGTAACAGGGAAAAAATTTACCAACAACGAGACCGGGGTGAAGGTGGTGTTTCTCAGCCAGCGTGTAGAGCCGAGCAAAAACACCCAACAAGTAGCTAAAGACAAAGCAGTGGCGCTGGTGCAACAAGCCAAAACCCTCGATGCCTTCAATACACAAGCACTCCAACAAAATCTGCAAGTGCTCACCAGTGCGCCTCTGAAAGCAGCTGATTTTAGCGTCGGTGTGCTTGGCATGGGCGACGATGCGCGCGATATCGTGCGTTGGGCATTTGATGAAAAAACAAAACTGAACGCCGTCAGCCAAGAGGTTTTTGTATTCCGGGATGCCACAGGCGGCTACTTCGACAGCAAATATGTGGTGGCCGCGCTGAAAAGCATTGCGCCCAAAGGACCTGCTACCGTGGCGACGCTCAAGGCCAATATCGAAGCCGACCAAAAAGTAAAAAACAACAAAAAGGCCGAAGTTATCGCCAGCAAAATGCTGCAATCTGCGGGCGACCTTGCAGGTATCGCCAATCTTTGGGGCTTGCAGGTGGACACCGCGCGCGGCACTACCATGTTGCAGGCAGGTTCTGAGCCACGTGTCGTCGGCACCGCGTTCTCACTGGCAAAAGACGCAGTGAGCGGGCCAATCACCGGCAACAGCGCCGTGTGGGTAGTGTCGCCCCTTTCTGAAAAGGCCGACATCCAATTGCCCGCCGACATGACGCTCTACCGCCGCCAGGCATCTTCTTCGGCCATGTCCACTATCCGAATCAATATGATGAACTCGCTCAAGAAAACAGCCGACTTGGCTGATTTCAGGAGCCGGTTTTATTGATGGATATTATCGGTTGTCAAACAAATCAGCCCCTTCGGATTATCCTCCGAAGGGGCTGATTTGTTTTGCGAAATTGGGTTTTCATCGCGCAACCTAAAACCACCGCACCACCCCCTCCAACATCCATTTCACCCAACCCGGATGTTTGCTGTACGGCGGCAAAAAGAAGTTGGTGATGGGCAAAATCCGGTTTTGCCGCACCACCCCGCGCTGGTTGGTGAATTCGAGGAACCCAAACTCCCCGTGGGTTTTGCCGATGCCGCTATTGTTGATGCCGCCGAATGGCAAGTTGGGATTGTAGAAATGTGTGCCACAATCGTTCACCGTCACGTCGCCGTTGCGGGTTTCGGCCAAGACGTATTTGATATGGCGGCGGCTGGCGCTCCAGAGATACATCGCCAACGGGCGCGGGCGGGCGTTGATGTACGCGATGGCCTCGTCCAAATTCCGGTAAGGACGAATCAGCAAGATAGGGCCAAAAGTCTCCTCCTGCCAGATGGTTGCCCCATCCGGCACATGGGTCAGCACCGTCGGCTCTATGTAGCGCGTTGCCAAGTTTGTCTGGCCACCGAGCGCGACCGTTGCGCCGCGCTGAATTGCATCTTCCAACAAAGATTTTAGCCGCACAAAATGCCGCTCGTGGATGATGCGGCACACGTCGGGCGAGGCTTGCCGCGCCTCCGGCATTTCGCCGTAAAACAGTTTGGTTTTCTGCACGATTTTCTCCGCCAAACGGTCGTGGATACTTTCGTGCGCCAGCACATAATCGGTAGCGATGCACGACTGTCCGGCATTCATCACCTTGAGCCACGCGATTTTTGCGGCAGCTGTGTCGAGATCGGCGGTTTCGTCCACGATAGTCGGGTTTTTACCGCCGAGTTCGAGCGTCACGGAAGCCAGATGATTGGCGGCTTCGCGCATCACGATTTTGCCCACTTCAGGGCTGCCCGTGAAAAAGACGTGGTTGAACGGCATTTTCAGCAACTCCTGCGCCGTATCGGCGTCACCCTCGAACATCGCCACTTCTTCCGGCGGAAAACATTCGGCCACAATTTTTTTCATCACCGCTGCGCTCGCGGGTGCGTATTCGGAAGGTTTGATAATCACACAGTTGCCCGCCGCAATGGCCGACACGAGCGGTGAAAGGGTCAGGTTGAACGGAAAATTCCAGGGCGAAAGGATGAGGCATACACCTTTGGGCTCGTAGATGATTTGCGAAGAAGTGCCAAACAACACCATCGGCGTGGGTACCCGTTTGGGTGTCATCCATGATGGCAGGTTCCGGATCGTGTGGCGGATTTCGCCGTTCACCACGCCGAGCTCGGAAATATTTGTCTCCGTCGGACTTTTGCCCAAGTCTTCCCACACAGCCCGGGCAACCTCTTCGCGATACCGTAGCATCGTATCATGGAGGCTGCGGAGTTTGGCGATGCGCTGGCGGGCTGTCGTCCGCGCCACAGTGTAGTGGTGTTTTTGTTGCAAGTCAAAAATGCGTTGTATCTCGGATTTTTGAACCCCGGGGCGAGGAGGCATTGTAGTGGCTTCAGACATGACGAATCTTATTTTGCCGTAAAAGTCAGAAAATCAGGTCAACAAACCGATTGTGCGCAGTTGTTTTCTTAGCACCGGCTGCTGTGTGGATAAGTGTGTGGAGGGCAAGATATGGCACAACCTTTTAATCTTTCATTTCGACCGTTCCTCTCAGAATGCCCACCGTTTCAAAATGCTATGTCTTTTGTAACAAACCATTTTCAAACAAAATAATTTGGTGTAAAATGGCAATGGCGGCACAATAAATTGTTTTTTCGACGAACGGGGAAAAATTTCTATCAAAAAAATTGGTGTGAATAAATGAAAAACAGCTAACATTGGGTGTTGAAAAAATAAACGTCAGTTCTTTCTCGTACTGACTTGCGACAACTGATAAGCAACACCCGCGGCAACGGCAGTCGGAACATGCAATGCTAAAATCGGCGAAGCCGGTTATTTTCCAGAACGTCATTCAACGTCATCCGTCCCGTTGCCGCGTTTTAATAAAAGGCACATCAGCCGCCAAATTGTTTAAGGAGTAAACCCCAATCTGTAAAAGACTGTTACAACCTCGAAAAAGCCTTTAGCCAATTATTCACCATTTAAATTCAGTGTGTGTATGATGAACATTAGTGTAAAATCAGTGCATTTTCACGCCGACGAGAAACTCTTGACTTACGTCGAGAAGAAAATCAGCCGCTTGAACCGCTATTTCGACCGGAATGTAGAAGCCGAAATCTTTTTGAAACTGCAAGACACCGGAAGCAAAGTCCAGGACAAAATCACCGAAGTCAAACTCCATGTGCCAGGTGGCTGGGTGATGGACAAAAAAACCGGCAAGACATTCGAATCAGCCATCAATGCTTCGGTGGACACGCTCAAACGCCAACTCACGAGACACAAGGAAAAGACAAGTGCGCACAACGGGCGTGGCATCAACATCAAAGAATAGAACATACTGCGGAACAAGATTCCGCTCATTCACAGCCGCAAATCAAGGCTGGAAGCCCGGTCTCCCACGTCCGGGCTTCGTTTTTTTGTAAAAAATGTGCAATTAACCTTTCGTTTTGACCGGATTGTCCCGCCCCGTTTTTACTTTCGCATCCACAATCGTTTTCATTTGCTGAAAAAATCGAAACTCCGGCGCATCGGGGCTATGTTTCTCGCCCTGCTTTTCACCACCGTCTGGTCGGTGGGCAGCCTCCACGATTTTTTCCTGCACCACGACCACCCGGTTTGCGAAGCATCCTATGAGGGCGGAAATGGCGCCCACATCCACGATGAGCGGTACGAAGGGCATGATTGTTCGCTTTGCGCACTTTTGTGGTCTGCCCCGGAATTGATTTCCTTTTTGGCTTTGCCGACACTCCCTTCCAAACTCCCCGACTCGGCATCGCCCAATTTTTACCACTCGCCCGTCCAGTCAAAAACGGCTTGCGACTCCACGCTGCGCCGGGGGCCACCGGTGATTTGAGTTTCAATTCTTTGATTCTCAAATCTTTTCACTAATTTTTTTGAAAAATGCTGAACAGCAAAGCCTGCATCACGGGCTTTTGCCTGCTGTGCGCAATCGGGCTGAATGCTCAAGATTGCCACCTCGCTCTGCGCGGCCACGTCATCGAGGGCGAAACGAAAGAACCCTTGGCTTATGCTTCCGTTTTTGTCAGAGAACTCGAGAAAGGCGCCATAACTGATGAAAACGGCTGGTTTGCCATCCCCGATTTGTGCGAAAAAACGTCCTATACGGTCGAAATCAGCCACGTCGAATGCGCCCATTTCACCCAAGTCGTGCGGCTCACGGAAAACACTGAAATGGAATTCCGGCTCACGCACGACGCGATTTTGAAAGAAGTCGTCATACGGGAAAAAGCCGTCGCGCCGCCGCCAACCCAGGCAGAGAATGTAGTTGAGAAAGCAGATTTAGAAGCTGCAAAAGGATTGAATCTGGGGGAAACCTTGAAAAAAATCCCCGGCGTGACGCTCCTCAACTCGGGCGCGACGATTGCCAAACCTGTCATTCAAGGTTTGCACTCGAACCGTATTGCCATTGTGACCGACGGCGTGACGCTGCAAAGCCAGCAATGGGGCAGCGACCATGCACCGGAAATTGATCCCTTCGCCGCCGACAAAATCACGGTCGTAAAAGGCGCAGCTGGCGTGCGCTATGGCACAGGTGCCATGGCGGGAGCAGTGGTGCTGGAACCCGCGCCGCTGCGGGAAAAATCTGGCGTGGGCGGCTGGATTTCTTTCGGTGGCTTTTCAAATGGCTGGGGCGGCACGGCTTCCGGCTCAATGGATTGGCGACCCGTTCGCGGCAACATGGTTTTCCGACTGCAAGGCACGGCCAAACGAAGCGGCAACCTTCGCGCGCCCGACTACTGGCTCGGCAACACCGGTGCTTCGGAACTCGACTTTTCGGCGATGGCAGATTGGAAAAAAGGACGCTGGCGCCACACCTTGAGCACCTCGCAGTTCAGCCAAAAAATCGGCATCCTGCGAGCGGCGCACACAGGCAGTTTGAGCGATCTGGAAGCTTCCATCGAAAGCGACACGCCGCGCAACAATCTCAATTATTTCACCTACGAAATAGACCGCCCGCGCCAGCAAGTGCAGCACAACGTATTGAAATACAGAACTGAATGGCGCATCAGTGACTTATGGAAACTATCGGGGCAATACAGTTTTCAACACAACCAGCGCGAAGAATACGACCGGGGGCGGAAGAGTATTTCGGAAAGTGACAAACCGCAGGTAACTTTTCAGTTGTGGAGCAACACGCTCGACGTGGCGCTCGAGCATTTGCCCATTCGACACTGGCAGGGCGGAGTGGGCGTACAGGCGATGCAGCAGTTGAATTTTGTGAGCAAAGGTGGTTTTATCCCCGATTATCTCAGTTGGGGCAGCTCGCTGTGGGCGACGGAACGCTGGCGCAGATTTCCTGTCCCCTGGGAGTTTGAAATCGGCGCCCGCTTCGACTATCGCTGGTATCACGCCACCACGACCGGCAACGGAAACAACGACCTCGACGAGCGCCTTTCCTTTGGCAACATCTCCGGCACAACGGGGGTGATTTACCATTTTTCAAAAAACTTTTCTGCCAAACTCAACACCGGCTATGCATGGCGGCCACCGCACGTCAACGAACTTTTTGCCAAAGGCGTGCATCATGGCGCAGGCACTTACGAGCAAGGCAACCCCGATTTGAATTCTGAAAAAGCCTGGAATACCAACTTCACGCTCGACTGGAAAAACAGTTTTGCCAGCGCCGTCGTGACGCTTTATCGCAATCAGGTGCAGGATTTTATCTATCTCAACCAGCCGCGCGACAGCATCGTGCTGACCGTCCGGGGGCCTTTTCCAGCCTATTATCATCAACAGGATGATGCTGTGCTGCAAGGTCTGGATGCCAGTTTTTCTGTCAATGTCGTCCCCAAATTAGCCGTTGAAACCCGCGTCTCGCTCCTGCGCGGCTATCGCCACGCTGTCAGGGCCGGCGAAGAGGCTTCCTACCACGACTGGCTTCCCTTGATGCCGACCGACCGATACCAGTACGGTTTGCGGTACACGGTACACGACGCACAGCAAAAGGGGGAAAGTGGGCAAGGAGAAACGTTTGTTCGGCTTTTGGCTACGACGGTGCTGCGCCAAACGCGCATTCCCGACGAGGGCCTGACCAAAGCCGCGCCGCCGACTTTCACGACCCTCGGCCTTGATGCAGCGCACACTTTTTTATTAGGGAAAAAACAACTCGAAGTCGGCCTCAACATCCAAAATCTGACGAATGTCCGCTACCGCGAATACCTCGACCTCTTCCGCTTTTTCGCCGACGCACCGGGGGTGAATGTGGGACTGAGAGCGAAGTTGATTTTTTAAATTGGCCATTTCGTCATTCGTCACTAAAATATTGATTTTCAAATAGTTAAACCAACAAACAACCAACCTTTCAGCATTCTATCACTCAACAATTTTTCAATCATGTTCAACACAAAATTGCGTCTCCAAAATATGCTGCTCTTATTGGCGGCATCACTCACGCTGTTCATTGCTGGTTGCGACAAAGACGACGAAGGCACGGAGCAGGAGCTCATCACAAAAGTCATTGTGCATCTCACCGGCACGGGCAGCTCCACTTTCAACGAAGAATTTGAAGCCGAAGACCCTGATGGCGACGGCATTTGGAATACTATCCCGAGCCTCGACATCCCAGCCAACACAACCTTCAACGTCCATATCCATGTGTATGACGGTGACGAGGAAATTGACGCAGAAATCGAGGAAGAAAGCAACGAGCACCTGTTTGTTTACAAAGTGACAGGCGCAAACTTGACCATCGGCGACCTCAGTACGGACGACAACGGCGAGCCTTTCGGCATAGACTCAAAATGGACAACCGCAGACGCTTCTACCGGCACGGTGCAAATCCAACTAGTTCACGAACCGACGGACAAAAACGCCCTTGACCCGGGTGGTGAGGTGGATTTTGATGTGACGTTGCCGGTGCGGATTCAATAAATTTTGTTGTAAAAATCAGGGGCGAGGTAAGGTTTTCGGCAAGCTCCGATATCAGGTCAAAGTCGCTTAGAAAAACGGTGACTTCAACTTGAATCGGAGCAAGCCGAAAATCCGCAGAAAAGAGTAGGCGACATGGTGTTTCACTTTTTATACATTTTTGAGTCATGAGAAATCGCACATTCTCTGCCACCCTGATACTGACCTCCCTCCTGTTCTCCATATTTTCATGCACAAAAACCGACGACGCGGAAATCCTCCCGCCGCCAGTCGTTGACCAAACGCCCTCCATCCCCGACGGCAGCCGCATTGTCATCCATTTCGGCACATCTACCCAACGGGGCTGTATGTACAGTTTCAGCAATTGCATCTGGATTGGTTGGGGGACAGACTTGACCAATTATGATGGCCGAATGGCGATGCAATTCGAAAAAGGCGACGAGGCCAGCCAATACTTCGGCCAATATTTCCCCCTCACTTCGGACTACACGGTGGATGCCGCCACCGCACAAGCATTGGGTATCGAAGAGCAGGTCATCCCCGCCGGTTTCTATCCCTTGCACGAAGACGGAAGCGGGCTGCCGACCGGGAAAAGGACGGTGACTTTTAATCCCGTAGTTGGTCAGCCGGTCGCCGGATTGGTCAACCCGAACAACTCACAGGACAATGTCGGCCAACTGCACAACCTCGCCGTGCAAGTTATTCTGAACGACCACCGCGATGCCATCAAATCTTTGAATGGCGACAAAAAAGCCATCCAGGCATTCGTCACCGAAAAAATGTTTCAATTCATGGCCGAAGCCGGACTGCCGCTGACGGCAACGGAACAGCAGTACGTCTCCGCACTTGACCTGAATCGCGACTACGGCAACTACGCCGCCCGGTTGGGCGAAACCCGCCTGAGCGCCAACGACAAAAAGGTGTTGCAAGAAATTTTTGATGAAGCAGCCGCCATGCCCGTTCGGTCGCCGCAGGAATTGAGCAATTTCGTGCTTTTGATGACCGAACACGAAAACCGGTTGGCAAACGGCGAAATATTGGACAATCGCAAAACGGTGCTCTCCATGTTGTCCGTGCTGAAATATAGCCGCTACTACTGGTACTGGAAATCCATTTCATCACCGACTCCCGGCGGCGCGGAACCCGCACAAATACCCGACTGGGTGTGGGCCGACATCATCGGGATGGAGTTGGGCGGACCAGTTGTCTCTGCTGTCGCCTCTGTGATTGTGTACTTGGATCATCATTGATGCGGATCACGGGTTAGGACGAGGGGCTTGGGGAAGCTGAAAATTGGCTTTTATCAATAAGAGTTTGTCATCCTGAACGAAGTGAAGGAACTACACAACATCTACTCACCGCGATGCTCCAAAGATTTCGTATGAATCCGGCTTGTGTAGTTCCTTCACTTCGTTCAGGATGACAACGCAGGAATAGGAGTTTAAAGAGTGAATTGGTATCGAATTAAGCCCGTGATTCGCATCATTGATTGCTTTGTTACTGCGCAAGTTTTTTCAAAAAAATATGGCTGCCAAACGCACTTGTTTGGCAGCCACTTTTTTTGTTTCGGCGTTTCAAATCTCCAACAATTCCGCCCAATCGCGCGGTGTCCGTGTTTTCTCCGTCACATCTTCCACGGTGAATGTGTGGGATATTTGATTGTCCAAATCAAGGCCGGCATACTGGTCGCCCGGCAAGCGATAAAAACGCCCGTTGCTGTCCGTCACAATAATGTCGAACCGGCGACCCGGCATATAAACCATCTGCTCGGCTTTGGGAAGGGTGAAAAACAACCGGGTGTTGCGTTCCATGACGCTCACGGATTTTGGCACCACGCGATGCCCGTCGGCAGATTTGTAAGCCGCCTGCACATAGACGGGCTGCTGACCACGACCCAAGCGGAAAATCTGGTCGCAGTTGTAGAGGCCAAAATTGGTGACGCGCAGGGCATAGGCCAAGCCTCCTTCCCTCGCCATGTTCAGGTCGAGCGAGCGTTTGTTTTTGTAGTTGTCCAGCAAAATATCACGCTGGCGTTTGTTCCAGTTTTTCCAAGTATTCAAGGCCAATTGTTGGTCGGTGGCGATGCCTTGTTCTTTCAACGCGGCGTAGCGTTTGCGCATGAGGGGCAGATTGGCCTCGAAGTAGTTGAACCAATCGAACGCATCCATGCACCATTCTTCGGGCGTTTGGAAAGGCTGCGCCATGTAAAGGAAATGCCGCCACGTATTGGCCTGCTTTTCAAAGTTTTGTTGCCGTTCGTTGCGCAGGCGATTGTATTCCGCCATGACTTTTTCCGCATCGAAATTGGTGTTTTCCGTACTGCCAATCAACGTCGCGTAGAATTGCAACAAACCCTGTTTGCCAAAAAACGAAACGTAACAATTCGCGCCATTCTGCTGCACCACCGAGAACCGCTCCCAATACGAATCAAACTCCTCTTTGGTAAATGATTTTTTGCTGCCCAAGCCATTGTTGATGATGAAATAGCAATCCTTGAAAGCCTTCAATTCGGTGAAAACATTGTTGACATCTTCGGGGAAAAACATGTCGTCCGTGTCCTTGTGGCGTTTCAGGCGAATGGCGCTGCGCTCCAAACCGCCGAGCAATTGGTCGTTCGTCCAGTACGGGCGTTTTCTGAACCAGCCCGGTATCGTCTTTTTGCCAAAAGCATAGTCATAGCCCATCTGCACGGCATCTTGAATCCATATGGCTGCTTCATAATCATTCGGCAAAGCCCACTGCTCCTGTGGGAATTGGTTGTCCGCTGGCAAACACGCCACCTGAAGCCCCCGGTTGTCACGCACCGCCGTCGCTTCCGTCACCACCGGCGGAAGTTCCGAAGCAGTGAAAGCCGGGTCGGGCTGGTATGTCCAGGTGTTTTCAGTCTCGTCGAAGTAATACAGGCTGGCTTGCGTCAATTTGTGCGTCGAAGTAAACTGCACATCGCAGGCCTGCCCGGCGGCCATTTCGAGTGGTTCGCCGCGCTGGTTGACCCGCAAATCGAACATACCGCCCGAATTGAAAAAATACGAGCCGCGCTCGTCGGCGTAGTGCATCGGGATGCCCGAAGCCACAAAATCCGTCGCGTTGCGGTATTCGCGGAGTTCAAACTCCACCTCGCCGCTCACCAATCTGCCGTTGGCGCGCACCAACGAATTGGCCGGAATATAAACCGCCGTGCCGGTGGCGGGATTTTCGTAGCGCAAACCTTCTTCGGCGGCAAAACGCACCCGCGTAGCGGGTGTTTTGCTCCGCAAATGCGCCGTGCGAGATGTTTCTACAACACCTTTTTCTCGCATATTTTCAGAAACGGCGACATTGGGCGTTGGCACCGCAATATTGACTTGTGGCTGCTGGGAAGGTGTTGCCGGTTGCTGCATTTCAGGCTGAACCTTCGCTGGAGTCTCGGAATTGGAGGCAAAATATTTCCATCCGCCCACTGCCAAAACGAGGAGGACAACGACTGGCGCGAGCCGAAGTCCGTAATGTCGGAGTCGCAGCCAAAAGTTGCGGCGGCCCTGCTGCGCCGCGATGTTCGCCCAAGTATTTTCGTCGGGCGTTCCGTCCGTTTTTTGCAGCGACTGCCGGATGTATTTTTCAAAATCAGAATCGTGTGGCGATTTATTTTCCATGACAAGAATTGTTGTTGATGAAGGTTGATGAGAGTTGATAAAGGTTGATAATCAACTTGATAAACCTTTATCAACCTTTATCAACTTATAATAAGTATCCGCTCCACCAAGCCTCTTAATTGTTTGCACGCGCGGGCGTACTGCGAGCGGACGCTGCTTTCGGCGATGCCGAGTTCGGCGGCGATTTCGGGGTATTCGAAGCCTTCCATGCAGCGCAGGTTGAACACCGCGCGGTAGCCGGGCGGGAGTTGTTGCACCATGCGGAGGATGGCTTCAGAGTTGAGTTCTGTGTCTGGGTTAAAGTCGTAAGTATCGGGCGGGAGGTCGTCGTAGTTTTCGGCAAAACGGAGCGGGTTTTTGCGGCGGAGTTGCTGCAAGGCGACGCGGACGGTGACACGCTGGAGCCACGCGCCGAGTGCGCCCTCGCCTTTGTACTGGCCCAAATCCCTGAAAATGACGAGAAAAGCCTCCTGCAACATATCCTGCGCTTCGGGGCGGTCGCGGGCGTAGCGCAGGCAGATGGGGAACAGCCAGGTTTTGTACCGCTCGAAGAGTTGGCGCTGCGCCCCCGCGTCGCCGCGCAAGCATTGGTCAATGTGTTTTTTCAGCGTTGCATCCATTTTGATTGATTTTCAGTAATGGTGC
>CAYZVM010000159.1:0-14237 GCA_964481485.1 uncultured Saprospiraceae bacterium | reverse complement strand
CCAATACTGGCACCGTTGGATAGAAGGCCGCCCGATGCAGATGCTTTTGTGGAGCACTGTCCTTATCGCGGTCGGCGGCATCGTGCAAATCATCCCGATGGTGTTCATCGAAAGTCAGGTGCCAAAGATTTCTACGGTGCAGCCTTACACCCCGCTCGAACTCACCGGACGCGATATTTATATCAAAGAAGGCTGTGTGGGCTGCCACTCGCAGATGATTCGCCCGTTCAGGGACGAGACCGAGCGTTATGGCGAATACTCCAAATCGGGCGAATATATCTACGACCGCCCGTTCCTGTGGGGCAGCAAACGCACCGGCCCCGACTTGATGCGCGAAGGTGGCAGGTATCCCGACAGTTGGCACTACAACCACATGATTGACCCAACTTCCATGTCGCCGGGTTCCATCATGCCAGCGTACCCGCACTTGGTGGAGACGCCGCTCGATTTGAGCGATTTGCCCGCCAAAATCACGGCGCTGCGCAAACTCGGCACACCGTATCCGCGCGATTTTGAAAAATATGCCATCGGCAATGCAGAAGAACAAGCCCAAAAAGTGGCGAAAAATCTCGCGGCCGAGGGGGTGAAAGACGAAGGCATCGAGCATACGGAGATGGTGGCCATCATCGCGTACCTGCAACGCCTCGGCACCGATATCAAAGTGAAACCAGCTGCGGAAAAATAAGAATTGATAAGGGTTGATAAGGGTTTGTCAATCAGATTGCCAACCCTTATCAACCTTACAAACCTTTATCAACAAAGAACACCATGTACAAATACATTTTGCAATCCGTCGAGGGTATTCAGTGGTTCGGGATTATCACCCTGCTGCTGTTTTTCGGCACATTTTGCTTCGCCATTATCCGCGCCATTTTTTCTAAAAAAGAAGAAACGCAGCACATGGCAAATCTTCCGCTGGAGGATTAAGTGTTTCACCTAATTTCCTGTTTTTCAATTTTTTGGAAAATGAAAAAATATCTTTTCACCATACTCATTTTGGGAAACACCCTCACGGGGTGGGCCCAATCGGCACAACCTGCCGCACCGGCTCCGGCCACCGACCATTTGACCGACATAATGACGATGATATTGGCGATTGCCGGCGCGGCATTGTTCGTCGTGGCCATGATTTACGTCATCAAAGTCAACCAATTCCTCTATAAAAGAATCGTGACGCTCGAAGCACAGAAGAGTGGCGCGGTATTGCCAGCAGAAGAAGCGGCAGCGGCGGCTCCGGCGGGCGACGATTTCTGGACGCGCCTCCGCAAACAATACTGGGAAGATGCGGTGCCAATAGAGCGGGAAGGGGAAATCACCTTGGGCCATGCCTATGACGGCATACGTGAACTCGACAACCGTTTGCCGCCATGGTGGGTCAATATGTTTGTTCTGACCATTATTTGGGCGGTCGGTTATATGTGGTACTACCACTGGGGCGGCAATGGGCCTTCGCAGATAGAGGAATACACGACCGAGGTGGAAACGGCCAAAAAAGAAATCGCTATTGCCCTGTCGGGCAGAGCGGACGCGGTGGACGAATCCAACGTGACAGCGCTGACGGATGCCGCCTCCCTCGGCGAAGGGGAATTGATTTACAAAAGCGTCTGCGCTGCTTGTCACGGCCAATTGGGCGAAGGCACCGTCGGCCCCAATTTCACCGACGAATATTGGATTCACGGCGGCGGCATCAAAAACATTTTCAAAACCATCAAATACGGTGTGCCTGAAAAGGGGATGATTTCTTGGCAGGCACAGCTGAAACCCGCCGATATGCAAAAAGTGGGTAGCTACATCCTGACCATGCAGGGTACCAACCCGCCCAATCCGAAAGCGCCGCAGGGCGAGATTTGGACAGGAGAAGGGGCGGCGCAAGATTCAACGAAGGTTGAATAGGGTTGACAAGGATTTATGAAAGGTTGATGAAGTTGGTTGTCAACTTTTATCAACTTAAAAACGCAAGCAGCTATGACCAACGAATTTTTAAATAGCGTCATCGAAGACACCGAAGAATACCGCGACCACATCTCCACGGTGGATCAGCAGGGCAAGCGCATCTGGCTGTATCCAAAGCAACCATCGGGGCGATTTTACCGCTGGCGCACATGGGTGAGCTTTGCGTTTTTGGCCATATTCCTTGTGATGCCCTTTATCAAGGTGGGCGGCGAACAGTTCCTGTTATTCAATGTGTTAGAGCGGAAATTTGTGCTGTTCGGGCTGCTGTTCACGCCGCAGGATTTCCATTTGTTTGTGTTGGCGATGCTGACATTTATCGTGTTCATTATTCTGTTCACGGTCATATACGGGAGGTTGTTTTGCGGCTGGGTGTGCCCGCAGACGGTTTTTATGGAAATGTTTTTCCGAAAAATAGAATACTGGATAGAGGGCGACGGAAATGAACAGCGCAGGCTCGACAAGGCTCCATGGACACCTGAAAAAATCCGAAAAAAGACCCTGAAACACGCCATTTTCTTTACCATCGCGGTCGTGGTGTCCAACTATTTCCTGGCCTACATCATCGGCATGGACAAAGTGTTGGAAATCATCCGCGAGCCGGTGGGGCAGAATGTGGGCGGGTTTGCTGCCATGCTCATCTTTTCCGGGCTGTTTTATGGCGTGTTTGCCCGGTTGCGCGAGCAGGTCTGCACCACGATTTGTCCTTACGGGCGGCTGCAGGGTGTTTTGTTGGTCAAAGAATCCATCGTGGTGGCGTATGATTATATGCGGGGCGAGCCGAGGGGAAAGTTGAAAAAAGGAAAACCGGCCACTGATGCGCCCATCCCGGTCCAATACCGCGACCCCGTGCAGCAAATTCAAGCAGCTGTGGGCGCTCCGTCACCTGCTACCTTCAACCCTCCACCTTCCGCCCCAAAACTCGGCGACTGTATTGACTGCAATCTGTGTGTCGCCGTGTGTCCCACCGGCATTGACATCCGCAACGGCACTCAACTCGAATGTACCAATTGCACGGCTTGTATTGACGCTTGCGACGCGGTGATGGACAAAATCAGCCGACCGCGCGGCCTCATCCGCTACGATTCTATGGAAGGTATCGAATTGGGTCGCCGCAAGATTTTTACCACCCGCGTGTATGCTTACTCTGCTGTGCTGCTCGCGCTGCTCGCGCTCAATGTGTTCCTCATCTCCCGGCGCGGCATCATTGAGAGCATCATCCTGCGTTCACCCGGTCAGCTGTACCAACAAAAAGATGAAACCCACCTGACCAATCTGTACACCTACACGCTCATCAACAAATCTACAAAAGAGTTGCCAGTGGAGTTGCGCCCCACCACACCCGGCGCGGTCATCCAGATTGTAGGCAAAGCACCGGGCAGTGTTGTGAAAGGAGAAAAAATAGAAGGCGCATTTTTCATAGAAATGCCAACAGACCAACTTCATGGCCGCAAAACACCCATCAAAATTGAAATCATTTCCAACGGGAAAAAGATAGACGAGGTGGAGACAAACTTCATGGGGCCGGGGCGGTAACAGTTTAGAGCGGTTTAGAAAGTTTAGATGGTTTAGAGGCATGACTTTCAGCCAATTGCACACATTGTTTGTTCAAACTGCTTTGTGCTAGGCATAAATTCAATCGTCATAAAAGTTCAACTCAACAAAAGGATGAAATTCAACTGGGGTACTGGCATCGCACTTATTTACGTCATTTTTGCGCTGAGCATGGTGGGCGTGGTGTTCGCCTCGCGCAGGCACGACCCGGGATTGATGCAAAAAAACTATTACGACCTCGACCTGAATTATCAGGCACGTATGGATAAAAAACAAAACGCGGCGAATCTGGCCGAACTGCCGACGGTGCGTTTTGACGCAGCCGCAAAGACCGTCGGCGTGCACTTCCCAACTGGGATGAACGCCAGCAGCGGTTTCGCAAAACTTTACCGCTCGGCCACCACCCGCGATGATTTTTCGGTAAAAATTGAAAATGTCGACTCGCTCGAAATCCCTGCCCAAAAGCTCGCCCCCGGTCGCTGGCACATAGAACTTGATTGGGAAGCCGATGGGAAAATGTATTTTTGGCAAACGACCGTAATAGTTCGGTAAGGCGGTTTAGATAGTTTAGAGTGGTTTAGAAAGGTTTAGAAAAAACTATTTGCGCTGAAAATCAATTGATTCGAAACTCAAGTCTAAACCACCTAAAAAACCATCTAAACCCTTCTAAACTACTCTAAACCAATTTTGAGAACTGGAATCCACAATTATTTTTTCAAAATGGCCACCCTCACACCCATCCTGCTCGGACTTGCTGCCAGCCTGCATTGCGTCGGGATGTGCGGCCCGCTCCTGCTGGCGCTCCCGCTCGATGCGGCGGGCAAGCGGCAGGTATTGGGGCAAATGGCGGTGTACCACACGGGGCGCATCCTCACTTATGCGGCATTGGGCGTGTTGTTCGGTTTGTTGGGAAAAGGCATCGCCGTCGCGGGATTTCAAAAAGGGCTGTCCATCGGGGCAGGGGTTTTTATGCTCGCGATGGCGTTTGCGGCTTGGCGTTTTGAGCAATTGGTGACGGCTTTGCCGGGTTTCGGCGTATTCACGCAAAAAGTGAAATCGGGCATCGGGCAATTGTTGAAGCAAAGCCCAAACGGCGCGACATTCTCCGTCGGGCTGCTCAATGGCCTCCTGCCCTGCGGTATGGTCTATGCGGCTTTGGCCGGAGCCATCGCCATGTCGGGAGCTGTGGAAGGCGGGATTTTTATGGCCTTATTTGGGCTGGGGACATTGCCTTTGTTGTTGGCAGTGAATGTGTTGGGGCGTTCATTCAGTCTTGCTGTCCGGCAAAAAATCAGGGTTGCACAGCCCGTTTTGCTTACCGTGGTGGGGCTGCTGTTGTTGCAGCGTGGATTGCATTTGGATCTGTCCTTGTTTGAATCGGCGGTGCCAAAAGCCGGGTATGAGTGTCATTAGAAAGGTGTCGCTATTAAAACATATAGGCACATAGAAAACATAGTTTTTTTTCAATAAAATCCTATGTTTTCTATGTGCCTATGTGTTCAATAACGATAGTTCATAGATAGCCTCCAATTTTGAATGGTGGTGTCATTCTATCGCGTGTAAAGCGGTGCCATCTTCGAAAGTTTTCATCACGAAGAAAGGTCGTCACAACCGCGTAATCTGCGCCCCTATCGCGTTCAGCTGCTCGTCAATCTGCTGGTATCCCCGGTCAATCTGATGCACATTGCGGATGATACTTTTCCCTTTGGTCGAGAGTGCGGCGATGAGCAGTGCTTGGCCCGCACGGATATCGGGCGAAGTCATCTCGATGCCACGCAGCGAGCCGCTAAGTTTCGACGCAGGTGGGTGGCGCGATAGTTTTTGACTCTGTGCCGGAACAGGAATACGAAGAGTGTTTGCTGAAAGCAGAGGCGACGGTGCGGGCTTTGGACAGGAAGATTGCTGCTGACCCTATCCCATAATCAATGAGTACTGTCCAAGCTAATCGAAGAAGCGTATCCTATCCCAACTCACTCTTCAGTCAACTTGAGGTATCCGCCCCACGTCCAGCCATGGTATGATCTACCCTTGCCGTCGCTATATTCCACGTTCAGCCATTTGCCATATTGGCCATCTCTGAGGGTCGAATAATTTTCATCCGCCCCTACAATTTTCACTTTTGCGCCATGCGGCACGTTCATCAACACATTACTTTGTTCGCTCGGTTTCGTGCGAATCCGCAAATCGTCTCCGGACTTTGTTTGCACTATTGCCCATTTAGGATAGACATCAACTTGAGGTGCGATAGTAGTAGTCAAAGAGTTGGGTACAGTACCTGTTGTGCCGTCTGAACCACCAAAAGCACCACGCAGCAAAAACACCAAAATTGCCACAACGGCTATACCTCCTCCGACTAAATATATGGTTTTCATATTTTTGGCAGGAGAAGACGGTTTGTAAGACGGGGTGGTGCGTATGGATTGGAGTTGCTCTTCTACTTGTTTGTCAATAGACAAGTATCCAGGTGTAAGTTGGCGCAGGAGCATCAAAACGGCTTCGTTGATTTTGGCTCGTTCTTGATATTCGTTTTCCTCGTCAAGAGTGCCGGATTGAACATCTCGTTGAAGTTTCTTCATCCTATTTCTCAGCAACACCAGCCGATCCAGCATCTCATTGTCGATCTCCTTTACGAAGAGATACAACTCATCAACAGACTTTTCTGTTTCACCTTCGGCAACGAGGTCGCGGATTCGGTCGATAAATTCCTTGTTTTCCATTTTATATTTGTTGATGATGAATCGCAAAAATATAACAATCTGTAAACTACATACCCATCGGGCAGGAAAAATCCAACTGAGACACGTCCATTTCACCCATGAACAAAAGTTCGCGGTGATGGAAAGGACAGGCAAGCAGGCTGCGGGCTGCTCGCGCGGGGGTGCTGTGAGGTGGGGAAATGAGAAACTTTTCTGGACTTTGAAAAATGCGAAATGAAGAATCTCACACCCGCCGAATCTTCGCCCCAATCGCGTTCAGCCGCGCATCAATGTGCTGATACCCCCGGTCAATCTGATGCACGTTGTGGATGATACTTTTTCCTTTGGCGGAGAGTGCGGCGATGAGCAGTGCCTGGCCCGCACGGATATCGGGTGAAGTCATCTCGATGCCGCGCAGGGGGTAGCGGCGGTCGAGGCCAATGACGGTGGCGCGGTGCGGGTCGCAAAGGATGATTTGTGCGCCCATGTCAATCAGTTTGTCCACGAAAAAAAGGCGGCTCTCAAACATCTTTTGGTGCACCAACACGCTGCCCCGCGCTTGGGTCGCCACCACCAGCACGATGGACATCAAATCGGGCGTAAAACCCGGCCACGGCGCGTCGTAAATCGTCAGGATAGAGCCGTCTATAAAAGTTTGGATTTCGTAGTGTTCTTGCGCGGGGATGTGGAGGTCGTCGCCTTTTCGCTCTATCTGAATGCCCAATCGCTCGAACGTGTAGGGAATAATGCCGAGGTGTGCGACGCCCGCGTTTTTGATGGTGATGTCGCTCTGCGTCATGGCGGCGAGGCCGATGAAGGAGCCGATTTCAATCATATCGGGCAGGCAACGGTGCTCCGTGCCGCCGAGCCGCTCCACCCCTTCGATGTGCAAAAGATTCGACCCCAAACCTTCGATTTTTGCGCCCATGCGCTGGAGCATCCGGCAGAGTTGCTGCACATAAGGCTCGCAGGCAGCATTGTAAATCGTCGTTTTGCCTTTCGACAAAACGGCGGCCATCACCACATTGGCTGTGCCGGTCACGGATATTTCGTCCATGTGGAGGTAGGTGCCTTGCAACCCTGACTTCGGCTGTTCCACATAGTAAATATCCTTTTCGTCGTCGTACTTGAATTCCGCGCCCAATTTTTGGAAACCCAAAAAGTGTGTGTCCAAACGCCGCCGCCCGATTTTGTCGCCGCCGGGCTTGGGCAAAGTGGCGCGCCCGAATCGCGCGAGCAGCGGGCCAATAAGCATGACCGAGCCGCGCAGCCTTCCGGCGTCTTTCATAAACGTGTCGGAGCGCAGGTAGGCGATGTCCACCGTGCCGGCGCAAAAGCGCCAAGTGTCGGGCGCGAGGCGCTCCACCGTGACACCGAGGCCGCGCAGCAGTTCGATGAGTTTGTTCACGTCGAGGATGTCCGGCACGTTGGCGATGGTGACCGGGTCGTCGGTGAGCAGCACGGCGCTGATGATTTGCAGGGCTTCGTTTTTGGCGCCCTGAGGGTGCAGGTCTCCTTTGAGCGGCTGGCCGCCGATGACTTCAAAACTGTCGAGTTGCATGGAAAGATTCAGACTGGTTTGTGTGGGTTTTAGTTGGGAATGGCGGGGCGAAGGTAGGAAAGCCGCCAATAAAAAAACCCCCGATGGTTGCCCACCGGAGGTTCAGAAATTTTATGAATCAAATGTCTTGAATCGCTTACGCAATCTTGACATCAACTGCATTCATTCCTTTTTTGCCGCGCTCAGTATTGAAAGTGACGTTGTCGCCTTCGCGGATGTTGTCAATCAAGCCTGAGACGTGCACAAAAATTTCCTCGTTAGAGGAGCTGTCAACAACAAAGCCAAATCCTTTGGATTCGTTGAAGAACTTTACGGTTCCACTGTACATTTAAAAAAAATTGAAAATTGTGATGTGGCAAAATGCCGCGACAAAGGTAGGGGCATATTTCACAAATATTTGATTTTCAATATTATTAACAAGATTTATTTTTCGAAACTACACTCGAGCATCTCTCACCTTCCCACCCCTCTCACTTCTCTCACCCTTAAAAATGCACCCACCCTTGCGCCTTCAAGTCGTGCAGGTTCCCACCTTTTGTGTTCAACTTGATGCCGTCTTTGGCCTCCAAAATTTCCCCAGCGATGTAGATATCGGGCAGGAACTTCACCTTCTCCACATCCTCCGGGCGGATGGTGAAGAGCAGTTCGTAGTCCTCGCCGCCGTTGAGGGCGCAAGTGATGGGGTCGAGTTTGAATTGCAGCGCCAGCAACTGCGTCTCCGGGTGGATGGGTACCCCGCTCTCTTCGATGAGCGCTCCGGTTTTGCTTTGTTTGCAAATATGGAAAATCTCCGAGGCCAAGCCGTCCGAGATGTCAATCATGGAGGTCGGTTTTAGGCCAACTTTTCGGAATGTCTCAATCATATCTTTCCGTGCATCGGGTTTTAGTTGGCGACCCACGACGTATTTCTGTTGTTCTAAATCAGGCTGCACGCCGGGATTTTCTTGCCAGATACGTTTCTCTCTTTCAAGGAGTTGCAAGCCGAGATAGGCCGCGCCGAGGTCGCCGGTGATACAAATCAGGTCGCCGACTTGCGCACCGGAACGGTAGGCGAGCAAGTTCTTTTCGCACTGGCCGATAGCGGTGACGCTGATGGTCAAGCCTTTGGGCGAGGATGCCGTGTCGCCGCCCACGAGATCCACGCCGTAGGTATCGCAAGCGGCGCGGATGCCATCATAAAATTCGTCGAGGGCTTCCACGGAAAAACGGTTGGAGATGGCGATGGAAACGGTGATTTGGCGCGGAAACGCATTCATCGCGTAGATGTCCGACAGGTTCACCACCACGGATTTGTAGCCGAGGTGCTTGAGGGGGGTGTAAGCCAAATCGAAGTGGATGCCTTCTACTAGCATATCGGTGCTGACGACGGTGCAGAAGCCGCTGTTGTCTATCACGGCAGCATCGTCGCCCACGCCCCGGAGCGTGGAGGGCTGGCGCAGGGGGAAGTCGCGGGTAAGGTGTTCGATGAGGCCAAATTCGCCGAGGGTGTTTACGTCTGTTCGTTGCACGTTGAGTAATTTTGGCAAATGTGGCAAACCCAGCGGTTTTTTGAGGTGTTGACGGAAAAATATTTTAATCTTGTACCCCGTTCCAGAACCGCTGTTTTTTGCAAAAAAGCATTTTTGAGAGCAACTTTTTTTGCAAAACAATCATCTGAAAATCAATATCGGAATGCCTGGTTTTCCCAAAACTTAAACACACTCGACATGAACCTACGGTTACGCCCGCTTCTGTTCGCCCTTGCCCTCCTCGGCTGCCCGCTCGCCCTTTCTGCTACCCACAACCGCGCCGGCGAAATTCATGTGGAGCAAATTGGCCCGCTCACCTTGCGCGTCACCATCATCACTTGGACAAAAGCGAGCAGCACGAACGCCGACCGCGACACACTGACTTTGGATTGGGGCGACGGATTTAGGCAACAAGTGGTGCGTTCCAACGGCCCCGGCTCGCCACCGCAGGGTGTGGTGTTGCCCAACGACATCAAATACAACACTTACATCGCCGTGCACACCTATCCCGGCCCTTCTACTTATCGTATTTCGATGACCGACCCCAACCGTATTGCTGGCATCGTGAACGTGAACCCGCCGTCGTCGGACAATGTGCAATTTCACATAGAAACGATTTACAAATTTCTCGACCCCCAAGTGAATGGCGACAATACGACACCCTACCTCCTCCAACCGCCCATTGACAATGCCTGTGTCGGCAAACCTTTCAGGCACAACCCCAATGCATTTGACCCCGACAAAGACAGCCTCTCGTACCACCTGATAGTGCCACTGCAGTCAATCGGCTCCAATGTGCCCAATTACAGCTATCCCAACCAGATTGTGCCGGGTTTGAACAACCAACTGCAATTAGACCCCGTGACGGGCAATATTTTGTGGCAAACACCGCAAGCACCGGGCGAATACAACTTGGCTTTTATCATTGTTTCGTGGCGCGGCGGAGTACCGATAGACACCACTATCCGCGATATGCAAATTTTCGTGGCCGCTTGTGACAACAACCCGCCTGTGGTGCAAACCATCGAGGATACCTGCGTGGTGGCGGGTCAATATATTGAATTCGAGGCTTTTGCGACCGATCCCGATACTGGCGATTTGGTACAGCTCACTGCGCTCGGCGGCCCGCTCAGCACCCCTTTCAGTCCAGCCACCTTCGACGGCCCCATGGGTTTCAACCCGCAGCCGCCGCCCGTAAAAGGCACGTTTCGCTGGCAAACGGTGTGCGAACACATTGCCAATCAGCCATATTCGGTGGTGTTTAAGGCGGTGGATTCTATCAGTAAAACCATTCCGCAGCTCGCTGACTTGAAAACTTTGAAAATAAAAGTAGTCGGCCCGCCGCCGGAAGACGTGCAAGCCAATGCTCAGCTGGGCGAGGTGGAAATCACTTGGGAAAAACCATACATCTGCGAAGATGCCGCCGAAAACTATTTCTACGGTTTCTCCGTGTGGCGGCGCGAAGGCAGCAACCCTTTCGAACGCGATACTTGTATGCCCGGATTGGCAGGAAAAGGATACACGGAATTGGTTTTTGTGACCAAACAGATGCAGAACGGGCGCTATTATTTCAAAGACACCAATGTGGAGCGCGGGCGAACGTACTGCTACCGGGTATTGGCGAAATTTGCCCGCATTTCGGCGGGCGGCAGCCCTTACAACCTCGTGTCTGGTCTTGCGTCCGATGAGGTATGCGTCCAGTTGCCGCGCGAATTGCCGTTGATTACAAATGTGTCTGTTTTGCAAACCGACCCCATCGCGGGTCAAATGCGGGTATGCTGGTCGAAACCCGTGCCCGAAGACCTCGATACCCTCGTCAATCACGGCCCATACCGCTACCAAGTGCTTCGGGCGCCCGGTTTGGCAGGAGGCACGTTGCAGGAAATACCCGGCGCGTCGTTCGTGGCGGATAATTTTTGGCAAGCCAACGATACCTGTTTCACCGATGCCAATTTGAACACGCAAGGCCAACCATACCACTACCAAATTGCATTTTATGTAAAAGGGCTGGACACGCCGCTCGGCTCCACGAACGATGCCTCGTCGGTTTTTCTAACTGTTAATTCTACCGACCAAACCAACTTGCTATCATGGGAGCACATTGTGCCGTGGAATAACTACCGCTACGACATTTTCCGAAAAAATGACCTCACAGGGCTGTTCGATTCCCTCGGCCAAACTACCGCGCGGGATTTTGCCGACCGCAATTTGGTGAACGGCAAAGAGTATTGCTACTATGTCCGCAGTATCGGCACATACAGCATCGGCGGCGTGGTGGACCCTATCATCAACAATTCGCAAGAAAATTGCGGCGTCCCGATTGACACCATACCACCTTGCCCGCCCACGCTGACGGTCAACAACTTGTGCAACGACCAGGGTGGCCCCGAACCTGACCCTCCTTACGAAAACAACCTGAGTTGGACGAATCCCAACGTCGCCTGCCCCGGCACCGACGACGCCACCAACTACCGTATTTGGTTTGCACCCACGGAAGGCGAGCCATTAGGACTGCTGGAAAATATAGATGGCGCAGAAAACACCGGTTTTGTGCATAGTCTCGACGAAGGGTTGGCCGGTTGTTATGCTGTGTCAGCGATAGATTCGGTTGGCAATGAAAGTGCGCAAAGCAACATTGTCTGTGTGGACAATTGCCCAACCTACGAGCTGCCCAATGCCTTCACTCCCAATGGCGACGACCAAAACGACTTTTTCACGCCCTTCCCCGGCTGGCGTTTTGTGAGCCGCGTGGATATGCAGATTTTCAACCGCTGGGGCAATCTCGTGTTTGCCACCCAAGACCCGTCCATTCGCTGGAACGGCAAAAACACCGAAGGCAAAGACGTGGCAGAAGGCACCTATTTGTATGTCTGCAAAGTTTATGAAAACCGCGTGGGCGGTGAGGTGATTCGGCCAGATGTGCTGAGCGGATACATCGAGGTGATACGCGGCGGGAGATAATGGATTTAATGGGGTAATAGGGTAATAGAAGTAATTATCCCAATACCCTATTAAATCCATTACCCCATTTTATCTATTCCTTTCCGCTTTTCATCCGTTTTTTCCAAAGAAACTTCAACCCTTCTCGCCTTTGACCGTTTAGCCCCCGTGTACCGTTAACCGTGTGCCGCCCACCGTAAATGTCCTTTATCCTGAAAATGGCTTGGCGCGACAGCCGCCGCAATCGCGCCCGCCTCTTCCTCTTCATATCCGCTATCACCGTCGGCATCGCGGCGCTGACCGCTGTACGCTCTTTTTCCGTTAACCTGACCGCCGACATTGACCGCGAGGCAAAAACCTTACTCGGCGCCGACCTCTTGTTGGATGCCAACCAACCCGCACCGGATTCCATTTTATCGAAATTTGACACACCGGGAACAGAAACCGCGGAAGTGACGAACTTCGTCAGCATGGTGCGTTTCCCAAAAAACGGCGGCACGCGGCTCTCCCAAATCCGCGCCCTCGAAGGCAATTATCCCTTTTACGGAAAATGGAAAACCAGCCCCGAAAATTCGTGGCAAACTTTCCGCGACGGCAAAAAAGCATTGGTCGAACACGCGCTCATGCTCCAATACAACATCCAGCCGGGCGACAGCATTCAGGTCGGCAACGTGACCTTCGTCATCGAGGGTGATTTGCTTTCTTCGCCGGGTCGTGCGGGCGTGGCGAGCAGCATTGCGCCGGTCGTTTTTATCCCCTCGGCCTGGCTCGACAGCACCGGCCTCATCCAGCGCGGCAGCCGCGTGGATTACCAGTATTTTTACAAAATGGCCGACGGCACGGACGTGGATGCTTTTGTGCAACCGCTTGAAAAACAATTAGAAAAAGCAAATCTCGACTGGGACACGGTGGCAAGTCGGAAAAGGAGCATCGGCGCGGCATTCGGCAATTTCGGTACATTTCTCAATCTCGTCGGGTTCATCGCGCTGCTGCTCGGCTGCATCGGCGTGGCGGGCGCGGTGCACATTTATATCAAAGACAAATTGCCCACCGTGGCCATCCTGCGCTGCCTCGGCGCAAGCGGTCGGAAGGCATTTTACGTCTATCTCGTGCAGGTGGCGGGCATCGGATTGTTGGGGGCCATCATCGGTGCCGTGATGGGTTCGCTGATTCAAAAACTGCTGCCGTGGATTGTCCGCGATTTGCTGCCGATTGAAAATGTCAGCACCGATTTTTCTTGGGCATCGGTGGCGCAAGGCATGGCGTTGGGTTTATCGGTGGCAGTTTTGTTTGCGCTGATTCCACTTTCTGGAATTTTAAAAACTTCTCCTTTGCGGACTTTGCGCGCTTCTTTCGGGGAGCAGGAGGACGACAATCGCCCGTTGCGTTGGGCGGTATATTCGGTCATTTTGCTCGCCATTTTTGGGTTCACTTGGTGGCTCATCAAGGATTGGCAAGAAACGCTCTATTTCATGGGCGGCATCGCGGCGGCATTTTTGATTTTGTGGGGCATCGCCCGTTTGCTCACTTTTTTGCTGCGCAAATTTTTTCCCAAAAAATGGAGTTACGTTTTGCGGCAGGGCATCGCCAATTTGTTCCGCCCCGAAAACCAAACGGTTTTGCTCGTCGTCACCATCGGTTTGGGTACGATGTTGCTCTCAACTTTGTTTTTGATTCAAAATTTGCTCCTTAAGCAGGTCGAATTTTCGGGCAGCGGCAACCAGCCGAATATGATTCTTTTCGACATCCAAACGGCGGACAAAGACAGTGTGGCTGCGCTCGTACGCACGAACGGGATGCCGTTGATGCAACAAGTGGCCGTCGTCACCACCCGCGTCGAGGCCATTGATGGGATTACAAAAGCCCAATACGAGGTGCTGCATCCCGACCCCGATTCTGTCCAGAAAGCAGAAGGCCGCCGCGACGGGCCGCCACCACGCGACGAGGGCGACGACCGCATCCGCAACTGGGTGTGGGACCGCGAATACCGCGTCACGTTCCGCGATACGTTGATTGACACGGAGGAAA
>CAYZVM010000158.1:12410-14291 GCA_964481485.1 uncultured Saprospiraceae bacterium | reverse complement strand
CCTCGCCGCGACAAAACCTCACCGCCCCACAAATCCCTCCCGCAGCATAAACACCGACATCAAAAAGGTGGGCAAAAAATGGAGCAGCGACAGCAAGATGCCGTTGCGCATATTGTCGGCAGTCATCTGGTTTTGGGCGTTCAGCGACACACAATCCACGATGACCCTGACGGCCAAATACCCGCCCCACAGCAAAAAGCCCCAACTCACCCAGATATTGAGTTGGCGCAAGTAGTCGGGCATGGCCGCATCCATCCACTGAAAATACAGGTAAGTGCCAATGTACAGGCACATGAAGATGTAGTTGTAGAAGTACATTATAGTTGGTTTAGAATGGTTTAGGGGGGCGACTTTCTAATCCAATAGGTCAATTCCAACGGGCGTTTTTTCCGCTCAACAAAATGACCACTACCCACAATAAATAGGGCAGCGCCAGCACCAGCGGTGTCGCGACAACAGAAAGGGCCATCGTCGAGCGGCCTTGATTTTTGAAATAAAGACTGCCGCCGATGACCAGTGCCGCCACGAGAAATAGCGCGAGCCAGAGCGAAATGTATTTCGAGTTCGGCGCGGCATGGCGGCCAAATACGCCCCCGATGAACTCCCGGTACCCGAACAACACGATGAGCACATCCAGCAGCCAAAATACCCAGAACAGGGTGAGGGTTGATTTCGTCATGATTGATTTATTTGGCAGAAAAAAACGGCGAAAAAAACGAATTTTGGAAAAAAGTTAAGGTTCAAATCGGGGGACACAGATTTTCTGCGGCATCTCAGGCGGCTATCAAGGCCCGTGTTTTCTCAAAATAAAAAATTAACAAAAACTTTTGCTGCCGATGCTTGACAAGTTAAATAATATTTTCACCTTTGGGCTGTAACACGGAATAATCATTGGGAAAACAGCAATACTCACACACTTTCACTTTTAAATCCCTCCGTTTCTATGCTTATTTTATACATCACCTTGGCATCGCTGTTTTTGATGCATGCACTCCCCAAAATAGCATCGTTCCTGTCCACCAGTTCCCGTAGATAGGTTCGCCTCCACAAAAAACTTTCGAATTTCAGTCCATCGTTATTTTCATGAAAAAACGGCTGCTTGAGGAAAACTCAGGCAGCCGTTTGTTTTTGGCTAAGTACACCGGGGTGATTACAAATCTAGCAGCAAACTCACCGGGTCTTCAATCAGGTTTTTCACTTTGACGAGGAATGTCACCGAGGTGCTGCCGTCAATCACACGGTGGTCGTAACTCAGCGCCAAGTACATCATTGGGCGGATTTTGATTTCGCCGTTGACCACCGCCGGGCGCTCTTTGATAGCGTGCATACCGAGGATGGCGCTCTGTGGCTCATTGATGATGGGCGTGCTCATCAGGCTGCCAAACACGCCGCCGTTGGTGATGGTGAACGTGCCGCCGCTCATTTCTTCCAGCGACAATTTGCCGTCGCGGGCCTTGGCAGCCAAGTCTTTGAGTTTGAATTCTATATCGCTGAAATGCAGGCTTTCCACATTGCGGATGGGCGGCACCACGAGGCCGGTCGGCGTCGAAATGGCGAAACTGATGTCGGTATAGTCGTGAAAAATGATGTCGTCGCCGTCCAGTTTGGCGTTCACGTCGGGCATTTCGAGCAGCACCTTCGAGCAGGCTTTGGCGAAAATGGACATGAAGCCGAGTTTGATGCCGTATTTTTTGACAAAAGCCTCTTGGTATTTCTCGCGCAATTCCATCACAGCAGTCATGTCCACCTCATTGAAAGTGGTGAGCATGGCCGTGTTGTTTTTAGCACTCACGAGGCGTTTGGCGATGGTGCGGCGCATTCGTGTGAGGCGTTCACGGCGTTCGTTTCTTGAAAAACTGGCTGGTTGTTGGTTGTTGGTTG
>CAYZVM010000158.1:0-12310 GCA_964481485.1 uncultured Saprospiraceae bacterium | reverse complement strand
GCCTTTTGTGCGTCGTCTTTTGTGATGCGCCCGTCGCGGCCAGTACCGGCCACTTCGGCGGGGTTAAGGTTTCCTTCTGCGAGGATTTTGGCGGCGGCTGGCGATGGGCTGCCCGTCGCGTACGTTTGTTTGGCGGGTTCGGCGGCTGGCTGCGCGGTTGGGGGTTTGGATTCGGTTTTGGGCGTTTCGGCTGCCTTGGATGGTGCCGGGGCGCTGCCGTCGGCACTTGCGTCCGTGTCAATTTTTGCAAACAACGCGCCCACTTCTAGGTCTTCGCCTTCTTTGGCGACCCAGATGAGTTTGCCGGCGGAGTCGGCGGAAAGTTCTTGGTTGGCTTTTTCGGTTTCGATTTCGCAAAGCGGCTCGTCCATTGCCACCACGGAGCCGTCGGGCTTGAGCCATTTGGCAAATGTGACGCTGGATATGGATTCGCCCAAGTTGGGGATTTTGAGTTCTATGACCGGCATTATTCTAATGATGAATGATGAATTATGAATGATTCAACGGAGTTGATATAGTCGGTTTAGAGTGGTTTAGAAAGTTTAAACGGTTTAGAGGAGTGGTTTTCGGGGCAAAAGTAGGCGGACTTTTTTTGTCCTTTTGCAAAAATCTGCCCGTGCTACGGTCTTATTGGAACTTCCCGGAGGAAGGTTATTTCGTCACTTTGTAATCAAATTTTAGCACCAACCCCTCTCCCTTTTTGCCCTCGCTGCTCAAGTACAAATTGCCCTCATCGTCAAACGCTATGCCCTCTGGTTGCGGCAGTAGTTTTTTGTTCAAACGAACGGCATAACGGATGGCACCTGTCTGATAATCGAGCACCACGAGCCGCTTTTGCGTGGAGGAGGTGACATACACATCGCCGGTTTTGGGGTGAATGGCAATGCCCGATGGGCTGATGTAATGGTTTTTGTCGCCGTCGAGCGGCACGAGCCGGTTCACCGCCTCCGGGTCAATAGTATAGACAGGATTTGCGCTCAATTGTTTGCTTTTCAAGTCGAAAGCAAAAATGCGGCGCAGCCCGGCACTGTCGGGGTTTTGTTTGCAGGCCAGCAAGAGCGCGAAACGTTTGACATCGTAGCACAGCCCTTCCACGTCGTCGGCCTTTTTCAACGGCGATTTGTATTCCACGATTTTGGGGCTGTCCGTTTCCCAGCACCCGATTTCAAAAATATCGCCATCGCTTTTCACGGCGTATAGACATTTTCCCACCATTTCCACGCCCTCGAAGTCGCCTTTTGCGCGAAAAAGAACTTTTCGCAAAATAGTGCCGCCGCCAGCACCGTCAATGAAAAAAATCTCCCCTCTTTCATCATTTATGGCCAGATAAATGCCTGTCGAGTCCGTCGGGCTGAGACCGGAGATTTCTTTCAAATCCTCGCTCACGAGGTTGATGACAAAAGATGGATTTTCTAAATCGTAAGGGAGGGAATCTGGTGGGGCTGCCTGTAGCAGGAAACACAGGGCGAAGGTCAGGGACATGATAATGGGACGCTGTTTGGTGATTGCCCGTCCGCCAAATCGCGGCATTAGGCGGGTTGTTTGTTCGACAAAGGAACAACGTTTTTTCAAATCCAGATTGTGCCTGTTGTGGCAGATAGATGTGCGAGGAGCGGCATTAAAAAAATGCTGCTCCTCGGCCGTGCCATTATTATTCGGAAAACACCTCGATTTCGTGTGTTTTCACCACCAAGTCAGTGAATTTGCCCTTGAACCGGGTGGCCCGCACAATGTGGTTGTCAATCCAGTGGTAGTTGCCGCCGCGCGGCTTCCCGAAAAGAATGCCATGATATTTGAAGCCGTGTTTATTGAGCCAGTATTCCGTGATTTCGCGGTGTGCCTCGGTGCGGCTGGTGAAGAAAAACACGATATGGCCTTCGTCGTACCAGCGATTGAGCATCGCCAGGGCATCGGGGTAGGGGAGTATAGTGCCCATGCGTTCGGGCTCTTCGTTGGGCACGTCGTCGCATATCGTGCCGTCTATGTCAATCAGGAAGTTTTTGACGTGTTGGGGCAGCACTGGGCTGATACGCTCACCTTTTTCGTTGAACGTTTCTTGCAGTGGCTGTTCAGTATGCTCTTGATGAATCATGGTGTGAATTTTACGCAAAGGTACGGCCAATTCGCAGTACCCCCGCCACCAATGCCTCAAAATCTTCTTTCCGGCTGCGGTGATTCACATTGGCCACCCGGATAGCATACTTGCCATCAAGTAAGGTATAGGAGGGCGTGGCGACGTTTTCCTCGTGCAGGCGCATCAGGATTTCCCGGTTCAATATGTTCAGTTCTGCGGTGTCGAGGCCGGGTTTTCGATATCGGAAACAAACGATATTCATCGTCACGGGTGTGAGCAATTCGAGTTCCGGTTCTTGCAGCACAAGTTTTTCCAAATAAAAAGATTGCGCGATGTTCTGCCGAATCAGCCGGGCAAATTTTTCGATGCCGTGTTCCCGAAACGACATCCAAACTTTTAGGGCTTTAAAACCACGCGAGAGTTCCATGCTGTAATTGCCGATGGGGTCAGGCCCAGCGGCGAGGCCGCGCTCGTGGCTGAGCAGGTATTCGGGCTGCAAAGCAAAAGCACTGCGGTGCAAGTCAGCATTTTTTACCAACACACAACCGATTTCATAAGGCAGGTACATCCATTTGTGCAGGTCGAACGCCACGCTGTCGGCCTCTTCCAATGGCCGCAAAACAGCCTGATACTCAGGCACCAACTTCGCCAATGCCCCGAATGCGCCGTCAATGTGCAGCCACAAATTTTCTTCTCGGCAGATTGCCAAAATCTCGTCGAGCGGGTCAATTGCGCCAGTGTTCACCGTGCCTGCGTTGGCCACCACGCAAAAAGGCAAAAAGCCTGCGGCGCGGTCTTCGGCGATGCGTTGGCGCAGGTGCGCCGTGTCCATGCGATAGTCTGCCCCGATCCGGATTTTGCGGAGTGCGTCGCTGCCAAGGCCAAGGATTTCGACGGCTTTTTGGATGCAACTGTGTGTTTCGGAAGAAGCGTACAACACCATTTGCCCCGGCATTGCGCGCAGCCCGTGCTGGCGGACGCGCCGGTCGCCAAAAGCATTGCGGGCCACAATCAGGGCAGTGATGTTGGCCACCGAGCCGCCGCCGACCAACAGCCCACTTGCCCCGGCAGGATAGCCGAGCATGGATTTGCACCATTCAATCACTTGACTGTCAACGTACATCGCAGAATGTTCGCCGATGGCCACGTTGGAGTTCATGCCAGAGGCGAGCATTTCGGCGAGCATACTTTGCGGGCTGCCCGACCCTTGCACCCACGACCAAAACCGGGGATGAATATTCCCTTTGGGGTAGGGCAGGATGTTTTCCCGAAAATCTTGGTAAATCGTTTCGAGCGGTTCGGGGCCTTCGGGCAAAGGTTTTTTTAAACTTGCTTTGGCCGCGGCGGGCGGTTGTTGCCAGACAGGATGCTGCCGGATGTCGCGGAGGAAGTCCAGCATTTCGTCCACCATACGGTGACCGATTTGGCGCAATTGCTCCCAATCTTGAGGGTCGAGGGTTTCTTCAGATTCGAGGAGGGTTTCGTAATTGGTTATCATGTTGTTTTTTCAAAAAAATTTTGGTGTGTGTGTATTGAGATAGAGACATCGGGAAACTTGACACATGGGAAAAGCACAATGTAGCAAAGTCCACCCAAGCAATTTAAGTAAACCAAGTTGTGGCAGGCCGCAACGCACATCGTATTCCCTACGCGCCAAAAAATGCAACTTTCGGACAGAGCGGATGGGTATATGTCTGAAAAATGAAAAAAACTCCCGAAAATCGCGTTCCTTTTCGCTCAATTTATTCTTCACTATTTCAACATCAGTCATGAGAGCTACTTTTAAACATCTGACAATTTGTTTTTTGCTCATTGTCTTTAGCCCTTTCTCAACATTTGCCCAAAACAAACTAAAACTCCCGGAAGGCGTGGAATACGTCACCTCCGTCGAAGGCATCACCGAATATCGCCTCTCCAACGGCCTCTCGGTGTTGCTGTTCCCCGACCCCTCCAAACAAATTATCACCGTCAACATCACCTACAAGGTCGGCTCGCGCCACGAAGGCTACGGCGAGACCGGCATGGCACACTTGCTCGAACACCTCGTGTTCAAAGGCACGCCCAAGCACCCCAATATCCCGCAAGAACTGACTTCGCACGGTGCTCGCCCGAACGGCACAACCTCGTTTGACCGCACGAATTATTACGAAACTTTCGACGCAACGGAGGAAAACCTCCGCTGGGCGCTTGACCTCGAAAGTGACCGTATGGTCAACTCGTTTATCGCCCGCAAAGATTTGGAAAGCGAATTCAGCGTGGTGCGCAACGAGTACGAATCGGGCGAAAACAGCCCGTTCGGCGTGCTGTTCAAACGTTTGCTCGGCACGGTATTCCAATGGCACAACTACGGCCACTCCACCATCGGCGAAAAATCGGACATCGAAGGTGCGCCCATTGAGCGTTTGCAGGCGTTTTACCGCAATTATTACCAGCCGGACAATGCCGTGCTGGTGGTGGCGGGCAAAATTGACGAGCAAAAAACGCTCGACCTCGTGCATGAGTATTTTTCTAAAATCCCGAAACCCGCGCGCCAACTCATACCTACCTACACCAAAGAACCCACGCAGGACGGCGAGCGCCAACTCACGCTCCGCCGCACGGGCGATGTGCAGGTGTTCACCTGTGTGTACCGCACCGCGCCGGCCTCGCACGAGGACTATGCGGCATTGGCGGTGCTGGGCAATTTGCTTACCGACGAACCTTCGGGTCGGCTGTACAAGGCATTGGTAGAAGCCAAAAAAGCAGCGAGCATCAGCGGTGGCGCGTCGGGTTTTGCCGAAGGCGGCATCACTGGCTTTTGGGCCGAAGTGCGCCAAGAACAATCCATCACGGATGCACAAAACGCGACACTCGCCGTGTTGGATGATTTGAAAAACAACCCGCCCACGGGCGATGAGGTGGACAAAGCCAAAGCCCGGTTGTTGAAAAATTTTGAAATGTTCTTCAAACAAACTGACCGCGTCGGCCTCAGTTTGAGCAACTATATCGGTCAGGGTGACTGGCGTTTGGCGTTTTGGTACCGCGACAATTTGGAAAAAGTGACGCCCGACGACGTGAGCCGCGTGGCGCAACGTTATTTCAAACCCGCCAACCGCACGCTCGGCTTTTTTATCCCTGAACAAAATCCCGACCGCGCCGAAATACCCGATGTGCCGAACATCGCCGAAATGCTGAAGGACTACAAAGGCAAGGCGGCTATCGCGCAGGGTGAAGATTTTGACCCCACGCCCGCCAACATCGAAAAACGCACCACCCGCGGCAAACTCCCCAACGGAATGCAGTACGCCCTGATGCCCAAAGAAAACCGGGGCGATGCGGTGAATGCCACGCTCACTTTCCGGTTCGGCACCTTGGAAAGTTTGCAAAACCAGCAAATGACGGGTCTCGCCACCGCCGCCATGCTCGATAAGGGCACAATGGACAAAACCCGCCAGCAACTCAATGAATTGCAAGACAAATTGAAAGCCCGCATCAACGTGTTCGGCAGTGCCTCGTCGGTCACTGTGAATATCGAAACCGACCGCGAACACCTGGCCGAGGCTGTCCGCCTGGCGGGCGAAATCCTGCGCAAGCCGTCTTTCCCGCAAAATGAATTCGACAAACTCCGCGAAGAATATCTCGCTGGGCTCGAACAGCAAAAAACCGACCCCGGTGCGCTCTCGCGCCAAGCTTTCAGCCGCATCACCGAACCCTATTCCAAAAGTGACCCGCGCTACACGATGACTTTCGACGAGGAAGTGGAAGCCGTGAAAGATGTCAAATTGGACGAGGTGAAGGCTTTTTACAAAAAATTCTACGGCGCCTCGAACGCTACTTGCGCCATCGTGGGCGATTTTGACCAAAAACAAATCGAGACCACGCTGCGCGAAACTTTCGGCGACTGGAAAAGCCCCTCGCCCTACAAACGCATCGAAAACAATTACATCCCCGTCGCCCCCAAAACGGAGGTCATCAATACGCCGGATAAAGCGAACGCCAACTTCGTGGCGGGCTACGGGTACGCCATGCGCAACGACCACCCCGACTACCCCGCCCTCACGCTCGGCGGCTATATGCTCGGCGGCGGCTTCCTCAATTCGCGCCTTGCCACCCGCATTCGCCAAAAAGAGGGATTGAGTTATGGTGTGGGCGGTCGTTTCACAGCCAGCCAATTAGACGAAAACGGCGGTTTTTCTGCCAACGCCATCTACAACCCAGAAAATGTGGACAAACTCGAAGCTGCGTTCAAAGAAGAAATCGAGAAGGCTGCCAAAGATGGGTTCACGGAGGAAGAACTGGCGGCTGCCAAATCGGGGTGGCTCCAGCAGCGCAAAGTCTCCCGCTCTGGCGATAGCGGCATAGCAGGCACGCTCAACCAGTACCTATTTATCGGTCGCGACATGAATTGGGATGCCGATTTTGACAGCAAAGTGGAAAAACTCACCGCCGCAGATGTAAATGCTGCGGTGAAAAAATACCTCGACTACTCGAAGATGATTATCGTGAAAGCCGGGGATTTCAACAAAAAAGCGAAGCCGTAAAGTGGTTTTTTGATTGTCAGCCGTACAGCGGATTTGCAAATCCGCCGTACCGTTTAAAAAAAGCAACGCCGCTCTCAATAGCTGGGAGCGGCGTTTTTTTGTCGAAAATCAAATTTTGAACACCATCCCCAGCGTGACCCGCAATATCCGGCTCGTGTTGCGACCGCGCAAGATATACCCGCTGCTCAGGTAAAAGCCTGTTTTTCCACTTTCCGAATAGTAGACCGTGCCGCCGATTTGGGTGTACGAAACCCCGTAGGCTTGTGGTAAATCCGGCACATTCGGCACGAAATCGGCACCCCCGGAGGTCTGCTGGCGCTCCACCCACGCATCCAAATAGTAGCGTGCTGCCGGGAATCCGATTTTGAACAACGCCGTCGCAAAATGCTGCGGCTCCATGGGTTCATAGTCTGGGCGTTCGGCTCGGATGGCTGCGATATCCTTATCGTCCAATTGGTCCAAACGCCAATTGTAGCCGCCGGTGAGGTTTACGAATAAGCCGAGCGGCGTCTCCCACTGCACGATGAGCCGCGCCGGCACGCTCACGGCTTTTTGCCCCAGCGCCCCGGTGGCGACGGGCTCGTAATCGGACAAGGGAAAACTCACGCCGGTGCCGAACAGCACGCCCAACCTGCCCGCATTGCCTATTTTTTCATAAAACGGGCGGTATTTCACATACAAACCGCCGTCTTGGAGGCCACTCTGATTTTCCGTAAAAACATACGCACCCGTGGCCACGAGGTCGAACCGTTCGGTCACGCCGTACTCGGCAAAAAGGCTGAGCATCTGGCCTTTGTAGCCCACATCAAAAGTTTGGCCGCCCGCGCCGTCAAATTTTGTGGCCGAATTGAACGAAAACGAAGGCGCGAGGTCAAGCACACCTTTGCCTTTCAGGTAGCCGTCGAGCGGGCCTTGCGACAGCATTGGCAATGAAATGAAAAGAAGCAACGACAATGTGAGCGTGCGCAGCATGGTTGTTTTTTGCTGCAAATGACGCGGAAAGCCGGGATTAGGTTTGTTCTGCGGCGGACAAAACAGGAAGTTGCCGCGCCCGTCATTAGCCCATATATGACCTATGCGCGCGTGACAGGATTGCAAAACGGATGAATCGGATTTTGCAGATTCAAACGGATTTTGAAAAAATTAGAGAAAAACAATCCGTTCAAATCCGTTGTATCCGTTCCATCCGTTTTTCCGTCCTTCTGATTCGGCGGGTCGAAATTAATTGGGCAAAGCCCGCAATTTTTCCAATTTCAAAATAGAAATCGTGCCGTCGCGGATGTCAATCAGCCCCTCATTTTTGAAATCGGTGAGGGTGCGGATGAGCGTTTCTTTGGCGGTACCGGTGAGTGCTGCGAGGTCGTCGCGCAAAAGGTTGATGTCGTGATTGCCCTGATCATAAAGATAGAGCAAAGTGGAGGCCGCGCGGCGGCGCACGGAGTTGTAGGCAAGGTCGAGGAGTTGTTGTTCGCGCTCGGCGACGTGGTTGGCGAGCAATTTCAGGAACCGCGCAGACACATCGCGGTTGGCAGACACGAGCGTGAGAAAATCTTCTTTCGGAATCAACTTGATGACCGTGTCTTCGAGCGCGGCGGCACTTTCGGGGTAGCGGTCGTTTTGGAGCAGGGCCAGATAGCCAAGGAACTCGCCAGCATGTGCCACTTTTACGATGAATTCGCGGCCATCGTCGCTGGTTTTGAATATTTTTACCTGCCCGCTCTCCACAAAATAAAGCCAGCGGGGGATGTCGCCTTCTTTGAAAATCAAGTCTTTGCGCCGGAGCATACGGCTCTCCCGGTCGAGCGAAAGGGTTTGCAGGAGTTCGTGGGCGCGGGCTTCGTTGATGAACGTCTCCAACGAGCCTGAAGATTGGGCACTGGCTGCCCGCAGCCGCTCGCTTTTTTGCAGCCTGGCTTCCACGGTTTGTAGCAGGGCGACATCATCAAACGGTTTGGTGATGTAGTCGTCGGCACCGAGCGACATCCCCCGGCGGAAGTCTTCCTTTTCGGCTTTAGCGGTGAGGAAGATGAACGGGATATCCGCCGTTTTTTGGTTTTTGCTCAAAATGTGCAACACGCCGAAACCATCGAGCTCGGGCATCATCACATCGCAAAGGATGAGGTCGGGCAATTCGTGCAGGGCTTTGTCCACGCCAACTTTGCCGTTTTCTGCGGTGATGGGTCGGTAATTGCTCAATTCGAGGATTTCAGCGAGGTTTTCCCGCACGTCGGTGTTGTCTTCGATGATGAGAACTTTTTTCATTGAAAAAATTAATAACGGTTGATAAAGGCTGACAAGGATTGATAAAAGTCGATTGTCAACTTTTATCAATTCTAAAATTCAGCGTAAATATAGAACCTTTTCCTTCTTCGCTTTCAAAGCTGACGCTGCCGCCCATGATGCCGAGATAACGCTTCACGATGTTCATGCCCAGCCCCACGCCTTGGATATTGACCACATTGCTGGCGCGGAAAAATCGCTCAAAAAGGTGCTGTTTGTCTGCATCCGGGATGCCGATACCTTGGTCTTTTACCCGGATGACGAACTGCCCGTCTGTGATGCCACCTTCACAAAAAATATCTTTATCAGAATATTTAATGGCGTTGGAGAGCAGGTTGTACAGCACATTTTTCAGCAGACGGGGGTCAAGAAACACGGTGCTATTTTCACCCAACAGCCGAAAAACAATGTCTTGCCCGGGCTTGGCAAGCCCCCGGATTTCCTCGATGGTCTCGCTGCAAAAGTTCTGAAAATCAAAGTATTCGGGTTGGTTTTCGACACGGCCTTCTTCCAATTTGTTCAGCGATAAAAAGTCGTTGAGGATGCTGGTGAGGTTGTTGACCGTGGTGCGTATTTTTTCCAAATGAAAAGCCTGCCGCTCCGGGTTGGCGGCTTCGGCGTAGCGCCGCACCAATGCTGCCGAGGATTGGATGGTGGCCAATGGGGTGCGAAACTCGTGGCTGGCCATGCTCACGAATCGGGTTTTGAGTGCGCCGAGTTCTTTTTCCCGTTCGAGCGCTTGCAAGAGTTCTTCTTGTTTTTGCTGAAGGGCTTGTTCGGCGGCCTGTCGCTCGCGGATTTCGCGCTCGAGTTTTTTGTTGGTGGCCAGCAGGCGGTTCACCGCATCGGCGAGTTGTTCGGTGCGTTCGCTGACTTTGGCTTCGAGGTCGGTATTAAGCTGGCGCACCTCCTGCTCGGCTTTTTTCAACTCCGAAATATCGTGGATAAAACCCGTGAAAATCACCCGTTCGCCGATGCGCAGTTCGCTGACGCTTAGCCTGAACGGGAAGAACGAACCGTCTTTGCGTCGCCCCTCTACCTCGCGGCCAATTCCGATTATTTTCCGTTTCCCGGTGCGCAGGTAGTTCTCGATGTAATCGCCGTGGGCCTCTTTGTGCGGCGAGGGCATGAGGAAACTGATGTTTTTCCCAAACATTTCCTCCTTTTTGTATCCAAAAAGACGACACGCCGCTGGGTTGGCGCTGTCAATAATGCCTCGGTGGTCAATGGTAATGATACCGTCCACCCCAGCCTCAAAAATAGCCCGCAGGCGGAGCTCGATTTCTTCACGGGAATGAGTTTCCATGTCCGAAAAGTAGGGCGGTCAAATAATCTGGTCAAAGTAATAATGTCATTCCCAACTATGACTGTTGTCATCGGTCGGGAATAGCGAACCCGGACAACTTTGCACTGAATCAAAATCCAATCATTATGAACGTATTTGCACCAATTTCCAGCATCATGACCACCAAACTCTACACCGTGAGTACGGAGGATAATCTCGCTACGGTGAAAGAGATTTTTGATGCGCACCGCATCCACCACATTCCCGTGGTACACGTCCGGCAGTTGGCGGGCATGATAAGCCGACGCGATTTTGAACATTTCATGGGGGGCATGAACCATTTTGAAATAGATAAACAGGTGGGCGAGCAGCGTTTGGAGCATACAAAAGCCAGCGAAATCATGACGGCGCATTTGGCTAAATTGGAGCCGGACGACCGCATCAATGTGGCTTTGGAGGTGTTTTCCCGAAATCTCTTTCACGCCCTGCCGATAGTGGATGGGAATGGTGAATTGATGGGCATCGTGACTCCGTTTGACGTGATGAAGGCGTTGCTCGAAGAAAAGCCCGCGCACCCGGAAGACGTGTACGAACAGGCCTAAGCGGCCGTTTGTATTTTGACGACAAACATATTGGTCACATAAGAACGCTTAAAACAACTTATGCTTTTGACTAACCCTCGTGCTTTAGCCGAGGGGTTTGCAGAAACCAAACCAAGCGGGGTGTTAACCCTGTAGCGTTGGGTTAAAACTCATCCGTTTTTGGCCCGTTTCTTTCCCCCGACTAAAGTACGGGAGTTAGTCAAATCCTGAATTTGCTTTTTAAGCGTCACTTAATCAATTGCGCCGCAAATGTTTACAATAAAAATACTCGGCATGGGCGATGCCAAAACGCAAGCGTTGCGCGACAACGTCGCTGCGGCGCTTAGCCAATATCCTGTGAAAGGAAAGGTGGTGGAAGTATCGGAACTCAACAGTATTGCCATTTCGGGAGTGACGGAAACGCCCGCGCTCTTGTTCGACAACCAAATCATCTGCGAGGGCAAGGTGCCGACGGTGGAAGAACTTACCCAACTGCTGCGCAACCGGCAGTTGTACAAATCCAAACTGTACCGGTTGCACCGCATCATGGTGCCGGTGGATTTCAGCCCGGGCTCGGAGAATGCTTTCCGGTTCGCGTGGGAAATCGCCAGCCGGTTCGATGCTTCCATTGACCTTGTGCACACCGTGGAAGGAATGTATGAAGGCAACACGGCTTCCGCGTCAGGTTTTATTGAAAACTATGTGCATTCGGCAAAAGCCGATTTGCAAACTTTTGCCAACGAGATGCGGAAAAAATACGTCCCCGCACATTCGGACAGCGCCCCCAAACCGGGCGGGCCGGGCGAATGGGACACCAATGCCCCGCTGGTAAAAGTGCAGGCAAAGGTGGAATTCGGTTTCCCAGATTCCGTCATCGAGGAGCAATCGTCGCGCTACGACCTCATCGTGATGGGCACGACCGGCAAAAATACCCTCACCACAAAACTGTTCGGCTCGGTCAGCACCTCGGTCAGCCAGTTCGCGCATTGCCCGGTGCTGTTAGTGCCGCCAAATGCTGTGTTCAGCGGTTTCCGCAACATCCTGTATTCCAGCAACTTTGAGAGCAGCGACCCCGAAAAGGTGAGGCAGGTAGTGTCGTTTGCAAAAAAATTTGAGTCGCAAATCCACTTTGTCCATGTGGGCAAAGCCGGAGAATCGGGCGAGGAATTAGAAAAGAACTTGTTTGCCATCAACTACAAATACAGCGGTGCAGACAAACCTTTTTTGTTTGAAAAAATGATTGGCGACGACGTGGTGGAGAAGTTGCAAGAGTATGCCTTCTACCACAAAAACGATTTGTTTGTGTTCGTCACGCCCCGGCGCGGGTTCTGGGAAAGTTTGCTGCACAAAAGCCAAACAAAGAGGATGCTGCTCCACACCGATACGCCTGTGTTGGTGGTGCATCAGTTCAACGACCTAAAGTAAGAAAGAGAGAAAAAGGAAAGAGGGGTTGAAAAAAACTTGCCCGGCGTGTTGTCCACAGGCCGGGCAAGTTGTTATTTGGCTAAGGGAGCCGTGTCATGTCGAGCGAAGTCGAGACATCTGTGTAACGACCTTCAGCATCAGATGT
>CAYZVM010000157.1:0-14307 GCA_964481485.1 uncultured Saprospiraceae bacterium | reverse complement strand
AACAACTTAGATTATGAAAAAAAAATTCCTAGTTGCAATTTGTATCTGCATATTCAACTCAATTTTTGGTCAGACAGAAATACCAAAACATGAATTGGTTGCTTTCAAGGGCAGGTCTCTTTACCTAAACGGATATGTTGTTAAAGATGGAGACGAATTGCAGAAACTTATTTCTATGAAAAAATATGCTCTCTATCCAGCCGTTCTCTTTCCTGAAGAAGAACTGGAAGGACTGTTTGAGGTTGTTAATAATGATTTTTTAATTTATGAAACGAGACTTAAAGAATTCTCGAGGTTGGAATTAATGGTGGAAGAAGAAAATAGGTTGCTAGCATATAGAGATACTCTAAACACTTTTGAGAATAGGATGATGCAAGACATTATGAGTATACAAAGAAGAGATATTGAGATAAAGACAGATCAAATACGTCTTATGGCAGAAAACATAGAAATACTATCTAAAACCAATGAGTCTCTACAAAACTCGAATTCTCATTATCAAAGGCAACTCCAATCTGGTAAAAAATGGCCTTATATTTTTGGAGCAAGTTTCGGGATTAGCATTGGATTAGTTTTGGGTTTTTTGATTAATTAGTTGTGATATGCCAACGACTCAATAATCTGTTGCAAGTCAAGTAAACTTGCCATCACGCTCGACGATGTGGCGACATTCACATTCGACAAGGACAAGTTGAATTTGTTTGTGCGGCGGGGGATTGGGTTTGGGAAATGAGGTGCTGTATGCTGCATCGCATAGCCTACCAAATATCAAGAAGTCGTTTAGCCACAAAATTTGATTTTAAGACCAAAATGGGCAACATCTTCTCATTTTTTGGTGTTGAAAAAGTAATAAGGGGCGGATTTCACGCTCCATATTTCTCAACCGACTCTTTTGGTCTTAAAATTTTAACAGCATGAAAAACAGTTCAAAAATCTTGCTCGCCATGGGTTTTGGAGCCCTCGCTGGCGGCATCGCCGGATACTACCTCAACTCTGACAAAGGACGCAAAGCCCGCAAAAATGCGGAGAAAAGCATCAAGGAAACCGCAAAAGAAGCCACGGAAAAAATCAATATGATGGCCGATACCGCACAGTCCGCTATCAACGATTTTGCCGGGCAGGCCAAAAACTACATGAGCGACATCAGCAACTCTGCGGACGCGGCTTTTGATAAAGTCAAAGAAAGTTTTGAAAAGGGCAAAGAGGCCGCCAAGACCAAAGCTAAACTTGTGGAAAAAGCCCTGACCTCCAACAAAGTGTGACGACACGGCCTTTGGCGCCACCACGCCCGACATGGGCTGCGGTCAAAAACCCGTGTCGGGCTGCGCCAACGCCGCCAAATGCGCGTTGACAATAAAATCTTCCCGCTTTTTTACAAAATGCTTCGGCCTTATCCCGATGAAATCATTGAAGTCGTGGATAAAATGGGCTTGGTCGGCGTAGCCACATTCATAAGAAAGTTGCGTCAAACTGAGCGACGGGCGGGTTTCGAGGAGGCGCTGCGCCTCATTGAGCCGGGCAATCCGCATATAGAATTTTGGGCTGACCCCCAGATGTTGTTTAAAAGAGCGCTCTAATTGGCGGGCGCTGACAAATACCTGTTTCGACAAATCTTCTATCCGGGTAAATCCTTTTGACTGACGGATAAGTTCTGCCGCGCGATGGATATAATTTTCCTCGAACCGTCGCCTTTCCAATTGCGCCATCAAATATTGCTCCGTGAGCAAAAGCATTTCGGCCAAATCGCCGGATGTTTTCAGCCGCTCGCTGTAAGCCTGAAACTTCTTTCCCAACACATTGCCCATATCATCAAAGGTGTCGCCGAACTCGGCAGCAGGCACTCCGAAAATGTCGTAAAAACCTTCGGGCTTGAAGCGAATGCCAAAAACACGCACATAACTGCCGAAACGCACCTCATAAGTCTGCGTATGCAGGCCAATAATCGTGTAGTGCGGCGACTGCGACCAGTTGTCGTTTTTGAACAAATCGCAATGCAGGTCGGTCAGGTGCATCACCAATTCCATATAGCCGTTTGGCACCACGCGCTGCCGGAGCGTCCCGTCCGAATTCGTGTTGAAATCGCCTTCCCAAAAAAGTTCAACAAACGGCTTCAACCTGTCCCGGGGGACAAATTCATTTATCTGAATATTCATTTTTGATTTTTTCCTGAAAGGATGAGCGCACAATGCCAGACCCGCCAAATGCCCAGCAGGTCGCACAAACGGGGCTTTTTTTCAAAAAAAAGCATGATTTTAGAAAAAAAGAGCCCCCTGTGAATCGTCACAGGAGGCTCGTGTTGTCCTTTTAGGAACCGCGACTTTGTCCAATTTTACCCTTGCTGCCCGAACACCTCGGCGGTGTTCACGGAGTTCGAGTCGAGCGGTAGCCAAGTCTGGTCGAAGGTGGCGACGATGTGGTTGGCGCCGCCAAAAAAGCCCAGCACTTTGGCTTTCGTGGTGCCGATGTTGCGCAAATCGTGCGGCACCATCACCGGCACCAGCGCCATTTCGCCTTTGGATAGTACGCCTTTTTCCGCACCGACCAATGCTTCCACCGTGCCTTCCAATATCAGCAGCAACTCCTCGGCACTGTCGGTGTGCCTGCCGAGTTTTTTGCCGGGCTCCAACTCGAAATAAACCGTTGCGGAGTGTTGTGTGCCGTGTGCGCCCAGCATTGGGAAACTGGAGCGGCAGTGTTGTTGGGGGTCGAATTTGCCGGTGAATTCGGCGAGTTCCAGTGCATTCAAATTGACTGTTGTCATAGCAATTGTGTGTTTAGGTTGAGCAATCAAAAAATAACACTGCAAAGGAACGGGCGTACCAAAGGCGAAAATTGGAAAAATCCGACATCTCAAATTGGGACTCCCCAAAACGGATGGCTCCATCTCACTAAATGCGCGGGATGGAGCCGTCTGTTTTTATGCCAAAGACCTCTACTGCACCACGCCGCCGCCTCTTTTCATCTCAAAAACCTGCATCCTCCCGTCATTGTTTCCCACCATCAAGAGCGTTTTCCCGCCCGCCGATTGCAGCATTTTCAGGCTGCGGGCATCTTTGTTTGCCCACAATCCCGACTGGCTGGCCGGCACAGGTTTGAAATTTCCATTGCCGTCATTGAGCAGCGCGAGGCCGTTGCCCGCAGTGATGGGGCCGGTCTCCACTTGCTGGCCGTAGTCGTTGCCGACGAGGAGGATGTCCTGTTTCCCATCGGCATTGAGGTCGGCCACGACAAAAGCATTGGCGGGCGAAACCTGCGCCTCGTTGGGCAGGGGTTTTAAAACAAACTTGCCGTTTTTGTTTTCAAAGTAACAGGAAGTCAACACGTTAGCCTGAAAACGTTTGGCCGTTTGCAGTTCTGTGCGCGGAAAAAGGTCTTCCATTTTGGCATAAGCGTAGGGGGCATTGCGCACAAATTTTTTCTTCAAACCCGGCAATTGTTTCAGCAAAACCTCGCGGAGCGCGAGCGGATATTCCGTGCCGTTTTGGGTGTATCCCATGAGCGGGTCGAGGCTGCCGTTGCTGTCAAAATCTTTGGCATACACAAAAAGCGGCTCCTGCGGCGCGGCGCGGAGGCGGGTGTTCAGCCCCAGATTGCCGGCCACCAAATCCATGTCGCCATCGCCGTCAAAATCGGCGGTGGCGAGGCTGCGCCAAAATCCCTGCGTCTGGTCGAGGCCGAACTGGGTCGTCGCATCCTCAAATTTTCCGCCGCTGTATTTGAAAACGGTGACGGGCATCCACTCGCCAGCCACGAGCATTTCCGGTTTTTTGTCGCCGTCGAGGTCGGCAAAAAGGATATCGCGCACCATGCCGCAGTAGGAGAAGGCGGGGGCGATTTGCGAAGTGGCTTCTGTGAAAACGCCTTTTTCGTTGCGCAAGACATGGCTTGTCGGCGTGAGCGGCCAAGAGCCGGGCATACACCAACCGCCGAGGAAAATATCGAGGTCGCCATCGCCGTCGTAGTCAAAAGTTGCGACCGCCGAGCCGCTGTCGGTGATGGTCGGCAGGGCGTTGGCGGCACGGGTGAAGTTGCCTTTTCCGTCGTTGGTGTAGAGCCGGGGCTGATAGGCACGTTGGCCGCCCGCCGCGCTGTTGCCGCCGCTGGCCACGAACAAATCGAGGTCGCTATCGCCGTCTGCATCCAAAAAGGCCATGCCCGAATCTTCGTAGGTTTTGTCGGCATCCCAAGTTGCCTGCGCGGTGCGGGCGAATTGTCCGTTGGTATTTTGGACAAACAACGCACCCGCCTCGCCCGCCGCACCGCCGATGTAAAAGTCGTCGAGTTGGTCGCCATTCATGTCACCGACGGCAATGGCGGGGCCGGGTGTGGAAAGCCTCCACGGCAGCAGCCGCTCTACGTCGAAGTCTTCGTATTCGTCCTCTTTGTGCGTGTATTCGAGTCCTTTGCTGCCGCTCATTTCTTGGAAAAATTGATTGCGCGGTGGTGTCAGCGGTGTCAATTTTCCGGGTTTGGCATCGGCTATTTTTACGGTAAGTCGTTGGTTGGCAGGTAGATTGGTGAGGGTGACGAGTTTGTTGCTGGGCGGGAACAGGACTTCCAATTTGTCAATGGTGCCGATGTTGCCAAGGCCAAAATGCAGCATGGGTTCGTTGCAGGAATAGAATCCCCGCACGGGCGAGAGTTCCTGCTGCCACACTTTCCCGCCTGCCGTCACACGGGCGACGGTGTTGAAAGCCGAGGGATTGCCGGGCGCGCCTTCAAAGCGCAAGAGCAGCGAATTCCCCTTTTTTGTGTCGGCGGCGGTGTTGCGGTACACGAGGGCTTCGGTTTCTATGTTGCTGACCACGAGGTCTAGGTCGCCGTCGTTGTCCAAGTCGGCGTAGGCCGCGCCGTTCGAGAATGTTTTGTCCGTGAATCCCCAGCCGATGGTTTTGTTTTCAAAAGTCAAATCACCGTTGTTTTTATAGGCATAATTGCGCAGCGGTGTGGAGGGAATCAGGTTGAGATAATCGTAAATGGTCTTGAAGTGTTTGGGGCTGATGCCGCCGTAAAGTTTGTTGATAGAGTCGTCGGTGAACTGTACATAATCGAGGTCGGTCACTTCGCGGCGGTAGCCGTTGGTGATAAAAAGGTCGGGCCAGCCGTCGTGGTCGAAGTCTTGGCCGAGCACGCTCCAGCTCCAGTCTGTTTGGAAAATGCCCGCCATGCAGCCGATTTCGCTGAACGTGGGTGTTTGCCCCGGACTGTTTGAGTTGTTGATTTGCAGCACGTTGCGCATCATTTGATGGCCGTAGCCGTAACTGAGCAAGGTTTTGTAGCGGTCGGTTTTCATGATGGTGCCGAGCGTTTTTTGGCGCTGATAATCTTCGGCCAACATATCGAGCGCGACCAAATCGGGGAATCCGTCGCCGTTGATGTCGGGCGCGTCGGTACCCATGGTGTGGTTGGCTTGGTGGCGGAAACTCTTTTCGGCGTGGTCGGTGAAAGTCCCGTTTCGGTTGTTGATATAGAGAAAATCGGGTTCGATATAGTCGTTGGCGACGAGGATGTCGGGGTAGTTGTCGCCGTTCCAGTCGAGCGCGAGGCTGCTGAGGCCAAACCCGATGTTGCGGATGCCGGCCTGTTTGCTCACGTCGGTGAAAGCGCCGTTGCCGTTGTTGCGGTACAGGCGGTCGGAATCAAATTCTGTGTGCGGCTCTTTGTTGCGCACCACTTTTCCGTCGGGCAGTTGTTTCAAATCCATGCGGTGCGCCAAATCGAAATCGGTGGGAAAGTTGAGTACATACAAATCGAGGTCGCCGTCGAGGTCGTAATCGAAGAAATTGGCGCAGTTGCTGGCCGAGGGGTCGTCCACGCCGTAGGCTTTGCCGCTTTCGGTGAACGTACTGTTTTTATTATTGATAAACAGCAAATTGCGCCGATGTCCGCCAGGATGCTGACCCGCCCGACACACATAAATGTCGTCCCAACCATCGCCGTTCGCGTCGGCGATTACGACGCCGGTTTTGAAACCCTCTTGGGCAGCCACACCTGCCACGTCGGTGATGTCGCGGAATTTGAAATTGCCTTCGTTCAAATAAAGTCTGCAACGCCCGGTCGTCGAAGTGAAATACAAATCTTGCAGCCCGTCTTTGTTCGCGTCTATCACGCCCACGCCGCCGCCATTGTAGAAATTGGCGTTGCGTATGATATTGTTCACAAAATCTTCCTGAACCTCAACGGCAAAATTGATGTTGGTGTGCGACGATGGCATTTTTTGGAACAATGCATCGGGCGGCGGGGCGATATCGTCAGTGGTGCCGTTGGTCTTTTTCTCCTCGCTTTTTTGGCAAGCGCCGATGAGCGACAAAATGAGGAGCAATAGAAAAACACCGTGAACGGGATGCCGAAAAACTAAAGATTGTGTCATAAGGTTGGTTGTTCGATTTCAACAGCAACAAAAGTAATATTGTATGCGTAAACTCGTGGTTGCCATCACCGGTTCTTCCGGCTCCATTTATGCCAAGGTGCTGCTCGACAAATTGTTAGGGCTTCAAAATCAATTAGATGCAGTCGGCATTGTGCTTTCCGACAACGCCAAAGTAAATTGGGAACTTGAAATCGGCCCGGTGGATTTTTCCCGTTATCCTTTCAAATTTTACGAAAAAAACGACTTCTACGCGCCTTTTGCTTCCGGCTCGGCGAAGTACGACACGATGATTGTCTGCCCTTGCTCCATGGGGACTTTGGCCCGCATCGCCACTGGCATCAGCAATGACCTCGTGACCCGCGCCGCCGATGTCATTTTGAAAGAGCGCCGCCGCCTCATCCTCCTTACCCGCGACACGCCGCTCAGCCTGATTCACATCAACAATATGAAAACCGTGACCGAGGCAGGCGGCATCATCTGCCCCGCGAGCCCTTCTTTTTATTCAAAACCGACCGATTTGGAAAGCATTGCTGCCACGGTGGTGGATAGGGTGTTGGATTTGGTGGGTTTGGAGTTGGAAAGTTACCGGTGGGGAGAGACGAAATAGCCCACAAAAAAAGCCCCGTCTGCTGAAAGCAAACGGGGCAATGGTTTTATTGTCAGGCATTTAGCCGTCTAATTATTGTTTTTCCATCTCTTTTTTGATGGCCTTTTTTTCAGCCTTATTGGATTTGCGCTCCGATTTGCGCGCATCTTTTTTCCCTTTCTTTTCTTCGTACTTGGCTTTCCTTTTCGCCTGCATTTCGTCAAACTTGGCAGCCTGCTCGGGGTTCAACACTGCTTTTTTGGCTTTCATTTTTTCCTCGCGCATCTTGGCAGCCTCTTCTTTTTTTGCGCTTCTGCTGGCTTTTGATTTGGCTTTGTACTCGTCGTCAATTTTCTGGAACTGAGCCTTTTGCTCTGGAGTCAGGTTGAGTTCTGCGGCTTCGGTTTCAGCGTGTTTTTGCTGGCGTTCGGCCGACTTTACTTTGGCAGGTTTGGGTGCGGGGGCTGGCTCGGTTTGAGCGGTCAGGTTGGCAGCAGCAAAAATTACGAAAAGTGCTGCGAAAAGCGATTTGGACAACAGTTGTAGTTTCATGTTTACAGAAGTTCCTTTTTTGTTTAAATTGAATGGAACGACTGTTAGACCTCGGACGGGGTCGGAAGTTTCATGCTGTTGGCCTTAAATCGGTGTTAAAATTTGGCTATTTAGGTTCAAAGCCGCGCCACCACAGTTTTGTTGCCTTTTACCTGCTGATTCATCACGACCTCTACTTTTGCATCAAGCGGCAGGAACAAATCCACCCGCGAGCCGAATTTGATGAAGCCCATGTCGCGTCCCTGCTCTACGCGGTCGCCTTCGTGTATGTACCATTTGATGCGTTTGGCGAGCGCACCGGCAATTTGGCGCATCAGGATTTCGCCTTCTCCGAAGTCATAGACTACCGTCGTGCGCTCGTTCTCTGTGCTGCTTTTTGGGTGCCAAGCCACGAGGTATTTGCCCGGATGGTATTTGAAATAATTGACCACGCCGCTCACGGGGTTGCGGTTGACGTGGACATTGAACGGCGACATGAAAATCGAAACTTGGAGCCGTTTTTCTTTAAAATATTCTGGCTCGAAAACCTCTTCGATGACGCACACGCGCCCGTCGGCGGGAGCGTACACGAGGTTGTTGTCAGCCACCTTTACCTCGCGCACGGGGTTTCTAAAAAATTGAAGGACAACAAGATAGAATATAGCGGACAACGCCGCGACGGGCCAAAACGCGACAGGTGCGAATTTCCAAATAGTGAAATTCAGCGCTGCCAGTAGCAATGCCGTGACAAGCAAAATCGTGCGGCCTTCTTTATGGATGCGGAGGAGCATTTTTGTGTTGATTGAAAAATTTTTGGCAAAAATACAAGAAACCGCAGAATCACTTAGGAGCAGTGCTGGAATAAAGTGCCAAATTGATGCGCATCTTTTGCTGCCATATTTCCTCTTTTTTCGCTCCAATAGCGCTGCAATGCTCGTTCAAAAACAGAAAATCGGACACCAAAATTTGTAGTCTGAATTTGGTGCTTTATTCCAGCACCGTTCCTAAGCCGCCTTTGCCAGATCAACTGCCGCTTCTTCGACCAACGGCAGCCCAAGTCTGACGGTCGTGCCTTCGCCAGTCGCGCTTTCGATATCAAAACTGCCTCCAGCGTTTCGCATCCGTTTTTCCATGTTCTTCAAGCCGTTGCCTGCTTTGGCGAGCGCAGCTTCGTCGAAACCCTGCCCATCGTCGCGGATTTTGACTTCTAAGTTGTTGTTTTTCAGTGAAAAATCAATATCCACTGTACTCGCTCCGGCGTGTTTTAGGATGTTGTGCAAACTTTCTTTCACCACCAGAAAAATGTTGCGGCGCGTTTCCCCGCTCAAAGGCGCGTCGGGCAAATTGGGGATATTGAAGTGGCAGTGCACGCCGGAATCTTCAAAAAAGCCGACGGCGTAGCGACGGATGTAGGCGGCGAGGCTGGGTAGTGTGTCGTTGTGGTGATTCAAGGCCCACACGACCTCGCTCATTTTCAGGAGCAGTTCTTTGGCGGTAGCGGCTATTTTGTCTAGTTCGGTGGGGGTTGTTTTCTTTTTTGCCACCTCGCTGAGCAGCGAGATTTTGGAGAGACCAGAGCCGAAGTCATCGTGCAAATCCTCGGCAATGCGCAGGCGCTCGAGCTGCTGGCCTTCGAGGTGGGCGTTGAGCGCCACGACTTTGCGCTCGCTTTCGAGCCGGTCAATGGTGACTTGCTGGAGCAGACGGTTCTGGCGGTAGGTGCGGCGTGAGAGCCAAAGCACGATGAGCAGGGCAAGGATGCCGCCCAAGGCACTGTATGTCAATATCTTCTGGACGTGCTGCTGGTTTTCGAGGTCGCGAATGGCGGCTTCTTTTTGCTGAGTCTGATAACGAGTTTCCAATTCCATGACAGCCTTGCTGCTTTGCCGGGCGACGATGGTATCGTGGAGTTGCAGGTATTTTTCCAAGGCAGAGAAGGCATTGGGGAAGTCGCCTTTGGCTTTGTAAGCATCGGCCAGCGCGCCGATGGCCTGCTCGGCGTATTTGTCGTTTTTATGTTTGTCGGCAATTGCTTTGCTTTGAATGAAAAGCCGAATGGCCTCGTCGTAGTTTTTCATGGCAAGTTGCGCCCAGCCGGCGTTGTTCACGCCCAAAAAAGCAGCCGAACCGTCGTTTATCTTTTCTGCCCACTCTGACGCCAATTTGTAGAAACTGAGTGCGCGAGGGTACTTGCCCCGTGCATAAGCGATGTTGCCGAGATTGCTGTAAATGGTTGGTTGTATGCAAACTGTGTCCACTGCTTCCAATAGTTGGAGTGCGGATTCAAAAGTTTGCTCGGCTTTTTCGAGTTGAGCTTTATCTATTTGTATCAACCCGAGGTTATTCAAATAGCGGGCTTGCCCAACAGTGTCTCTTAGTGATTTCGTGAGTGCTATGGCATCCTGGCAGTATTGCTCCGCCTTGTCGTATTCTCTTTTGTTCCAAGCGATTACGCCCATGTTTCCCGTGGTGGTGGCGATGCACGGCGCGCAGTTGTGTTGTTTGGCCGATTCGAGGGCTTGCAGATAGTGCTCCATCGCGCGGTCAGAATTGCCCTTGTGCATGTATTGCAAACCAACATTGTTCAAGCTGCGCGGGACAAAGTGGGGCGCGTACTGTCTGGCAAAGTCAAGCCCTCTTTGCGCCCAAACTAAAGAGGAATCCAAGTTTGATTTTGCGTAATGCTGCGAAATGTGGAAAAGCGCGATCCATTTCAGCGTGTCGTGGGGCGCGGTGCGAAACACTTGCTGCAAGGAGTCAACCGTTGTCTGTGCGGCAGCACCGAATGGGGCAAACAGCACAGCACTCAGCGCCACAGCGAAAAATTGATTTCTCATAAGAGTACGGCATTTTCGTTTTTCGAGGCGAAAATGCCGTTTTTTTGGGAACGGTGCAGATTCTTGACAGCAATGAGTACCAGTTTTTTCAAAGCGGCTTTGGCGCGTCTTTGAATTTTCCATATTTGCCGAGCGACGAACCGATCTTGTAAGCAACTGGCATTATCACCTTTTTTACAAAGCCCGGCATATCGGGCACATCGTATTCGCGGCGGTAGCGGCAAGTCAGGTACGCCCCGTCGAAGAGTTCGGGTCTTTTGTTTTTCCCATTATTCAGTGCGCTGTAGAGCGTTGTCAAGAAAAAAACGACGTTTTCAGCTGGTGAAATCCAGCCGGTGATGTGCAGTTCCTCCTCGCCCGCGTTCCAAAAGCGGTGAGGCACGCCGCGCTCAAAAGTGGCGCTGTCGCCGGGGCCGCCGTATCGGGGTTCTTCACCCAGAATCTGGTAGCCGATTTTGCCCCGAACGACGGTTACACCCTCGTCCTGCCTCAGGTGGGTGTGAAAGCCCGGCCCTGCCATCGGTGCACAAAAACCTTCCAACAGAAGCCGGTCGCCCTCCATGCGAAGAAAGTTGATTTTTTCACCGTATTTGGTTTCGATGGTAAAAGGAAATTGGTATTGCATGGTCTTGAATTTCAAATGTTTGAAAAATACTCATCCCGCGATTTGAGCAGAACGCGGGATGCGTAAAGTTCTCATTTTTCAAGGGGGGCTGTTTCCAATTTGGGCTGCGACATAAGGTAGGCGTAAATCGCCTGCAACTGGTCATCGTCGTATTTGCCCAATGCTTTCCACGGCATAAATGCTCCGTTGATTTCTTTGCCTGTGGGCGTGATGCCCGTGCGCATGGCCTTGACAAAACCTTCTGCCTTCCAGTCGTCCAACGCACCACCCGGCGTGAGGTTGGGCCCTGGCGGTGCTTCGGGGTTGGGGTCTTTGCCGCCGTTGAGTTGTCCGCCGTGACAGGTGCGGCAGCCGCCGATTTTCACAAGATAATTGCCATATTCGGCAGTCGCACCTTTCGGCGGGGCGTAATGTGCGGGTTTGGCATGGTCAATGGTTTCGGCATTCAGCGCGTCGCCGAACGCGCCCGTCTGGAAGAGGATGTTGCACAAAAGGGTCGTTTGGGGCAAATCCCACGACTGCTCCACCGGCGGCAGCGTTTTCAGATAAGCGATGATTTGGCCGAGGTGCTCGTCGCTCATGTATTGGAAATCTTTGGCGGGCATGATGAGCAAGGGGCGGCCGTCCTTGCCGACGCCGTGCTTGATGGCGCGCGTCCAGTCGAGGTCGGTGTAGTTTTTGCAAACGCCGCCGGGCGTGAGGTTAGGGGCGCAGATGGTGCCGAGGTCGGGCGTGTCGAAGAATTTGGTGCCGGCCAGGTCAGCGCCGTGACATTCGGCACACAACACCGACACCCATTTTTGTCCGGCAGCCACGGAGGCTGAGTCGCTGGGAATGGCGATGGCTTTGGGCTGTACGTCGTATTTTTTCGCCAGCCGGCTTTTGGCAGCGCTGTTGAGGCAGAAGGCCGTTCCGGCGACCAAAAGCACGAGCAAGCCGAGGACGATGCCCGTCCATTTCAAGATTTTTTTCATTGGAACAGAGTCGTTTTAGGTGAAAAAAATGATTGGAAAGAAAGCGAAGCGGTGGCTTAAGTACCGCCGCTTCGCTCCTGTTTTTTCACTTACCTGCTTCCGGTATCTCTATTACTGGGGTCATGGAGTCGGCTTCGACCATCCATTTGCCGTTCACTTTGTGCAAAATGGCCATGCCCAGCATTTTTCCGCCCACTTGTTGGCCGCCGATTTTGATGTCGGCCTGTGTGGAATATGTGACGATGGCGGCATCTGCGGTGATGACTCGGATGCTCGGCTCTTCGTAGGTGAATTTCGGGGGCGCGTCCGTCATTTTAGTGAAGGCTTCCCAGTCCTCTTTCATGGCCGATTTTCCCGATTGCAGCCGCCCGTCGGGAGTGACAGAGCAAGCGTTGTCGGTATAGACTTTCATCACTTCGTCAATATTGCCGGACTCGTAGGCTTTCCAGACTTGTTTCCAAAAGATTTTGACGGTGGCTTCGTCGGCAGCGGTTTGAGCGTTGGTGTTGGAAGTGAAAAGGCTCACGAAGAGCAAGGCGAGGATGCTGAAAAGAATGTTTTTCATTGTTTGAAAAATTGGTTGTGAAAAGAAATGGGTTTGGCTGTCCGCGACGGGTTGCGTCGCGGTTTTGTTCTGAAAATCAAATGTTTAAATTGAAAAAAATGATTTTGTCAGGTTGGCATCTCGGAATTTCCAAGTAATTTTTGATGGCACAAAGTTGGGGTCGGCGTACAGGGGAAATCAATCACCCTTTTGTTGTAATCAGTGCATCTTGAACACCTTATTCAGTGCCTCTGTCCGTGTCTGCACATGGAGTTTTTCATAGATGTTGTGGATGTGCCGCTTCACCGTCTCGATGCTGATGAAAAGTGCGGCGGCGATTTCTTTGTAGAGATAACCTTTGGCGAGCAGGTCAAGGATTTCCTTCTCTCGGGCGGTAAGCAGCGCCAGTTCGGGTGAAGGCGCCGACTTTTTTTGGAAGGAAGCCACCACGCGACGGGCGATTTCGCCGCTCATGGGCGAGCCGCCTTGTTGCAGGTCGCTCACCGCTTCCAAGAGTTTTTCAGGCGTGGTTCTTTTGAGCAAATAGCCACTCGCTCCGGCACGCAAAGCATTGAAAATGTGTTCGTCATCTTCATAAACGGTGCACATGGCGATTTGCAAACCGGGCATTTCCTCTTTCAAAATCCGCACGGCTTCGATGCCCGATATTCCCGGCAAATGAATGTCCATGATAACCACGTCGGGTTTGAGCAAAGGAATTTCCTCGACGGCGGCTTCGGCGGTTTCGTAGGATTTTACACATTCGAAACCCGGCGCGCTGCCGATGATGGCCTCAAAGGATTGGCGGATGTCGTGGTCGTCTTCGACGATGGCTACGCGGATGTTTTCCATAATTCTACTGGATTTTGATGCCACAAAGGTACGCGCCCCGCGAGGAGCCTGAAAATCACCCGTTTGTTGTAATCGCCCAATTTCTACCTTTGCCCTCCAAATTTCAAATCACCGAATCACCTTTTCAACAAATCAACATAAAAAATGAAAGTAGCAGTTGTCGGCGCCACCGGCTTGGTCGGCTCGAAAATGTTGCAAGTGCTCGAAGAGCGCGGTTTCCCGGTCACTAAATTGTTCCCTGTCGCCAGCGAGCGCTCGGTGGGCAAGACCATTAAGTTTTGTGGCAAACGTTACAAAATCATCAGTATGGACGCGGCAGTCGGCAAACGCCCTGATGTTGCCATTTTCTCCGCCGGAGGCAGTGTGTCCAAAGATTGGGCTCCGCGATTTGCCGAGCGCGGCACGGTCGTCATTGACAACTCTTCGGCCTGGCGCATGGATCCCGAAAAGAAACTCGTGGTGCCAGAGGTGAACGCGGGTGTATTGACAAAAAAAGACAAAATCATCGCCAACCCGAACTGCTCCACCATCCAAATGGTAGTGGCGCTCAAGCCTTTGCACGATAAATACAAAATAAAACGTATCGTAGTCAGCACCTACCAGAGTGTGACCGGCACGGGCGTGAAGGCTGTGAACCAGTTGATGAGCGAGCGCAAAGGCAAGATTGGCGAACGTGCCTACCCCTACCAGATTGACCTGAATCTGTTGCCGCACATTGATGTTTTCACCGAAAATGGCTACACGAAAGAGGAGATGAAAATGGTGAACGAAACCAAAAAAATCATGGGCGACGACTCTATCCGGGTGACGGCCACTACCGTGCGCGTGCCAGTCATCGGCGGCCATTCGGAGGCAGTGAACGTGGAATTTGAGCGCGATTTCGACCTCGCAGAAGTGCGCCTTATTTTGGAAAAAGCCCCCGGCGTGGTGGTACAGGACAACGTGAAAGAGTTGCAATACCCGATGCCGCTGTTCGCACATGACAAAG
>CAYZVM010000156.1:0-14614 GCA_964481485.1 uncultured Saprospiraceae bacterium | reverse complement strand
TTGCGTTGCGGTTGTTTGCTTTCGCCGTCTTTGTTCGAGTCGTTCATAATTCGGAGAAGTTTCGTGTTGGCAAAAAATTACTTCCCATGTTTGTCCGCCATTACCAAGGTTGCGGCGGCTGAAAGGCGACAAACCTACTTCAAATCCTGTGCGCCGATGCTTTCAAAACAATCCGTATTGCCCCAATCTTGTGGAGAACCCCGGCGACGACTGTGGATAACACATCATATTCGCCAAGTTATCCACATTGGTTTTCGGTTTTCCACACCATGCTGAAAGATGCCAAACTCCTCGGTTGACGGAAACGGAAATGTTTTAACACCGTAAAAAGCAGGGGGTTAGAAATTGGTTGTCGGCGCGTCGGCGGTTTGTGGAGTGTTCCGACGGAAGGTCGCCACGTTAAGCGAACGTTAATTTTCCACAGTGCAAAAGTTTTTTTTCTGGATTTACAGCCCGCAAAAATAAAAGTTTTTGTTTGTAAAAACAAAGCAGTTTTTTCAGGTGTGTCAAACTTTTTGAGTCTTAGTATTTTCACGCGCTCCGACCGCTTTCTCTATAAATGCGCCGCTTTTTTCTTTTTTTGCCCAAAACGAGCATAAAAAGCCCCGACTTGTAGAGTCAAGTCGGGGCTTTTCAAAACAAAAAGTATTTGAGCCTCTGCTCAATTGCCTTCATTCTCGACATTGCTCAGGCGGCGCTTGGTTTCTTCTATGAGGCGGCGCTGCGTTTCTTGGTCCACAAGGCTTGTTTCCTGTTCTTTCGCATTTTTGGCGATGTCATCTTCGGCTTTCTTGATTTTGGCTTTGTATTCTTCGATGCTTTTGTGGAGACTGTCGTTATCCTTTTGCATGGCTTTGTATTTTTTCTCCATGTCTTTCAGTTTGTCCTCCTGCTCTTTTATTTCCTTGTTGATAGTGGCGCGGCGCACGTCGTAATAAAATTGTTGGAGCGCCCGCGATGCCTCGTTGGCTTGGGTCGGGTTGTTGCGGCGACTGAGGAAAGATGCGCCAGAGTCGTACCACACCGTCAGGGCCGAGCCTGCGGAGGTCTTTTCGATGGTGGAGTACAAGGTGAAAGGATCGGAGCCCATCATTGCCGATTTTAGGCCGGAGGCTGTCCATTCGCCTGACTTTCTATCTTTTTTCAGTTTGGCGCCATAGTTTTTTTTGGCAAAATCTTTCCAGAGGTCTTCCACCATGTTGGCAGTGGCGTTTGTGAATTCCATACGAAATGCCGGGCGGCTGCCAAACGACATCATGCGCTCTGTTTCTGTCACGACGGTTTTGCCCCATTGTGCCGTTGCAAGCGTGGCCGATGCCAACAGAACGAAGAGCGAGAGTGTTGTTTTGATTTGCATAACGAGAAGAGTTTAGTGATTTAGGAAAAGGTTGCTGAACAATCGCGAGAGACGTTTTAACAAAGGTAAGACGTGGCAGTGCTGTGGCGTAACATCACGCTGGAAAAATCGAGTGGTTTTTCCAATTCCCCCGGTTGCTTGCTACCATTTTTGACCAGTGGATAGCAAATTGGAAAATTACCCTCCATCCATCCGCAAACTTTGGAGGAAACCATCTTTCTTTGTGCCCTTTCCTTCCTTTATCGAAAAACGCAAGACTGAAATAAGACTTTATGGCCAAAATCCTGATTGTGGACGACGAAACACCCATCCGCCGCACCCTGCGCGACATTCTCGAATTCGAAGAATATGACGTGGACGAAGCAGCCGACGGGCTGGAGTGCGTCTCCAAAGTGCAGCGCGAAAAATTCGATGTTATCATCATGGACATCAAAATGCCAAAAATGGACGGCATCGAGGCATTGGAACGTTTGCAAATCCTCTCGCCCGAAACGCCGGTCATCATGGTGAGCGGCCACGGCACGATTGATACCGCTGTGGAAGCCGTGAAAAAAGGTGCGTTCGACTTCATCTCCAAACCACCAGACCTGAACCGGATGCTCATCACTGTGCGCAACGCCATCGAACGCGCCGACCTCGTGAACACGACCCAAGTGCTACGCAAACAAGTGAAAAGCAGCAAAGGCGTGAACATGATAGGCGAGAGCGCCCCGATTTTGGAAATCAAAAAGATGTTGGAAAAAGTGGCGCCGACCGAAAGCCGCGTGCTCATCACCGGGCAAAACGGCACGGGCAAAGAACTTGTGGCGCGTTGGATTCACGAAAAAAGCAACCGCGCCGACGGTCCAATGGTGGAGGTGAACTGCGCAGCCATCCCGGCAGAATTGATTGAGAGCGAGTTGTTTGGCCACAAAAAAGGCTCGTTCACCGGTGCCATCGCCGACCGTCCCGGCAAGTTTGAGCAGGCCAATGGCGGCACTTTGTTCATGGACGAAATCGGCGACATGAGCCTCGATGCGCAGGCCAAAGTGTTGCGCGCATTGCAGGAAAGCAAAATCACCCGCGTCGGCGACAACAAAGAAATCAAAGTGGACGTGCGGGTGCTGGCTGCCACCAACAAAGACCTCCGCACCGAAATAGCCGAAGGGCGTTTCCGCGAAGACCTCTACCACCGCCTCGCTGTCATCGTCGTCAAAGTTCCTTCCCTCAACGAGCGCCGCGACGACATCCCGCTGCTCATCGAACACTTCAACCGCCGCATTGCCGACGACTATGGCCACCCGACCAAAACGTTCACGCCTGAAGCCATCAAGGCTCTGCAAGACTACAATTGGACGGGCAACATCCGTGAACTCGCAAACGTCATCGAACGGCTGTTCATCCTAAGCGACCAAACGGTGAGCGAGGAGGATGTGCAGTTGTATGTGTATCCGAAGAAATAAATAGCCATGTCAACATGCTAGTGCCAAATGCGGCACTAGAAGCCCCACCCAGCATTGCGCTGGGTGGGGCTTCTGTTTTTTCCGTCCCCATTTTAATTTTCTTTTAATGCCGGTTTAATGGCTTCGTCCTCCGATGCCACAAAACTTTGCACTGTTGTCTGTTTTGGGGGCATCAACGCCGTTCGTACCATTCCCTCCCATGCCCAGATTTGTCCGGCAATTGATTCAACCAATTTTTATACAAGTATCTGTCGAATCCGATTATGCGCACCAACCCAACATCAAAACTGCAAAGCATTGCCACCACGATGCTGTTGATGCTGACCATTGGGGGAACTCTTTTCTTTTGGCATATATCCAGAACCTTGAATGCCGAAAACCACCGGTTGGCCGCCGAAATGCAGGGGCTGGAATTGGAGAAAATCATGATTGAGCGGGAGTTGGATAGCCTTATTGTCATTTATAACGACCTGTGGTCGGAAAATGAAAAGCTCCTCGGACGAGCCAATAGCGCGGCAGTATTGATGACGCAAAAAGACACAGGCATCAAAAAAAAAATCAAATCACAAAATCGGCGCGACCTACAAGGGCTGCGCAAACAAGTGGCAAACCTCCACAAAATCAAAACCGAGTATGAAACCATCATCAGCACCCTTCGCAGCGAAAACGAGCGTCTGCGAAATATCTTGGGCGCAACCGATCAATTATAGCAGTGATTTTCTCTCTCTATACATTTAAGAAGCCGTATCCCTGGCAAAAGTAGTCAGGGGACGGCTTTTTCATTTTATTTTTGCATCTGTCAAAAAACACTTTTGCTCAAATCCGGCCAATGACAATGACCAGTGTTTTGCTTATTGAAGATGAGCCGAAAGTGGCCGCGCCAGTCAAAAAATGGCTCGAAGAAAACGGGTTCGGGGTCGAACTTGCACCTGACGGCGCTGTGGGGCAGCATCTGGCGCAAGCCAACCGCTACGATATCGTGCTGCTGGATTTGAACCTGCCTTACGTCCACGGGTACGAAGTATGCCGGGCGATTCGCGCCACCCAGCCGCAGTTGCCGATTATCTTGGTGACCGCGTTGGGCAGCGTGGAGCAAAAACTCACGGGATTCGACGCTGGTGCCGACGACTATATCGTGAAGCCTTTTGATTTCCGAGAATTGCTGGCGCGAATGAGGACGCTGCTGAAACGCAACCCCGCCGCCCCCGCCGAAGCAAACCCCGGCGAGGTGCTCCGCGTGGCTGATTTGGAGTTGAACACCGGCTACAAAACCGTGACGCGCAACCAACAACCAATCGTCCTCACTGCCAAAGAATACACCTTGCTGGAATACCTCGTTCGGCGCAATGGGCGCGTTGCTTCTCGTCATGAAATCGTGGAGCACGTCTGGGATGTCAATTTTGATACCGGCACCAACGTGGTGGAAGTTTATATCAATTTTTTGCGCAAAAAAATTGACCGCAACTTCGAGCCGAAACTCATCCACACCAAACAAGGGCTGGGTTATTACCTCAAGGTGCTGCCCACATGAACATTCGCACAAAACTCACCCTTCGATTCACGGCCATCGTTGCCACCATTCTCGTGGTTTTTTCGCTGGCAGTTTATTTTTTGTCCGCAGACTACCGGCGCGAAGAATTTTTCAACCGGCTGGAAAGTCGCGCCATTACCACTGCCCGCCTCTATGTAACGGTGCAGGAAGTGGACGTGGATTTGCTGCGCATTATTGATCAAAACTCCATTCATGCACTGTTCGAGGAAAAGGTGTTGATTTTCAATCCCGAGGATAAATTGGTTTACAGCAGTCTCGACGATTTGGAAGTGAACTATTCCCCTGCGTTGCTCCGCCAAATCAGAGCGCAGCGCAAAATGGAATACACATTAGGCGAAATAGAGCATTTGGGAATTGTCTATGCGGGCGAACAAGGTGAATTCGTGGTCATTTCGTCTGCCTTCGACCGTTATGGGCGCAGCAAATTGAAAAACCTCCGCAACGTACTGTTGGCCGGCTTAATCATCGGCAGCCTTATCATTTTGCTCACCGGGGCGTTGTTTGCAGGTCAGGTATTGCGGCCTTTGGCGAGCATGAACGCCGAAGTGTCGAGCATCAGCGCGGGCAATCTCAGCCTGCGCATCGGTGAGGGCAACCGACGCGACGAAATCGCGCAGCTGGCTATGAACTTCAACGATATGCTCCAGCGGCTGGAATCCTCTTTTGAAATGCAGCAACAATTTGTCAGCAGTGCGTCGCACGAACTCCGCAATCCCCTGGCCGCCATCACCAGCCAACTCCAATTGGTGCTCGACAAAAAACGCACACCAGAGGAATACCAACAGGCACTGCAATCATTACTGGACGACACGCGCACTTTGGTGGAATTGACCAACGGCTTGCTCACGCTCGCACAGTCGGGCATCGAAAAACAAAGATTCCAGTTTGCTCCCGTGCGCGTGGACGAAATACTTTTTGCTGCCCAAAACGAATTAGTCAAATCCCACCCGGATTACCATTTCTTGATAGAATACGAGACTTTCCCCGACGACGAATCGTTGCTCACCATCGCCGGGAATGAGCACCTGCTCAAAACAGCATTTCTAAATCTCATGGACAATGCCTGCAAATTCTCAGATGACCACACCGTGCGCATCCGTTTCACCACCAACGGCTACTCGATTGATGTTTCGTTCAGCGACGACGGCTTGGGAATCCACCTGGAAGAGCAGGAAATGATTTTCAACCCATTTTATCGCGGCAACAGCGTCCGGTCGTCCACAAAAGGGTATGGCATCGGGCTTTCGCTCTGCCACCGCATCGTACAGCTGCACAATGGCAACATCGGTGTGCAATCTGCCCCCGGCAAAGGCAGCCGATTTGAGGCGAGTTTCCCGCTTTACCGACAAACCACTGATTTTTAATTTTCTTTTAATGCTGATTTAATGCGTGGCTGTCCGCAATGCGGGATTTTTGTTTGCCTTTTATTCAGAGCGTGAATTGTCGCTCCTTCTTGCTGCTTGGCTTTTTATCGTCAATACTATTCCCGAGGCAACTACCAAGTTGCTCCTTCTTTCATTTTTCCAGCACCTTGTGATAAAGAAACGGGAAGGGCTATGCCCCTCGTCAAGCAAATAATTCAGCATTGCTATTAACCACCGCACGGCAGTATTTTGAGAATAGTTTGAATTGGGCGATTGCGTGTTGCACAGGAGGTTTTTCATTCGTTTATTGGCGAAGGGCGCTTTCAGAGGAAGGTGTCCTTTCGTTTTTTCAGACTTTAATGAACTTTTAACCCCCCTTTAAGATGGATTTTATATTTGGAGGAATCTCGGCACGGATTTTAGGCAAGTAATTGTGAATCAATGTCTTTTTTCACTAATCATCTCACAAATCGATGCGAGTTCTTCTATTATTCTGCCTCCATGCCATGCTATGGACGAATGGTTTGGCACACACGCCTTTCTCGGTACAAAATACCGCTTTTGACATTTGGAACGAGAATGCTGCACCACCTGCCGGCTCCGACTTTCCCGCTGGCAAACAAGCTGTGCTCACCCTTGCGGTAGATTCCATTCACAACGTCAATTGCCTCCGCCCAACGGGCTATTTGTCTGTCGTTGCCTCAGGCGGCATTCCTCCTTACAACTACAACTGGAGCAATGGCAACACAGGGCCGGTAGCATCCAGTCTCGCGCCCGGCACTTACAGCATTACCGTCATTGACGACGACGGTGCCATTGACATCGTAAGCGCGACCATTACCCAAGATTTCACAACTCCAACGGCAGAGGCAGGCGCAAACTTTACCACGCTCTGCTCCAACTCCGCCGTCAATCTGAACGGCTCAGGGTCAACAGGTGCTGAATTTGCCTATTTGTGGACAGCATCTGGCGGTGGCAGTATCCAATCGGGCGTAAACACACTCACGCCACTTATCAACCACGTTGGTGTTTTTACCCTAAAAGTGACCAACACCACCAATGGCTGCACCGCAACCGATGGCATCGCTGTCACTTCCGTCCACCAATCTCCCGCAGCGACGGCAACGGGCGGCACGTTCAACTGCACGCAACCAAGCTTGACCCTCACTGCCACATACAGTCCTGCCAACACCGTATTTATTTGGAATGGCCCGGGAGGTTATACCTCCAATTTGCTCCAACCGACGGTCGGAGTACCCGGCTCATATATTTTCACCGTAACTGACACATTGACGACTTGCTTTTCCAGCCCGGCAGCTTTGGTCGTCGCCGATACCTCAAAACCAATGGCTCTGGCCGGGGGCGGGGGCATCATCACCTGCGCACAAACTTCTGTGACGCTGACAGGAACCGGCTTGCCCGCCGGTGTGACTTTTGCATGGACGGGGCCAAATGGATTTACTTCTGCGTTGCAAAACCCCGTCGTGAGCGCAGCTGGCACATACCAATTGATTGTCACAAAACCGCAAAACGGCTGCACCGCGGCGAGCAGCATCAGCGTCACCGCCAACACGACACCACCAACTGCATCCGCCAGCGTGACCGGGGCATTGACCTGCGTGGTCAATTCGCTCCAAATTTTCGGCACCGGGACGCCCGCAGGTACCACATTTGCCTGGACGGGGCCAAACGGTTTTAACTCGAGCGCTCAAAACCCGACTGTATTTGGGCCCGGCATCTATGTATTGACCGTCACCAACCCGCAAAACGGCTGCACAGCCAATGCCTCAGCGACGGTGATTTCCAACACAACTCCACCCGGCGCGACAGCCACAGGTGGTTTGAAAACCTGCGCTAACCCGACCGTGACGCTAAATGCTTCCTCTGGTACCTCAGGTGTATCGTACCTATGGTCGGGGTCGGGAGGCTTTCAGTCAAACCTGCAAAACCCAACGGTAAGCCTGGTCGGCACTTATTCGGTGACGGTCACCAATCCAGTCAACGGCTGCGTGAGCTCTGCGACGGCGAGTGTGACGCAAAACCTCACTCCGCCCAATGTGACTGCCACCAGCACGAGTATCATCACTTGCAACAACCCGACACCACAAATCACGGCAAGTTCGCAGACCACAGGCACCACTTTTTCTTGGGCCGGGCCAAATGGATTCACCTCCAACATCCCCAATCCACATGTGAGTGTGAGCGGTATTTACACCGTGACGGCAACCAACCCGCTCAACGGCTGCACGAGTTTTCTCAATGTTTTTGTAAATCAAAACACGACCCCGCCATTCGTCTATGCGGGCGAAGACCGTGCACTCAACTGCAATTTCACTTCAATACTTGCCAACCCAATCGGCACATCCACGGGCAACAATTTTACCTACCTATGGACAACTTTGGATGGCAATATCGCCTCCGGCGAAAACATTTTGTACGCACGATTTGATGCCACCGGCACTTATACACTTACCGTGCAAAACACCCAAAATGGCTGCACGGCATCGGACAATATGGAAGTCACGCAATCGCCACCAGTGACAGTTTCGGCCAGCCAATTGGCATCTGTCAATTGCTTTGGAGCCACCACCGGCACGGTCAAAGCTACGCCCGGCGGTGGCTCGGGCACATATAGTTACGCATGGTCAAACGGAAGCCAAACCGCCACCGTCACCGGCTTGGGCGCGGGTACATACACCGTCACAGCAACCGATGCAGAGGGCTGTACGGCCACTGCTTCCGTCACCTTGACGCAGCCACCTGCTCTGCAGGCCGCCGTGAGCGCGACGCCGCAAACTACTTATGGCGTGAACAATGGCACCGCAACCGTCGCTCCTTCGGGCGGTACCCCACCATACTCCGTCCAATGGAGCTCGGGTGCTATGGTGCTGAGTATTGGTGCCCTCGCCCCCGGCCCATACACCGTGACCGTGACGGACAACAAAGGCTGTACGGTGAGCAATACCGCCGTCGTGGGTGCGGTCAATTGCGCTGTGGTCGGCACCATCGCTGTCACCAATATCACCTGCGCCGGTCTTTCCAATGGAACCGCCACCGCCAATATCACTGGCGGCACCAACCCAACCACTTACATCTGGTCACATGGGGCAAACACCAAAATAGTATCGAACTTGGCACCGGGCAATTACAGCGTGACCGCCACGGATGTTTATGGCTGCTCGGTCGTGCTTTCCACACAAATCACTGCTCCACAGCCAATCGCGCTCACATTGGTTTCAAAAACGGATGTACCGTGCGCTAACTCGCAAACCGGCACAGTAACAATGAATGCAACGGGTGGCACGGCACCTTTTACTTATTCTTGGTCGAATGGAAGCACCGGCGCGACCATTTCCGGTTTGGGCGCGGGCAGTTTTACCTGCACCGTGACCGATGCCAACGGGTGCACCAAAAATTTGAGCGCCCAAATAGTAGCCACCGACAACACCCCGCCGCAATTGCTTTTGAAAAATGCTACCGCCGCGTTGAACGCAAATGGTACAGTGACTATCACTGCCAGTATGTTCGACAACGGAAGTTTTGATACGGACTGCGGCATCGCCAGTTTGACGGTCAGCCCAACTACATTTGACTGCGAACAAATCGGCACCCGAACCGTGACACTCACAGCAACCGACAACAACGGCAACACAACCTCCGGCACCGCTACCGTCAACGTCACGGACAATATCGCACCAGTTTTGACTTGCCCTCAAAACCAAACGGCGGCGGCTTGTGCTTCCACTGTGACATACAATTTGCCCCAAGTTTCGGACAACTGCTCAACCAACACATCCCTCATGCTCGTCAGTGGGCTTCCTTCCGGCGCGGCATTTCCGGTTGGCACCACACAGCAGCAGTTTTCCTACACAGATGCTGGCGACAACCAAGCAACTTGCAGTTTTCAAATCACAGTCATGGGCGGCATCTCGGTTCAAACATCCACGTTGCCATCTTCCTGCTCCGGTGCTTGCGACGGCAGCGCGATATTGAACATAACTGGAGGAAACAACCCGGCCAGCATCAATTGGAGCAATGGCCAAACCGGCCTGACAGCTACCGGGCTTTGCCCGGGCGACTACACCGCCACGCTGACCGATGCGATGGGATGTTCGCAAATACAAACCGTGCAGATTGAAGTTGCGGATAATGAAGCACCGACACTGACCTGCCCCAGCAACGTCGTGGCCGGATATTGCAGCCCCGCCGTGACGTTCGCATTGCCACAGGTCTTGGACAATTGCGCGGTCATTCCCCAACAAATCGAACTGATTGCGGGGCTGCCGTCCGGCTCGAATTTCCCGGCGGGCAGCACTACCCAAACCTACCGCTACACCGACGCGGGTGGCAATGAGGGGCAATGCAGTTTCAGCATCGCCGTACACCCGGATCCAGTTGTCACTTCCAATTTTTCCAATATTTCTTGTGCCAACGCTTGCGACGGGATGGCCACGATTGTCATAACTGGTGGTCAAGAGCCTTTTGCAGTACTGTGGAGCAACGGGCAATCGGGCCTCATCGCGTCCAATCTTTGCGCTGGCACTTTTACCGCTACCATCACCGATGCCGACGGCTGCCCGCAAACCCGCGACTTCCAAATCACCGAACCTTCGGCGCTCAGCCTGACGATAAATCAGGTGAACAACAACACGGGCAGCACCGGCACTGGCAGCATCGCCATAACCGTCGGCGGCGGCACTGCGCCTTATTCGTATTCTTGGGCTTTGAACGGACAGCCTTTCGCCACGACGGAAGATTTGGCAAACCTTTTTGCCGGGCAATATGCCGTGGTGGTGACAGACGCAAACGGCTGCACCGTCGCCAGCGCCTCGCTCAACGTGGGCGGCCTCGTGACCGCCAATGAGCCGGAAAATGTTTTTCAATGGGCGCTATTCCCAAACCCGGCGACTGCTGAAGTTTTTCTGGAAATACATGAATTGCACTCAGCCGACTTCCGGCTCGGCATTTTCGATGCTGCTGGTCGCCTGCTGCGCGAGCAACAAATATCGCCGCTCGACTCCGGGGTTGTCCGCATTGGTTTGGATGACTTGCCGAATGGCCTGCTGTTGTTCCGATTGGCGGACGAGCGCGGTGCTTCGGTCAAACGTTTGATAAAATCTGAAAAATAGCACACTGCAAGAGAGGCCAACACCCAAATCCCGGTTTTTTCACCCGACACTTTCAAGTGGTTCTTAATTCGAGCGAGGGGCGCTTTCTTCGGAGGGCGCCCTTTCGTTTTTCCAAAACATAACTTCACCGCAGCGGTGCGGAGACGCAGAGTTGTTAAAAATTCTCTGTTTCTCCACGCCGCTGCGGTGAAAAACTGGAATCACATTTTCACGATTTTCCCCGTCGCAGCCAACTTTCCTTCCTGACGAATTTCGTAGAAATAAACGCCCTGCGGCAATTGGCCGACCTGAAATTCAAATTTTGAACTATTGAAATTTCCGCGCAAAACCGGTTGGCCAACAGTGGAATAAAGCACGAAACTCAGGTTTTCATCTTCATTTTCCAAACCTGCTATTTGCACCTGCACCTGGCCGCGGGCGGGATTTGGAACAATTTTCACCTGCAAATTCGGAATCCGGGGGCCATCCGTTTTTGTCAAAATAAAGTTTTTGCCAACGGTGTGCAAAGTCTGATTCGTGATAATCGGCGGGTTGAAATCGAAGAAAATCGCTGCCGCGTTTTCGATTTTTGCGCCCAACGGCACATCCTTGCGCTGGCTGACGCGGAATTTTACAAAACCCTGCGAAGCGTCGAAGTTGGCGTTGCTGTCGGGCAGCACGATGTTCGGGAATCGGAACACGACCACGCCATTTCCCTGCATGTCCCACACATAATCGTGGCTGCTCGCGCCGGGTCGCACGGTGGTCGGGTCGAGCCATTCGACGGGCAATGTGTCGCGAATTTCGACCTGGTAGGCCGGGGCTGTGCCAGTATTTTGAAAACGGATAAGATATTCGATATCAACGTTTTGTTCGATAAAATGCTCGTCGGCGTATCCAAGCGGAAAGCCCTGTTTGTCGTTGGGGTCGTAGGAATTGACGCTCTGCAAGCAAAAAACATCGAGCCAAACATCCTCGTCGCCGAGCGGGAATTGGTTCACAAAACCGAGGCTCACGTTGCCATTGCCGCCGCAACCTTCCGCCCACGCAATGGGCGTGTTGAGGCCAGGAAAACCGGGTGATTGGTTGGCTGCAAGATGGAAAAACGCGCCGTTGGCCGCATAAGCAACCTGAATTTCCGCTCCTGCCTCCAGTTCAAAATCTCCTTGCATCAGTAGCACATTATCTTCGATGACGATGTATTCCAATGTGCTCTGCATATCGCCTGTGCCGACGTTTTGAATGGTGAAAACGACCGAGTCGCCGGTACATTCGGCAGTTACTTCGATTTGTGAGCCGTCCCAGTTCGGGCCGGGTTCCAATGAGCAAGTGTCGGGGAAGGCATGGACTTCGGCGCAGTAGGTCGTACCCATCGGGTCGTCGCAGGAAGCCAGCACCATGATGTCGAAATCGCCGCATTGACCAGAGGTCAGGTAGCCCAGTTCGAAGGTGTAGGTGTTGCCATCCACCGAACTCCATGGGATGCTGGAAGCGGTAACGTTCAAGCCGGTATCGAAAGTGACTTCGACATAAGCATCACTGGCGGCTTCGACGCCGATGTTGCAGTAATGAACCTGATAAATACTTGTAGAACAAGGCCGTATCACGTTGGTAGCGATGTCAACTTCAATCAAAGGGCAGGGCGGAAGTGAGTCGCAGTTAAAGGCGAGGTTGGACTGATGGCTCAGCCCTGTTGGGAAGCCAAACACTTCCTCCGATGGGCAATTGGTCGGGCGGCACAACAACCCGCTGCCCAACGGCGGCCCCAGGATGATGAGATTGGCGTACATTTCATTTGTCGCGCCGGTCAATTCGTCAAAAACGTAGTACCCATTCGGGCCGGTCAAAACCGTATCAGCGACGATGACGACTCCATTTCTGAAAATGTAGAGATAAACCGGCCAGCCCTCATACCCCCCCGTCTCGAACGAATCCCGCAAACAATCGCCGTCAATGTCGTGGAAAGCATAGCCGAAGACGCTGTCAATCGGCTGCGGATTGTACGACCACAAGAAGTTGGTATTCGGAACCGTGTCGTTTGCAACAACCGTCACGTCAATCGTATCAGGCGCGCCGCAAGTCACCCAAGCATTGCCGGGTTGTTCCATCGCAATTTTATAAGTCCCTGTGTCCAGGGCCAGAAAATACTCGCCTTGCTGATTCACTGTGGTGGAAGTGACAGCAATGCCATTTTTCAGCGCATAAACATGATGGCTGTAAAGGACAGTGTCCGCTTCGGCCACACAATCGCCATTGATGTCGTAATCAGCCACGCCCGACACGCCCGAAAAAAATGTTCCCCCCGCGCTGTTGGTCTTGACCAAATATGGCCAAACAATCGCACCTTGAACACTCCGGTGGAAAGACCCGCCGATGACACATCCGCCATCGGGCATGGCAACCAAGTCACGGCCAAAAGTGTAGGTGAAATAAGGCCCGAAAGGTTTAGTCCACAATATGTTGCCCTGCAAATCAAGCCGAATCAACACCAACTGCGGGATGTAGGAACTGGTGCCGCTCACTGCCCAGTAGCCCGTACCGTCGTGGGTAGGGACTGCGTGAAAAATACCCAAAAAGATATTGGTAGGGTCGTTCGGGGTGCCGGACGGGTAAACTTTTTGCCAAACCTGATTGCCGCTCGCGTCGGTTTTTATGAGCAAACCCGAACTGTTTTCTGCACCCGCAATGAGGTAGCCGCCATCGGGTGCGGCGCAAATGTCGTTGGCATAAAAAGAAGCCTGCGGGTTGCTGAACTCTTTTTCCCAAATCAGCGTCGAGCCTGTCTGGTCGTAACGGTGCAGGTAAATTTTGCTTAGTGAAATAATGCCTGAAGGTATTTCGCTGACCGCTACAAAATCGCCGCCGCCGGGATAGTCCATGTCCTGGAATTTTGCGAGCGGCTCTCCCCATTCATTTTGCTGCAAATCGTTCCCGCTCAAATCATAACCCCGTACAAAACATAATTCTACACCGAAAACAGGGTCCGTTTTGTCGCCAAAAATCCAGATGCCGCCGTTTTGCTCTGTGATTTTTTTCGCCCGGATATCCGCTGCCGAACCGTTGTAATTCACTTCTCGTGTGAAAACGGTGTCGAATTGGGCATTCAATTTCAGCCATCGAGAAAAAGCAGCATCACTTTGAAACACGGTGAACAGCACCGCGTAGCCGCCATCCGAAGTGGCAATCATGTCCTGCGCGAGTTCTTCCTGTCCAAAATCGTAAGTCCGAGTCCACACCACGCCACCGTTTTCGTTCACTTTCACAATTTGAAAATCGGGATTGTCAACAAAAGAAATGGGATAAGCCCTCGGTATCAACAGCAAAAAGCCATCTGAAACGGGCAGAATTTTTTTGATTTCAGCGTCTCTCGTGGGGTTCAAAGAAGAATAGATTCGCTCCCAGCCCTGCCCTTCAGCAGCGGACGAAGCGAGCAAAACACAAAAAATCAGCGAGTAAAAAGATTTCATGTTCATAGTGTGCGGGATTGTATGCCGAATCTCCCGATTCGGGCGTGAAAGTAGCGCGAACCCGAAAGCCCGCGAGTTTGAGTTAGAGTCAGTCCGTTCTTGGTGAAATTTCACGGTACAAAAGTTCACGCAAACTTCCCGACCGCCAACAACAAATTTTTACCTTTGTCAAAAACTGGTTTTATATTTTTTTAAAACTAAATGCCTGATAATAAATTACTTCAACTGCTCGAACTGCTCACACCTGTCGAAAAGCAAGAATGTGCGGCTTTCTTAAAAAGTCCGTATCACAACCGGCGGGAGGATGTGTGGAAGTTGTGGGAG
>CAYZVM010000155.1:4883-14667 GCA_964481485.1 uncultured Saprospiraceae bacterium | reverse complement strand
GCCGTTTGCGCGAAACCGCACCGCCAAATCGCCGCCCCGCGCTTTCACCGGGATGTCGGCTTGGCCGCTATTTTGACCGCGATGAAGGAGCGATGCAATGGCTGCTGCCGTCACGCCTGTGCCGCAGGCCAATGTTTCGTCTTCCACGCCGCGTTCGTAGGTGCGGATGGCGAGGCTGCCGTCGGCGTATTGCGCCACCAAATTTACGTTGATGCCCTCGTTTTCAAAACGCTCGGAGTAGCGCACGGCGCGGCCTTCCTGCACCATGTCCATGTTTTCCAAATCGTCCACAAAACGGACATAATGTGGCGAGCCAGTGTTTAGGATAAAGATATTTCCTTGTTGTTCAATATTTTGCACGTCAGACATTTTGAGTTCGACCCACAGGGGATTCGCATTTTGCTGGTTTTCATTTTCGGTCTTTTCGGACAAAACAGCCTCGTGTTCTCCGTCAATGGCCCAAAACCGGCACCTGTCGCCGATAATGCCCAACTGTTTGGCAAAAGCCGCGATGCAGCGCCCACCATTGCCGCACATGGTGCTCTCGCGCCCGTCGGCGTTGAAATAAACCATTTCAAAATCGTAGCCGGGGCGGTTTTGCAGCAAAATCAGCCCGTCGGCCCCGATGCCGAAACGGCGGTCGCAGAGTTGTGCGATTTTACCGGTGTCTTGTCGGGCGAGCCATTGGTGTTGGCGTTGGTCGAGCATCACGAAATCATTGCCCGCTCCTTGATATTTCCAAAATTTCATGTTTTAAATCAGTTAATGGCGGGCAAGGAGGCAACCATCGGTGGCCGAAAATTGACTTGTGAGATATTGCCCGAAATTTTTTTGCTCAAACGGGTTGCGAGTGCAATTTGTTTTCAACTTTTCGGCAGAGTAATTGTCCTTTCAAACTAAAAACGGGGGTACTGCGTTTTCGTTAACGATTGAATCGCCCACAAAAATATCCGGCACTGTTCTATGAGAAAGTATCTGCCAATTATCATCGTCTCGCTTTCCAGTTCACTTATCACCGCGCTGATTTTCACCCAATTGTATCGCCCGACAAAAGTTGTCTGGAAGGATGCCGATGGGGAGGTTCGATATACGGGTTTAGTGGACAAGTTGTTTCACGCGCGCTCCAACAGCACTTTCCAATCTTCTGCGCCTACCAATTTTACACAGGCTGCCGAAATCGCCACACCTGCGGTGGCCAATATTCGCGCTTTGCTCGAAAGCGGCGACGGGATATGGGGCGGCGGCTCGCTCACGGGTTCGTCGGGCTCGGGGGTTATTATGTCGCCGGACGGCTTCATCGTTACAAACCACCATGTGGTGGAGCGCAGCACCGATATTAAGGTGACGCTGGCGGACAAGCGCGAATATAAGGCAAAACTTGTGGGCTCCGACCCTTCTACGGACATTGCTCTTTTGAAGATCGAGGAGGCTGGATTGCCTTTTATTGTTTTTGGCAATAGCGACTCGTTGCGCATCGGCGAATGGGTGCTGGCGGTGGGCAATCCGTTCAATTTGGAGAGCACGGTGACGGCGGGCATCATCAGCGCAAAGGGGCGGAACATCAATATTCTCGGCGGAGCGGCCAGCATCGAGTCTTTTATCCAGACGGACGCGGCGGTGAACCCCGGCAACAGCGGCGGCGCATTGGTGAATACGGCTGGCGAATTGATTGGGATAAATACGGCTATCATCACCGAATCAGGCAGTTACGAGGGGTATTCGTTTGCGGTGCCTTCCAATTTGGTACAAAAAGTCATTCGCGATTTGCGCGAATTTGGCGAAGTCCAACGGGCTTATTTGGGTGTCGGGATTCAGGATTTGGACAGCGAAACCTCACGCGAAATTGGGTTGCCCAATGCGGAGGGCGTGTATATCAACCATATTGCGACAAGAGGCGCTGCTTCCGACGCAGGCTTGAAAATCGGCGATGTGGTCATTGGCTTGAACAATACGCGGGTGAAAAGCACCTCCGAATTGCAAGAACACGTTGGGCGGTTTCGTCCGGGCGACCAAGTCAGTGTTGAGTATTGGCGCGGTGGCAAAAAAGCCCGCGCTCGGGTGACGCTGAAGGATTTGAACAATTCTACCTCTGTGGCGGGGGTGCGCGGCGATGAATTGGAAGGGCAACTTGGGTTGGAACTCCGCGACCTTTCGCGCGATGAGCAACGACGGCTTCGGCTACAAGGCGCCATCGTGGCCAGTGTACGGCGCGGGAGCGTTGTGCACCAAACAAATATGCAGCCCGGTTTTGTAATCTCAAGTGTGAACGGCGACCGTGTTTCCAATGCGGCTGAAGCTGTAGATGCTATCAAGAATGCTTACAATAGCTTGGTGCTGGATGGCTATTATGAGGGCGAGCCTGATTTGTATTCCTATCGTTTCAAAAAAGAAGAATGACAAATCAGGGGCTGTGACCTATGTGCTGCGACTTTTCCAAAACACGGTCAACCAGTGCATTGAGCGGCATTTCTTCTGAAATATTGAGTACCGGGCAAGCGAGTCTGTGCAACCAAAGCAACTCGCTTGCCCCGCTTCTTTTGTGTTCACCAGCGTCGTCGTAGGTCGCCGCCCAATTCAAAAATTTTTCAAAAACAATGTGCAAATCTCCGTCTGCGGCAAGCCGCTCGGCTCCGTAGCGCTGTGCCTCTCTTTCTCTAATTCGTGCCAAACGGACGTCCGGTGGCAGCCACAGGTAAATCACAAAGTCAAATGTTGGAATAAACACATCGCCCCAGCCGCACAGAGCACCGGACAGCACCCATGCCTCTGATTGTTCCAAATCTTTTTGCAGCAATTGTCTACGGTGGTCGGGGTTGCGCTTGCGGCGATATGGCAGGGCATCTTCCGTGAACCAGTAATAATCGTCCGTGTCAAAATGGGAAAAGCCCAAGCGTTTTGCCAGGGCTTTTCCCAAAGTCGTGACACCCGAACCGGGTGCGCCGAGGATGTGGATATGGTCAAAATTGTTGCGTCGTGTCATCATCAGTCCGGGCATAACGCGCAAGACTGCTATTCTTTCTTCTTGATTTTGTCTGCTTCTTCTTTGAGTTTCCGCAGTTCTTCTTCCGCTTTTTTTACATCGGCTTGCAGCTGCGCCAATTTTTGCGATTCGGCTGTTTGTTTCTGTTTTGCTTCTTCTGCTTTTTTGGTTTCTGCGGCTTGTGTCTGTTTGGCATCTTCTATTTTTTTTGCTTCTGCCGCGATGAGTTGAGCTGCGTCGCTTTTTGCTTTGGCGATTTCGGCGGCGGCTTGGGCTTTGACATCGGCTACTGCTTTGGATTCGTTCTCGCGGGTTTGGGCGATGGCGGCAGCGGATTCTTGTCGGGCTTTTTGCACGGCATCTGCGGATTCTTTTTGAGCGGCAGCTATTTCATCGGTCGTTTTTTTGCGTGCTTGGGCAGTTTCCTCGGCGTATAGGCGGCGTTTTTCCTCGGCATCTTTCCGGGCTGCGGCTACTTCGGCCGCGGCTTGGGCGCGGGTGTCGGTCACTTCTTTGCGGGCGCGTTCTTGGGCATCGGCGACTTCTTTGGCAAAGGCTGCTTTTTTGTCGTCGGCATCTTTTTTTGCTGCTGTGATGGCTTCGATGGATTGTTGTTTTGCTGCGGCGACTTCTTTGGCGGCGCTTTCGCGGGCTGCAGCTACTTGTTCGGCAGCATCTTGTTTGGCCTTGCCGACGGCTTCTGCGCTGAGTTGTTTTTCGCGAGCGGCATTTTCGCGGGCTGTTTTCACATCATTGGCTGCTTGTTGGTTGGCTGCGGCAATTTCGGCGGCGGCTTTTTGGCGGGCATCGGCTACGTCGTTGGCGAGTTTTTGGCGCAGTGCTGAGCCGTTTTCACGGGCGATGCGGATACTGTCGGCTTCGGCGGTTTTGATGGCGAGGATGGCTTGGCTGCTTTGCCGTTTGGTTTCGGCAACGGCGTTGGTGCTTTCTTGTTGGGCGCGTACCTGGGCTTCTCGCGCTGCTGCGATTTCGTTGGCTGCTTTTTCGCGTGCTGCGGCGATTTCGGCAGCTGCTTTTTCGCGCGAAGTGATGACCTCGCTGGCGGTGGCTGTCACGGTTTCTTGTTGCTTCTTTTTGGCCTCGGCAACAGCGGCGGCGGCTTCTGCCTGTATTTGTTTGATGCGCTCGTCGGCGGTCATTTTGGAGCCGGCTACTTCCTCGGCGTATATTTTTTGTGCTTGCTCGGCTTTGGCATTGACTTCTTGGACTTTGGCGCGGGCTTCTTCTTGGGCTTTGGCTATTTCTTGGGCGGCACGTTCGCGGGCTTTGAGGACTTCATCGGCGCTTTGCTGTTTGACCTTGTTTTCCTGTTCTTTTGCTGCGGCGATGGATTTGGTGAGTTCGGCCTGGATGCGGGCGATTTCTTCATCGGCTTTTTGCTTGGACACAACTACTTGGGCGGCGATGGAGTCCCGCTGGATTTTGGCGCGGTTTTGCGATTCGGCGATGGCTTTGGTGGCTTCTTCCTGTACTTGTTGGACAGTTTGAGCCGCTTTTTGCCTGCTGTCGGATACTTGTTTGGCGATTTCTGTTTTGTCGGTCTGGGCTTTGGCTTGCTGTTGCAGCACCTCGTTGCGGGTGCGCTCTATCTCGTCGGCGGCGCGTTTTTTTGCTTCGGCGACTTCGAGTGCGCTGGCTTCTTTTTGCTTGGCGACATTTTCTTTGATTTCGGCGAGTTCGGAGGTACTGTTTTGCTGTAAGAGTGCTTTTTCTTCTGCGGCTTTGCGGCGACTTTCTGCGAGTTCGGTGGCGAGGCGTTGTTTTTCGAGTACCGAGTTTTCGCGGATTTGAGCTATCTCGTTGGCGGCGTCTTCGCGGGTTTTGAGGATTTGTTCGGCGGCGGTTTTTTTGGAGACGACTACGTCTTCGGTGGTTTTGTTTTGTTCGAGTTTGGCGCGTTCGCGGGCTTCGGCTACCACACGAGTGTTTTCTTCTCGGATGCGCTTGAGTTCTTCATCGGCATTGGCGCGGGCAGTGGCTATTTCGTCGCCGTATTGGAGTTTGGCTTGATCGAGCTTTTCTTTGATGGCTGCGACTTCTTTGGCGGCATTGTCGCGGGCTTTTTGGACTTCTTCGGCCGAGGTCATGCGGGCTTTTTGGATTTCTTCGCCAGCTTGTTTGCGAGCGGCTTCTACGTTACTCGCTATTTTTGATACTTCCGACTCCGCTTTGCTGCGGTTTTCGGTGATGTAAGACTGGGCATCGGCTTTTGCCTTTTCGATTTCGGCAAGGCTGCTTTTGCGGGCTTCGAGCACTTCGTTGGCGTATTCGAGTTTCTTTTGATTGGCGGCTTCGCGGGCTGCGGCTACTTCTTGCTGGAGTTGGACTTTGATAGCATCCGCCCGTTCTTTTTCGAGTTGTATTTCTCTTCGAAGATTTTCTTTTGTTTTCTCAAGTTCGGCGCGGAGGTTGGTCACTTCATTGTCGGTCGTGGGCGCGTCGCCGGAGGTGGTTTTTGTCCCGGTCTTGCCGCCGCTGCCTGTTTTTGTTTGATTGGTTTTGCTGGGCAGCACGACCTCTGCGCCAGGAGTGTCTTTCACAGCGTCTCGTTCGAGTATGGAGTTGAAACAGCTTGCAAGGGTCTTGAACTCGGATTGGCGATTGGGATTGATGGTGAATTTGTATTTCTGCCGATCCACAAAATTGATAAAATTGATACCGGTGATGGTGGATTCGGAGAGCCATTTGATAGCATCAAGGTCAAGTCGGAGGTTGTTGCGGTGGGTAGGGACGGTGCCGGTCAGCACCTCATCCATGCCTGTAAATTTATAGGCCTGTTCTTGGCCGTTGGCATCTACAAAAACAACTTGGTCGTCTTGGTTGAACTCTATGCCGCCCACCGAGGTGAATCGGGCAAATATGCCTTTTTCGTCGGTAAAAAACTCAACGGCGTAATTGTAACTGCCGCGCACAACCACCGTCAGTGAAGAGGTGCGCGCGAGTTGGATGCCGGATATTTTTTTGTTTTCTCTAATGGCACTTGAACAGTCTTGTGCGTGGGCGGAGAGAACGAAGGCGGCAATCAGTATGATGGGGGAGAAGCAACGGACAAAGACTTGCATAAACTGAATAGGGCTTAGACGATAATGCGAGATGAACATTTGCGCGGCAATTTAGATTTTTTTCAGCAGTGAAAAAAAGATGCCTTGTTTTAGTGCTTGGTTGCCCAAACTTTTGGCCTTAAAAGAGGCATTGCGGCCAAATATTTTTCTGAAACAAACTTTTAGCATTTTCAAAACATTCAGGGCTTCCGTCGGTAAATCTCAATCCACACCCCAGCCTGCTCCCACCTTTTTTTCAAGGCCCAATTTTGCCGGAGCGTATCGTAGTCGGATTCGGAAATGTCGTTGAAAACGTTGGATGTGAAAATGTATTCGTTTTGCACAAAATTTTTGTCCGCAAAACGTCGGTAATCGCCATTTAGCAGCAGGTTTTCGCCCGTGTTCAAATTCGGGAAAGCCGAGCCTACTGTCTGAAAATCAATTTTTTCTTTGTCCAAAAACGCAATTGCTTGTGCCCGCAGGTTGTGATACGGCAGGTGCGCCAACGAAGCATCCCAGCCCATAGCGATACCGCGCGGATATATCCAAAGGTTGCCGGAAGCAAGGGCAGCTATGAGCAAAGCGGGTGCGAGCATCTTTCGTTGCCCGATTTTCAAATTCGCTTGGGCAAGCCATTGAAAAACAAGCAGATGGAGTGCCACAAAGCCCGGCAAAAAGTAGCGGTGCGCCGACACGTTTTTCAGCAACAAAGTGGAAGGCGAAAGAAAAATGACGAGGCAAATCAGGAGCAACGCCAACCCTGTTAAGTTTTCCAAATTTTTAAAATTTGGAGCATTACTCCGTGAAGGCCAATTTTTCCAAATCAACCAACCCAGCAGCGCCCACTCGAACACCCGCCCTACATCGAGCCATCGCCAACCCAGCACAATTACATTGCGCAACATCTCTACCCCCGTGGCTGGCTCGAAGGTGGGCGCCCACGGGGAATCAGGGTGGTAGCCTATCCAACCGGCTGCCTCTAAATGCCACCAGAGGAAGCCTGCAGCAAAAACGAAACCCGGCAAAAACGGCAACACAGACTGGACGGCAAAACCAAAAAAACGGGAAATCTGTGGTTTGAAGTTTTGCGCCCATGAAAACCCGGAAATCTGAAGCCACATCAGCAATTGCCAAATATACAAGGCTCCAGCCGTCATCATGCCGCGCATACTGACAGCACAGAGGATGAGGATTCCGACGGCTGTGAACAGTTTGTTTTTGCCCAAAAGCCCCTCTACCGCGCATAAAAAGCCACAAATCAACACGGCATCCGGGCTGACAAGTACACTTTGGCCAGCCATGACGGGGTCGAGCAGCACGAGCGGAATAAGCCAAAATGCCCATTTGGGGTCGCCGAGCCGGAGGCCAAGCCGGTAGAGCAGCCAGATGTTTAGCAGTAAAAACGGCAGCATCGCCCAGTGGCTGGTCGGCAGTGTTTTTCCAAAAAATGCCCACATGAGGGCGAGGTAATAGCCGAATACCGGCGCGTGGCCGCTGTCAATTTCGGGCGGCAACAGCGTCCAGCGCAAGTCGTTTTCGTAAAAATGGTGGGCGTGTTTGGATGCGAGTTGCACAGTGTCCCAGAAAAATGGGTCGTACTGCACTGCCCAAGTCAGGCAGATGGCGCACGCGAAGAAGGGCAGTATATGATATAGGTGTGGCTTGGAAATAGATGTTTGATTTGGGCGGCAAAGTTAGTGGAGTTTTGCGCCAATGAGCCGCAAGAATTCGCTGCGGGTTTCTTCATTCCTGAATTCGCCCGTGAAAGCCGAGGTGGTAGTGACCGAATTTTGCTTTTGCACGCCGCGCATCATCATACAAAGATGCTGGGCTTCGATGACGACTGCCACGCCGAGCGGCTGGAGCGTTTCCTGTATCACATCGCGCACTTCCAGTGTGAGGCGCTCCTGCACTTGCAGCCGGCGGGCAAACACATCCACCACGCGGGGGATTTTGCTCAGCCCGACGATGTGGCCGTTGGGGATGTATGCCACGTGGGCTTTCCCAAAAAAGGGCAACATGTGGTGTTCGCACAAAGAGTACAACTCAATATCTTTCACGATGACCATTTCGCTGTAATCTTCCTTGAACATCGCGGAGCGTAGGATGGCGGCAGCATCCTGCTGGTAGCCCTGCGTGAGAAAAAGCATTGCTTTGGCTGCCCGCTCGGGTGTTTTCAGGATTCCTTCCCGCGAAATATCTTCCCCGACGCCAGTGAGGATGTCGTGAAAATCAGCCCTCAATTGCTCAGTGAGCGTCTCGTCGTAGTGGTCGGATTTTTTGTAAGCCATTTTTTTGAATAGGATAATTGGATAGTGGAGGGGAATGGGGAAATAGGATAATGGGGTAATGAGAGGATGAAAAAATTGGGCAATGGGGGAATGGGATAATTCGGTAATTATCTCCATTTCAATAAATTAACTCATTGTCCCATTCCTTCCATTCAATTCATTCACCGTAATATTCGGCGTAAATTGTTTCGGTTTCCCAAAGTTTGATGGCGTGAAGGCGGCAGGGGAAGGGTTGTAGCGCCGCGTCCAAACGTTGCCAGATGAGCAAAACAAGGTTCTCCGTCGTTGGTTGCATCCCTTTGGGTATAAACTCGACATCGAGATTCAGATTGGAGTGGTCAAGGTGTTCGGTGACCTCGTCTTTTATGATGACGCTGAGTTTTTTCACGTCCATGACGAATCCTGTGACGGGGTCGGGCCTGCCTTTCACCGTGACGTGCAAGGTGTAATTGTGCCCGTGCCAGTTTTTATTGGAGCATTTGCCAAATGCTTCGCGGTTTTGCGCCTCGGTCCAGTCGTCCACCCAGAGTTTGTGGGCGGCATTGAAGCGTTCGATTCGGGTGATATAAACCATTGAAAATCCCTTCTTTGTATTTTTTTGTGCACAAAGGTAAGATGAAACTGCCTTTGGTCGGTGTGGTCGCAAATGGTGTTTGGCGGATACTGAACGCACGCTTCATCCGCAGGGTTTCCGGTTTTATCTAAAAACCAAAACCTCTCGGCGCAAATCAGGTTCTTTTGCCAAGTTCAGATAACGACAGTTTTTCAATTGATTAACCTTTCAAAACCGATTATCCTTTTTTCAACATGAAAACCCGGCGTTTGCTCGACCGAATTTATCGCGTTCTCAACCAGCGGCCTGTCTATCACGGGGTGTTCTGGCTGACATTGTTCGGCATTATTCTTTGGGCTGACTATGAGAAAGGCATGGATATGTGGTCGGCTGTGGTGGACGAATCTATCCATTTGCTGTTCTATGCCTTTTTGGTTTATCTGAACCTGTTTTATTTGATTCCCAACTACTTGGCCCGCCACGCTTTTGTGTATTTTGGGCTGGTGCTGACGGCTTGTGCCATTGTCACGCCCATCGAAGTGCTTGTTTATTATTTGAAATATTACAATGACCAAGAGACGCGGATGAGCATCGTGAGCGGCCAGTTTTTTCTCTTTTTGGGCAATTTCATCATTACCATCCTCTCCACCGTGCTACGCGTCATCATGGATTGGTGGCGCTATCAGACGGAGAAACAGGCGCTGCTCACCCAAACCATGCAGTCCGAATTGCGCTTTCTGAAAAGCCAGATAAATCCCCATTTCCTGTTCAACACGCTCAACAACCTGTACGCGCTCACGCTCAAAAAAAGCGACAAAGCGCCCGAAATCGTGCTAAAACTTTCTGAAATCATGCGCTATATGCTCTATGAGTGCAACGAGCGGCGTGTGCTCCTCAG
>CAYZVM010000155.1:0-4783 GCA_964481485.1 uncultured Saprospiraceae bacterium | reverse complement strand
GACGAGCCGCACCGATACGCGGTAACTTTGCACCTGAAAATGATTTGAAAATTTTACCTGTTAAAATTCTTTTGCCGTTGCGCACGGACATTCTACCTTAGGCCAACCTTTTGACAAAACAAAAACCGAAACCCGACCGCCCATGCTAAACGTACTTATTGTTGACGACGAACCTCTTGCCCTCGACGTGCTCGAAACCTACATCGGTCAAATGGCCCAACTCCGCCTCGTCCAGCGGTGCAGCAATGCCCTTGAAGCCAATGAAGCACTGAAAACCAATGACATAGACCTGATGTTCCTCGACATCCAAATGCCGCAGCTCACTGGCATTGACTTTGTGAAAACACTCTCCAAACCACCGATGGTGGTATTTACGACGGCTTACCCCAACTACGCCATTCAGGGCTTCGACCTCAATGCGCTCGACTATCTGCTCAAGCCCATCTCCCTCGAGCGCTTTGTGAAGGCCGTGAACAAAGCCGTCGAGCACGCCGACCTTGCCCAGCGCGACAGCTCGCCAGTGCACACCGCGGCCTTCGGCAACGAACTGCTCGAATTCTTTTTCGTAAAAGCCGACAAAAAACTTGTCAAGGTCAACTTTGACGACATCATCTACATAGAAGGGCTGAAAGATTACGTCATCATCCGCCTTGTGCATGGACGCGTCATCACGCTCCAGACGATGAAAAGCCTCGAAGACAAACTCCCGAACGGGCGTTTCAAACGCATCCACCGCTCCTACATCGTGGCGATGGACAAAATAACGGCCATAGAAGGCAACATGGTGGAAGTGCAGGAAAAGGAAAGGCCAAAACTGCTGCCCATCGGCAAAAACTACCGCGACGAATTGCTGGTGCTCATTGATAAAAACCGGCTCTAAAACACATTTACTCCTCCTCTGTACTCCCTTTCGGATGTGCCTGCTCATATACTTTGAGCAACCTTTCAATGCTGTTGTGCATATAAATCTGCGTAGCGGCAAGGTTGGAATGGCCGAGCAATTCTTTGATAGCGTTCAAATCCGCGCCGTTGTTGGAAAGGTGGGTGGCAAATGAGTGGCGCAAAACGTGCGGGCTGCGCTGTTCGGCAGTTGTCACGGCAGAAAGGTGTTTCCGCACAATGTGATAGATGCTTTCGGGGCTGAGTTGCTGGCCTTTTCTGTTCAAAAAAAGCCACGGTTGGTCGTTGCCGGGAAAAGCCGCGCTGCGTATTGTCAAAAAATCTTCCAATAAAATGCCCAAATAGCGGGCAAAAGGGCTCAATCGCTCTTTGTTGCCTTTGCCCTCTATACGCAACACCGAACGCCCTGTGTCCACATCGCCAATTTTCAGATTGGACGCTTCGCTGCGGCGGATGCCCGTGGCGTACAGCAGTTCCAGCAAAAGCCGGTGCAGTTGGCCGGTGTAGTCGCTGCCAAACTCGACATGGGTGAAGAGCGCCGCCATTTGACTTTCCTGCACAAACACCGGGAGCCTTTTCCCAGTTTTGGGCGACACCACTTTTCGCATCGGGTCTTTTTCGACCAGCCCCCTTTTTCTCAAAAAACGGAAATACGACTTGAGGCAGGAAAGGCGGCGATTGATGCTGCGACTGCTTTGCTCCGCTTGCATTTGAGCCACCACCCATGAGCGTATATGCAAATGCCTCACTTCGGCGACCGAGGTAAGGCATTGATGCTCAACGCAGTGAGCGATAAAACTTGACAAATCGCCGCGATATGCCGTCAGTGTGTGCGGAGAAAAACGGCGCTCGAGCGACAAATATCCATAAAACGACTCTTCGTAGAACACTTTTCGAAAATGGGATAATTTGAAAAAAATGGAGCCAGTAGGATAATTTCAACCGCAAGTTAAGCTATTATCCAACTATCCCATTACCTCATTATCCCATTCGCTCAATCGTTCTTGTTGCCGTACATTTCTTCTTTGTAAACGGCTTTCAGGACTTCCGTGCGGCGTTGCACAGAGGGCTTGCTGAATGCCTTGCGGCGGCGCAGTTCTTTCAGAATGCCTGCGCGTTCAAATTTGCGTTTGTACTTTTTGAGCACCTTGTCGATGGCTTCGCCGTCTTTTACCTCAACGATGAGCATGAATTTCTTTCTTAGTTTGGTGAAAAAATTGTTGCCGAAAATTCGGGCTGCAAAGGTAAATCATCTTTCTGGAAAAAATAACCGCCTGTTCAACTTTCTTGAACCCACTTTGCCAATGTTTCGATCTCCCAAGCCTTCTCCACTGAAAATCCTCCTGTGCTGGTGCGCCGCAAACTGCTCAAATACGCCCCGCTGCCGACGGCTTGGCCGAGGTCGTGCGCCAACGAGCGGATGTAAGTTCCTTTGCTACAAACTACTTGAAAATCAATTTGTAAGCCCTCCGCATAGTCCGGGTGCAGCATGATAGGCACACCTTTTTTGCTTAACATAGCGGGCGGCGTGGCGTGCGGATGGGTGGCTACGGGGCGAAGTTGACCGATTTCAAAAGATTCGATATGAACGGGCCGTTCGGGCAACACGACCTCCTCACCAGTGCGGGCGTTTTTGTAAAGCCGCCTGCCGTCCACCTTCACGGCAGAAAAAACGGGCGGAATTTGAAGGATGTGGCCGATGAACTGCTGTTTTGCTTTTTGCAAAAGTTCGTCGGTGAGATGCGCAGTCGGGTAGGTCGTATCCGGTGCTTTTTCCAAGTCGGAAGAAGGCGTAGTGGCCCCAAAAGTGATGATGCCGGTGTAGGTTTTGGGCATCGCCTGAAATTCCTCGATGCGCCGAGTGTATTCTCCCACACAAAGAATGAGCAGCCCAGTGGCCAAAGGGTCGAGCGTGCCAGCGTGGCCAACTTTGAGTTTTTTTATGCCAAGCCGGCGCGTGAGCAGATATCGGATTTTGTTCACAACATCGAATGACGTCCAAGCCAAAGGTTTGTTCACCAGCAAGATAGCACCTTTTGGAAAGGTGCTGGGAAAAGGCTGATTTTGGGAAAGAATAGTCAACATGGGCACAAAAGTACGCCCATCCTGCTACTTCACGACCCGGATGGGCTGGCTGATGTTTTTCCCATTTTGTAGTTGGACGATGTAAGCCCCTGCCGGGAGATGTTGCAAATTTTCCAACACCTTTCGCTCGCCATCGGCTGTTTTTTCAAAAACAATTTTTCCTGAGAAATCAATGAGCCGAACCACAGTGCCGCTACCGGAGAATAGGTTCTCTGGCGCAACTTCCACGGTCACTCTGTCGCTGAAAAGGGTAGGGGAGACGTGGATAGACTTTTCAGCATCAATGTTTTGTGTGCCGACCACCATTGGCACGAGTTCAACATGGAGCAGCGTGACTTGCCCCGTGTCAAGCACCACATTCTGGATCGTTTTGCTGTGATAACCTGATTTTTCCACGGCTACTGTATAAGCGCCGGGCAGGGCTGCGCCGGTTTTGTAGATGCCGTTTATCCCCGTGGTATCTGCATTTGGGGTGTTCTGCACAAACACTTTTGCATTGTTGAGCGGCAGCCCCGTGATGGAGTCGGTGACCAGCCCTTCGAGCCAAGCAGCATGGTGGTAAGTTGGTTGGAAAATAAACAAGCCCTCATTTTTTGCTGTGGCGAATATGATACCCGAAGGCAAATATGGGTCGGCATCCCACACGAGTGAAGTGCCCACTACCGCCCAAGCCGTTTCGATGAGATTGTCAGGTTTGGTGGCGTCCACGATGGTCAGTTGGCCGCCGTAAGATGGATTTACCAAATAATTGCCTTTTACCCGCACATTATGCACCTCTGCGCTCGGTTTTTGGCTGGGGAAATAGCGGTCTAGCAGTGTGATATTTTCCAAATCTGACACGTCGAATGAAGCTAGTGGCGCATTCGCTTTTTCATCCGTGGTGAACAGGGTTTTGTTGTCGTCCGAGAGTTCTGAGTTGTGGTTGAATGCGCCCGGTGTAGGGTGCGTCACAATCAATTGCGGGTCGGTTTTGTCTGAAATATCCACTGCAGCGAACTGCCCGAGATAAATCTCACTCGTCCATAAAGTATCGCCACGGATGAAGCCGTCGTGCGCATAATTCAGGGTGTATTTCCCGATGATGTGCGGATTCCACGGGTCGCTGAGGTCAGCGATGACGCAGCCATTCGTCACGTTGCCGCCGCCAAATATATATAGGTATCCGTCCACGGCTTGCACCGTGTGGCTGCGTTGCACGAGGCTATCGTAGTTCATGTCGCCAAGCCACACCTTCCAATGCACCGTGTCGGGCAGTTCGCGCAAGTCAACAATCGTGATGCCGCTGCCGACCGCTTCCGAACCGACATAGGCAAAGCCGTTCCAAGTGCGCACTTCGCGCCAATTGTTGGGCAGCCCCGGCACTGAAAACCGCTCAATTGGCTGCGCGGGGTTACTCAAATCCACGATACTCAGCCCTGCGCTGGTGCCGACGAGTGCCCATTCGCCGCCGTTGCCGTCCACATGTGCCTTGCAGCCAGCCAAGGTATTGGGGGCGTAGGGCAGGTGACCGATTTGTTGGAGATTGAGTTGGGAAAAAAGGCTGCCGGGAGCGCAAACAATTGACAACCAGAGCAGAATGAGCGATTTTTTCAACATGAAGTGTAAATTTTCAAGGGCAAAAATCGCTCACACATCTCACATTTTTCTCCCGAAAACGAAGTTTGCCGGAATCGGCGGAAACGGGTGGCATACTTTATTTTTAAGTTTTTGCAAAAACTTGCGACAATTTCAGGAAGGTTTCGCGTACCTTTGCAGCCGCTAAATCGCGGAGTGGAGCAGTTGGTAGCTCGTCGGGCTC
>CAYZVM010000154.1:0-14805 GCA_964481485.1 uncultured Saprospiraceae bacterium | reverse complement strand
TCAATATGCGCTTAAATAAAAATGTGTCGGGAACAAGACACGGGAGGGCGAAAAAATAACCGGGCGCAACTTGCGCCCGTTTATTTTTTCGCCCTCCCCGTCCTACATTTCAAACGGGCGAATGCTACAACCGGTCAAAATCTTTGAACAGCGAATATTGCACCGCCTCCACTTTTGCCCGGTAGTCCTTCCACAGGGTGTCGAAGAGGGCGTTCACTTTCCCGATGAGTTCTTCCGTTTCGCGTTCGGCACTTGTGATGGCAACTTGGGCAGATGCACTGGGCGCCCCTTGGTTGCCCTCGATATAATCAAACGCGAGCGAAAGGTGGGCATTCAACACGTTGGGATTGCGCTGGATGCCTTTTACTTCTTTGTGCGTGAGGAATTTATCTTTCAAAACACCGATAGAGTCTTTTACCGTTTTGCCGAGTTTATTCACGTCTTTTTTCAGGCTGTCCGGCACGTTGACAAACTGGCTTTCCACCAAACCAATGGTTTCCTCCGCTTCTTTCAGCCGCTCGTAAGCCTTGTTGGCCCGCTCCACGGTTTGGTACATATCCCGCATCGCAGCGGCTCTGGCCGCTCGGTTTTGAGGCGAGATGTTCAGCCGTGGGTCGTCGAGCACGCGCACTTTCACCGAGTCTTTGTAGTCCATGTATTTTACTTTCACCCAATACTCGCCGGGAAGGACTTGTGGGCCTCTGCCCGGTTCAAGTTGGTCGGCGGGCGGTTCGTTTTTTGACGGAAAACGCACACCTTTCGTGTCCATGTTCCATCGGATGGCGCTGTTAAAAAATGTGTCGAGTTCGGTTTTGAAACGCCGCAGCGTGTCGCCGCTCATCGAAAGCACGGTGACGGTTGCTTTTTCTTTCTTGTCCGCTTTGCCCACCGCGGATTTGCCGGAGGCCGGTTTTTCTTTGTCCCCATTTACCTTTTCGTCCTTTTTCTCTTTTTCTTCTTTTTTCAAACCGGGTTTCACCCAAACTGGAATGCGCACCGCCGTGCCTTTATTTTCTGCCGAATAGGTAGCATCCACGGCAAAACGTGGCCCATCGAAAGAGCGGTATTCAGCCAAAATGCCAGGCTGTGCGGCGAAAAGTTTGAACGGCTGTTCGATTGCTTTACCGTCCGAATTGGCGAGCTCGCGCAACACTGAAAGATTGTCCAGAATCCAAATGCCGCGCCCAAAAGTGCCAAGCACCAAATCGCCGTCGCGCTGCTGGATTTTCATGTCAAAAACCGGGACGGCGGGAAAAGATTCGCCCGGCCAGTGCGTCCAATTTTCGCCGTAATTGATTGAAACATAAAGCCCTTGGTCGGTGCCGAGAAAAATCAGGTTGGGTATTTCCGGGTCTTGCACCACGGAGAGACAATAGTTTCCGGTTTGCCCGGCCAAGCCGCCCGGCAAGTTTTTCGGGCTGGCTATTCGTTTCCAAGTTTTTCCAAAATCCGTCGTGTGATAGAGGTAAGGTTGCCAGTCGTTTTGACGATAATTGTTCAAAACTACGAAGGCCTCGCCAGCATTTTTCTGACCCGGCTCAATGGCCGGAATCCAGCCGTTTTTCGGGGCGCCGGGTAGTTTGTCCGCAAAATTTGTCCAGGTTTTGCCGTGATCGGTGGTCAGTTGTACATTGCCGTCGTCGGTACCGACCCAAGCCACGCCTTGTTGCACGGGAGAGGGCGCAATGGCAATAATGGTGCAATGGTTTTCGGCGTTGGTGGCGTCGAATGTGAGGCCGCCCGACACGTCTTGGTGCATTTTTGAAGTATCGTTCGTAGTCAGGTCGGGCGACAGGATTTGCCAGTTTTGACCGGCATCGTAACTGTGATGCAAAAACTGGCTGCCGAAAAAGATACCCTGCGGTTGCCAGGGGTCTTGCGCGAGCGCAGCGTTCCAGTTGAAACGCAGTTTGGTCTGGCCGTCGGGGTGGATCGGTTTGAGGTAGCGCGTTTCGCCGGTTTTGCGGTCCACGAGGCCGAGTTCGCCGCCTTGCGACATGGCATACACATAGCGTGGGTCGTCTTTGCGGGGCATGGTCTCGAAGCCGTCGCCGAAATAAACTTCTTGCCAGTCGGAGTTGCGGATGCCGCCGGATTTCCAGACCGCCGAGGGGCCGACCCACGAGCCGTTGTCCTGCAAACCGCCATAGACGTTGTAGGGCATTTCGTTGTCCGTCTCGACGTGATAAAACTGGCCGACGGGGATGTTCTCAGCGTAGCGCCAGCTTTTGCCGCCGTCGTGCGTGATGTTGAGGCCGCCGTCGTTGCCGTTGATGATATAATTTGGATTGTCGGGGCTTATCCAGAAGGCGTGATGGTCGGGGTGGATGTGCCAGCCCGCCCAATTCTCGAATGTTTTGCCACCGTCTTCGCTGCGCGAGATGAAGGTGTAAATGGAATAGACGCGGTTCTCATTTTGCGGGTCCACATAGATTTCGGCGTAATAAAATGGCCGGTCGCCCATGCCTTTTTCGGCCATTTTTTTCCATTTTTTGCCACCGTCGGTGCTTTTGTACAGTGCGTTTTCTTTGGCTTCCACGAGCGCATACACCACATCGGGGTTGCTTTTGGCCACTGCCAGGCCGAGACGGCCGAGATCGCCTTCCGGGAGGCCGTCTTTGTCGGTTCTTTTCTCCCAAGTCTCACCCGCGTCGTAACTGACGTACAGCCCCGAGCCTTTGCCGCCGCTTTTGAAAAACCAGGGCCAGCGCTGGTATTCCCACATCGCGGCGAAAAGTTTGTTGGGGTTTTGCGGGTCGGCCACGAGTTCGGCACAGCCGGTCAAGTTATTGACGTACAATACTTTTTTCCACGTTTTCCCGCCGTCGGTACTTTTAAAAACACCCCGCTCTTCTGTGGGGCCGTAAGTAGAGCCGAGCGATGCAGCAAAAATCACGTCGGGGTTGTCGCGGTGCAAAATGACGCGGTGGATGGTGCGGGTATCTTGCAGCCCCATACATGACCAGTCTTGGCCACCGTTGATGCTTTTGAAAATGCCCGCGCCGAAATTCTGCGAGTTGCGGGGGTTGCCCTCGCCCGTGCCGACCCAGATTTCGTCGGGATTGCGGGGGCTGACGGCGATGCTGCCGATGCTTTGGGTAGGAGCTTTGTCGAAAATGGGTTCCCATTGGGTGCCGCCGCTTTTCGAGCGCCACACGCCGCCGGATGCCGCGCCCGCATAGATGACTTCGGGGTGCGCCGGGTCAACGGCGATGGCCGTGATGCGACCCGACATAGCGCCGGGGCCGATGTTGCGGATGTGCAGGGTTTTTAAAATGTCGGGATTCAGGTTTTGGGAAAAAAGGCCGCTCGCGAGGCCGCAGAGGAGGAGGGTAAACGTGATTTTCTTCATTCAAGAGTTGATTTAGCAATCGCAAAACTGCGAAATCACAGAGAAAAACACTCTAACGGCAGAGTTTTTCGATAAAAATTAGGTGGGGGCAAATCAATAACCGTTCATTTGTAACCAAGCGCACAAGTGATAAAAAGTGTTTTGGTATGCGTAAAAGATTTCACCTGCCCGTTTGGAAATTATGGATTGGCAAGCGTTTGCGCGATTTGCAGCGAACTACCGTAGGTCAATTTGTTCAGAAAAAAATCCTCGAAAACCCCAATTTGAAAATACCGTTTCAGGCGATGCCGCTTTGGATTGCTTCTGTGCTGACGGGTTTGATGGCGGTGGCTTACGAACATTTGTTCAAACTTTTCGAACACGCGGGCAAAGCCCTCGCCGCTCCTGCGCCCTGGCTTGTTTTCCTGACCACACCTTTGCTGTTTGCCATTGCGTGGTTTGTTGTGGCGCGTTTTGCGCCCAATGCGCGGGGGAGCGGCATCCCTCAATTGCTGGCGGCGGTGGATATGGCTGGCACATCGCGGCATACTGGCATCCGTTATTTGCTGAGCATCCGTATTGGCTTGGTCAAAATCGGCAGCAGTCTTTTGCTGCTGCTGGGTGGCGGTGCGATTGGCCGGGAAGGGCCGACTTTGCAAATAGCGGGTTCTATTTTTGAATCGGTGTACCGGGCGATTCCGCAAGAGTGGGCAAAGGTTTCGCACCGCATCATGCTGATAACGGGGGGCGCGTCGGGGTTGGCGGCAGCGTTCAACACGCCTTTGGGGGGGATTGTGTACGCGTTGGAAGAATTGACCAAAAGCCATATCACGCGATTTCGGACATCAGTGTTCAGCGCGGTCATTATCGCTGGCATCACTGCGCAACTTTTTTTGGGCTCGTACTTATACTTGGGCTACCCAAAATTGTCTGTGCTGCCCCTAAGCATGATATGGGTGGTGATTGTTTTTGCTTTTTTGTCGGGTTATTTGGGTGCTTTGTTTACGAATTTGCTACTGTGGATAGGCCGTTTGCGGGAGAAATATCCGCGCCGGAAACAACAATTGGCGTTCGTGCTGTTCTTGGGCGTCATTTCGGCGGGGTTGATATTTTTCACGGGCGAGACGGCCATGGGTTCGGGCAAATCGCTTATCAACGAGATTTTGTTCGAGGGTGCCGCTTCGATGCCTTGGCATGCTTTTCCGGTTCGTTTTTTGGCCAGTGCGGTGTCGTTCAGTGTGGGAGCGGCGGGCGGGATTTTTGCCACTTCCTTGTCGTCAGGCGCATCTTTGGGGGCGGTGCTGGTGCATTTCAGTGGTTTTCCAGTAGAACACCACAATCTGTTGGTGTTGGTTTGCATGATTGGTTTTCTGACGGGCGTGACGCGAACACCGTTCACCGCGGCTATTTTGGTATTGGAAATGACGGACAGGCACTCGGCGATTTTTTATTTTTTGCTGGCCGGGATGATAGCGCATTTGGGGGCGGGTCAGGTGATGGAGCGGTCTTTTTATGAGATTCAAAAAGATGGTTTTTTGAAAAATATCGGAACGCAGAAGGTGCCGGATGCATAGCCAACGCAAAGTGTTTTTGAACAAATCGCGCTCGCAACCTTGTCACAATCAAAGGCATCAATCTTGCATGTCTGGCAAACCTTGCTAAATCTAAGGTATAACTTTGGCACATGATTTATTGGCTGATCAATTTGCTCAAATCTTTTTTTCAATTTTTAAAATCACTTTTTGGCATGAACAATCTTGTTTTCGACCATCACTTTAGTGTGGAGTGGGGCGGTAGCCGCATTGATTTCACGGAAGTACACGGCCTGTCGTTCCAACGGGAGGTGGTGCTTTTTCGCGATGGTGCCCAGCCCGTCGAACCCGCCCGAAAACTGCCCGGGCTGGAGGAGGTGCGCAACATTATCCTCCGTAGGCATCTGAAAACAGGCGACCTCGAAATGTACGACTGGTGGAAACAGCAATCCATCGAGGAAAGCCCCAGAGATGTGCGTATCAATTTGTTGAACAAACATCACGAACCCATTTTTGTCTGGAGACTTCGCAGTGCCTTTCCTGCACGGGTCTCTTATTCGCCCCTGACAGCTTTCAAAGCGCAGCCGATGATTGAGGAAGTGGAATTGGCGTTTGATTCGATGGATTTGGAAGTTATATGATGTGGGACAGGATTTTGCCAGAATTGGCTATAAGGCAAACTGCTTGTAACCAAGGCGGTTAGATTCGTTTATTTTTCCTCCCGATGCTGTCAAGCAGATTAATGCGATTTTGAAAGCGACACTCCTCCCGTGGGCTTTCCTTTTTATGAAGACGACATTTGTTAGGACGATTATTTGATAGCCGACAAGTGGCGCATTGAGCAAAACTTAACACTCCCAATATTAAGCGAGTGTTACTTTTGCCACGAAACCTTTCCATTTTTTAACAAAATCCTATTTGTATGAAGCAGTTATTTACCCTGCTGGTGGTGCTGTGTACCATTGGCAATTTTTCCCTTTTCGGGCAGGTGACTACCGCTACTCTCACCGGCCTGATTACCGACACCAAAGGCGAAGGGCTGGCAGGTGTCACGATTACTGCAAAGCACGTCCCTTCTGGAACGGGCTATGCCGTGACCACTCGCCCCGATGGGCGCTATTCGCTGCCTAACCTCCGCGTGGGCGGGCCTTACCAAGTGACGTTCACCTACACCGGTTTTCAAAATGGGGAAGTGACCATCGGCGAACTGAAACTTGGCGAAAAAGCCACTCAAAACTTCGAGATGAAGGAATCCACTGCCCAACTCGGCGAGGCTTTGGTGCTGGCCCAAGCCAACGACCGCCCCAACGGGGCTGGCTCCAGCGTCAGCAGCGAACAGTTGCGAACGCTCCCGACCATTACCCGTTCGAGTGCTGACTTTACCCGCCTCGTGCCGATGTCGGCGGAGGGCGGCAGTTTTGCAGGCCGCAACGACCAGTTTAACAACTATTCGGTGGACGGCACGATTTTCAACAATCCTTTTGGCCTCGACGCGGCTACACCCGGTGGCCAAGCCGATGCACAGCCCATTTCGCTCGATGCTATTGACCAAATCAACGTGGCGATTGCGCCCTACGACGTGACGCAGGCGGGCTTTACCGGTGCTGCCGTGAACGCTGTGACCAAGTCGGGCACGAACAAATTTTCGGGGACTGTTTTTGCTTTTTACCGCAACAAAGACATGATTGGCACCCAAGTCGGTGACCAGGAAGTGTTTCGCGGCGACTTGCGGCAGTTGCAAACGGGATTTAGTTTCGGTGGCCCGATTATCAAGGACAAATTATTTTTCTTTGCCAATCTTGAAATCGAACGCCGCTCGGACCTTGGCTCCAACTTTATTGCCAACCGTGGCGCTGGCGCTACCAACGAGTCACGGGTATCGGCTTCCGACCTCCAATTGGTGTCTGATGCTTTGTTCCAACGCTTCGACTACGTGACGGGGCCGTATGAAAATTACAAACACAACACTGACAACCAAAAGGGTTTGCTCAAACTCGACTGGAATATTAACTCGGTGCACAAACTGACAGTGACGGGCAATTTCCTTGATGCTTTCCGTGAAAAACCGGCGCACCCGTCGGCTATTGGTCGTCGTGGCCCGGATGCTATCACGCTCCAGTTTTACAACTCCGGCTACCGAATCAACAATAAAATCTATTCCGGTATCGCCGAGTTGAAGTCTATTTTTGGAAACAAATTCGCCAATAAATTCCAGGCGGGCTATACGGCTTTCCGCGATTCGCGCGACCCCTTCTCGGCGCCATTTCCGGTTATCAACATCAATCAGGGCGGCAATCGCTACATCATTGCGGGCCACGAGCCGTTCTCTGTCAATAACCGCCTCGACCAGAATGTCTATCAAATCAACGACAACTTCAACATTTATGCGGGCAAACATACCTTCACGGTGGGTGCTGCGCTCGAACGTTTTGATTTCGACAACTCATTCAACCTGACAGCTTATCCCGGCGTTTTTGGCCTTGTCCCCACCAGCAATCCTTTCGTCAACCGTGAGTTTTTGAGCACACAGGAATTTCTTGATTCGGTGAGCACCGGTTTTCTCGACCCGCTGGTGGAAGCCGCAAGAAATACTTTCGCCACCAATAACGCCAACGATACCTGGGCTTTGGCCGAAACCAACCTCGGACAATTTGCATTGTATGCCCAGGACGAATGGGCAGTCAATCCTAACTTCACGCTCACAGTGGGCGTGCGCATGGATTTGCCGCTGTATTTTGACACGAAAGAAAAAATCGAGGAAAATATCGCACGTAGCTGTTGCTACGACCCGACGATTCAATATTTCGACGAAGATGCCAACCCTGTGACATTTGACCACACGGTGCTGCCAAAACAGACGCCGCTCATTTCGCCACGTGTGGGTTTCAACTGGGATATCAAAGGTGATCGTTCGTCCCAATTGCGCGGCGGTTCGGGACTTTTCACGGGGCGTTTCCCTTTTGTTTGGATAGGAAACCAAGTGGCAAATCCCAACTCTTTCTTCTACTGTGTGACCGACCCTGATTTCAAATTCCCGCAGGTGTGGCGCAGTAATTTGGGTTTCGACCAAAAATTCGACGGCGGCTGGACGGGTACTATTGACGTGGTGTACACCAAAGACGTGAATGCGATGATGGTCCGCAACTTTGGATTGAAAAAACCGACCGGCTCGCTCGACGGCGTGGACAACCGGCCTGTTTACCTGCCTGCCGACCGGGGGGGCAACGTGGCCTATGTTTTCACTAACGTGAAGGAAGGTTACAGTTTGAATACCACCCTGCAAGTAACGAAAAACTGGAGAGATGGCTCATCGTTGATGGTGGGTTACAATTTCCTCGATGCGAAAGATGCGGCTTCGATTGATGCAGAAATTTCGTCCGATGCCTATGACCGCAACCCGGCTAATATCCTGAACACGAATACACCTGAAGAAGCACCGTCGCTGTACGGCAACCGCCACCGCGTCGTGGCTGCCGCCACCAAACGTTTCCGCTACGGCAATTTCGGCACCACCGTATCGCTGTTTTCGGAGTATGTGCAGGGTGGGCGTTACAGTTACACCTACGCAGGCGACATCAACAATGACGCTTCCGGCCTGAACGATCTGATTTATATCCCGACCAACGGGGAGATCGACCAGATGAATTTCAGCGGCGATGCGAACGCACAATCCGCCCAACGCGTCGGTTTGAAGCGTTTTATCGCCCAGGATGAATACCTGAACGAACGCCGCGGGCAATTTGCCGAGAAGTACGGCGCGCTCAGCCCTTGGTATTCCCGTTGGGATATGCGCATCCTGCAGGACTACTACCTGCCAAACAAAAATGTTATCCAATTGAGTATTGACATTTTGAACATTGGCAACCTGGTAAATTCAGATTGGGGTGTTCGGCAGTTTGCCACCTACACGGGTTTGTCTCAGCCCATTGCAGTTTCGATGAATGGCACTACGCCGACCTACACATTCGATACCGGCCAAACCAGCACTTTTTTCAACGACTTTAGCTTGGCTTCGCGCTGGCAATTGCAATTAGGTTTGCGGTACTCGTTCTGATAATTCAGTCAGGCGGTGATGCTGAGTCGCCGCCTGACTTTTCTTTTTTGGCATCTTATGGCTTGGTTATTTTTTTGATAACCTGCCCAATGCTGAAACAACTTCCGATTGCTAGTTTGTCGGCGATTAATTTTGGGGAGAAAAATGAAAATAAAACTTGAACTTTACACTGTCGGCTCACTGGCAGTCATTCCCGCTTCACTACGCAGTTATACCGGTTCACTATCTCCTATTTACTCTTTTGCCCGCCGCATAAGCATTCTTGTGCCTAAAGAGGCCGGTTCTTGCCCGCCACTCCATTAAGAGGATGCTTTTTTGGCAAAATACTTGTCATTGTTAAACACCTCTTCAAGTACATTCGCCACGCATTTTTTTAACATTGCAACTACGCAATCGTATTATGTTGAAAACACTCCTGCGTCCTGTGCTTCTGCTGGCCGCTCTCTTATGTTCACAGTTCACATCTGCCCAAACCGACCGAATCCAACAGTTGGAAACCGAGGTGCGTGCCGCTTCCGGTGCCGAGCGGGTAGAAAAACTTATCGCGCTCTCGAATGCTTTCATCCATGTAGGCGACTACAACAACGCTATTGAAAAAGCGGACGAAGCTGCCGACTTGGCCAGAAAAATCGGCCAGTCCATGCTGCGTGCTGTTGCGCTCAATTGCGAAGGCAGGGCTATGGTGCTTGCTGGAAAACGAAGGCCCGACAAAAAATTTGAGCAGAGCCTCGACATCTTGCGCGATACCCGCAGCAACAACAAAACCCTCGCGCTCGACAATCTCGACAATCTGCGCAAAATTGCTATTAGCGCAGGCCATAAAAAGGATCTTGCTAAAATAGAGGCACAAATCGCACAGTTGAACAACGTCGCTGCCGTACCGCTGCCTCCACCTTCGGCGCCCGTCACTCGGCAGGAACTGCGGCAGGAGATGCAAGCACTCCAGCAGGAAATCGCCAAACAGCAAGTCCGTGCTACCGGCAAACCGACCAACGCCGTTGATTTTGAGAAACAAACGCAAGAATTGCAGGCGCAGTTGGCTGCCCGCGAAGCCCAGATAGACCAGATGACCGAGGAACAAATGAAAACCTCCATACTGCTCATGCAGCAGCGTTTCATGCTCGATTCGGTAGTGTTCCGCAACAGCCTCGACTCACTTGCCGTCGAGAACTTCAACCTCGCGCTGCGCGAGGCGGAGAGCAACCGGAAGTTCTACATAGCTGCCATCGCGGGATTGCTGCTACTTGCTGGCGGCTCGTTGTTCAGCTTCGTGCGTGCCCGTCAAAACGCCAAAGTGCTGCAAGGGAAAAACGAGGTTATCCGCGAAGAAAAACAGCGATCGGAGAATCTTTTGCTCAATATCCTGCCCGCGCTCATCGCCGACGAACTCAAGCAAAAAGGCCACACCACCGCCCGCTCGTTTGACGATGTGAGCGTTTTGTTCGCTGATTTTGTGGGATTTAGCAAAATAGCAGAGATACTCAGCCCGCAGGAATTGGTATCCGAATTGGACACGGCCTTTAAGGCTTTCGACGACATCATCGCCCGGCACGGGCTGGAAAAAATCAAAACTATCGGTGATGCTTATATGTGCGCCGGGGGATTGCTCACGAACACTACCAAAGGCGTCGGCAGCCAAATCCGCGACATGGTGAGCGCCGCCCAAGAAATGCAACATTGGCTTGCCGAGTGGAACGCAGAACGGGACAAAAAAGGCCAACCGCGTTTTGATGCCCGTATCGGCATACACCGGGGGCCAGTGGTGGCCGGGGTGGTGGGTTCCAAAAAATTCGCCTTCGACATCTGGGGCGACACGGTGAACATCGCCGCTCGCGTGGAGCAGGCCAGCGAAGGTGGCAAAATCAACATTTCTGGGGAAGCCTACGAGGTCATCAAAAAATTCGTGCCTTGCCAGTACCGGGGAAAAATCTCGGCCAAGAACAAGGGCGAGATTGATATGTACTTTGTGGAAAACTAATTTTCCGTAGTGCCGGAAACGAAAAAAGCCCCGCCTTGCAGCGGGGCTTTTCGTGTTAGTTGGGAAGGGGATGGGGAGGGTAACAATCGGTTGTTGAGAATGAAATCGGTTTTGATGGATTAAAGCGGATTAAGGTTTCTATCTATCTTGAATCTCCGGAGAGATTTTTTCTTTCCTGTGCTTTTTGGCGGTTGTGGTCTTTAAACGGGGCAGCCAAACAAAGTCACATCTTTTTGTGCGGGCTTTGAGTTTCGTTGACACTTGATAGCGATTTGTTACCAAATTGTAACTTTCCTCGCCATATGGACAAGGCAAGGTTCGCTTGTTATTTTTGCGCCGGATTTGGCCTATCCGTTCTCTGACTTGGCCAATTTCTAAACGCGAATTATTTGCTGGCACCGGAAACCCCCAGATTACACACGTCATGCAATCTCTGCTAAACCATCTGCGCACGCTCCCGACTTCTTACCTCATTGGGACAATTCTCGTCCTGTGCATTCCCGCCCACCTGATAAACCTCGGCGTGGCCGCGTTCACTGGCGACGAAGCCATCCGTGCTTGGGTGGCGATGGAAATGGATTTTTCGGGCAATTACATCGCCACCACCATGCACGGTGCGCCGTACATCAACAAGCCGCCGCTGTTCAACTGGATGATATTGGCCGTCACCAAACTAATGGGAGGGTTCGACGAATTGCCCTCAAGACTCGTGACGGTGTTTTTTCTCGGCGTGTTCGGCTACACCGTTTTTCGCGCTGTACGCTCGTTTTTTTCGGTCGAATTTGCTTTTCTTACAGCCATGATGACCGTCACGAGTGGGCGTTTCCTGTTTTACGATTCCATGCTGGGGCTGATTGACACTGCCTTTTCTTGGGTGATGTACCTGCTGTTTATGAGCATTTATTTTTTGGGGAAACGGGAACAGTGGCTGCGGCTTTTTCTCGTCAGTTATGCGCTCATGGCGGTTGGTTTTTTGCTCAAGGCATTCCCGGCCATCGTGTTTCAAGGGCTTTCGCTCCTCGCAGGTTTGTATTTTTTTGGAAAACTAAAACTGCTTTTTTCTTGGAAACACTTCGCTGGCATTTTCCTCGGAGGGAGCATTTTGGCGCTTTGGCTCGTTATTTACGACCAATATCGCCCATTGGAGATCCTCATCCCCAACCTCATGGAGGAATCGGTGAAACGCACGGCGGTGGAGCATTCCTGGTCGAGCACTTTTTATCACATTGCCAAATTTCCTTTCGATTCGCTCTACCATTTTCTCCCGTACTCCCTGTTGGTGGTCTTTTTATTTGACAAAAAAATAAGACAGCGCATCCGCAGCCACGAATTTGTCTGGTTCAATTTCCTAATACTGGCCGTCAATCTGCCCGTGTATTGGACCTCCTCACAGGTGATGCCGCGCTACCTGCTCATGTTTATCCCGCTGTTTAACGTGATAGGGATGTACCTGCTCCAAGTGAACCGCCAGCCCAAAACATGGCGATACAACGTGTTTTTCTGGGCGCTGGGCATTTTGTTGGCGCTCAGCCCGATAATCACAGCGGCCATCCCCTTCATCAAAGAAGTGAATTGGTTGCCGGGCATTTGGCCGATTTCGGTGGCGCTCACCATCGCCATGGCTTTGATTTCCGCGATGTATTTTTTTGATAAAGAGCGTTTTTTATGGTGGTTTATTGCCGGGCTGATCGTCGTCCGAATCGGTTTTGACCTCATCGTGCTCCCGGTTCGCCACCACGAAAACGACACCTCTATCGCCCGCCGCGACGCTATTTTGATGGCAGAAAAACACCGCGACCGGCGGTGGTACGTCTATGCCGATTCGGAAACCCGCGAGCCAGCCATGTTTTATGCCACCGACCGGTTGGGATACATCATCGAACGCACTGACCGGACGGACATTCCCAACGCGCTGTATCTGGTGAACCTGCGGCAATACCCCAACTTCGACGGCAGGTGCCTCGATACGCTGCGGACGGACTACACGACCACGACGCTGCTGCTGATGGTAAAAGACGAGAAATGACGAACTAATGCCGCAACGGCGCGTACCACTCCACAAATCGCCGCACACCTTCCAGCAAACTAATGGAGGGTTGGTAGCCAAAAAGCGCGTTCGCCTTTCGGATATCGGCGTGGGTTTGCTCCACATCGCCGGGTTGTTTTTCCAAAAAATTGATGGCTAACGGCTGGCCCAGAGCCTGCTCCACCGCCTTCACCATCTCGAACAAAGTGACAGGCTGCCCGCCGCCGAGGTTGATGATTTCGTAGCCGAGGCCGGGCATCTCCACCACCTGTTCGATGCCGCGCACGATGTCCGCCACAAAAGTGTAGTCGCGGCGTGTGCCGCCATCGCCGTAGAGCGGAATTGGCTGACCGGAAAGAGCCAATTGGGTGAATTTGTGAATCGCCAAATCGGGTCGTTGACGCGGGCCATATACGGTAAAAAATCGCAAACAGGCCACCTCCATTCCATAGAGATGGTGATAGACGTGGCAGAGCAGTTCGCCGCTGTGCTTGGAGGCGGCGTAGGGCGAAATCGGCTGGCTCACGTCGTCCGTTTCTGAAAACGGTATTTTGGTTTGGTTGCCATAAATCGAAGAAGATGAGCCAAATACAAAACGCCGCACACCGGCTTGGTGCATGGCTTCCAGCAAGGTCACTGTGCCGTTCACATTCACGTCCATGTAGTCCAGCGGCTGTTGGATAGAGGGGCGAACGCCCGCCTTTGCCGCCAGATGCACCACGCAATCCACCGTGTTTTCCTGAAAAATATTTTTCAAAACAACTTGGTCGCGAATGTCGCCGCGCACGAGGTTGAAAAGACTGTGGCCCAATGATGCGGCGATATTTTGCTCCTTAATACTTGGGGCGTAAAAGTGGTCGAAGTTGTCGAGGCAAATAACCCGATGGCCGTTCGCCAAAAGGTGTTCGCACAAATGGGAGCCAATAAATCCGGCACCACCGGTAACTAAAATGGTCATTATAAGTGGTTTAGAAGGGTTTAGATGGTTTAGAAGGGTTTAGATGGTTTAGAAGTGGGGCGTTCATTTCTAAACCATCTAAACCCTTCTAAACCATCTAAACCTTTTCATTAAAACTGAACGAGACCCCCACAAACGCGACCGCCGTGGAAATCAAGTAGAACAGAAAAGCGATAGCAACGGCTTTTTCCGAATCAATGTTCAAAATGCCCGCGCCCCAAAGGAAAGTCAGTTCGCGCGCGCCGGTGCCACCAATCGTCAATGGGAGCATCGCCACCACCGAAGAGATGAGGAACAAAACCGAATATTCAAGCCAGCGCACCGACTCGCCGAGCGACAACACAATGCCGAGCGTGGCAATCAACTGAGCCACCTGCACGCCCAGTGAAAGCAGCGATGTTCGCAACCAAACTTGGCTCAACGCGCCGCCCAACTTCTTGTAAATCAATAGAGAAACGGGTATGCTGCTCAACAATCCCAAAAACCCGAGCCACCAATATTGTTGCAGCGCCGGGATGCCAAACGCGAGCACGAGGCACAGTTGGCCCAGCGCAATCACGCCCCCCACGCGGTCGAGCAAGGTGACGGCTAACAACCTTTTGAATGGCGCGCTGAAAGTGTCCATCAATAATTTTATTTTGTAGCCGTCGCCGCTGATACCGCCGGGCAGCAGCAGGTTGTAGTACATCCCGAGCCAGTAAAGACGCAAGTTTTGCCCGGTGGAGAGATGGATATTTTCGGTTTTTAGCAAAATACTGAACCGCACGGCACTGAGTATTTTTGAAAAAACAAACCAAGCCGCCGCCCACAGCAACCACCCCAAATGCGCCTCCCGCATAGTGGCGAGCAACATCCGCTCGTCAATGCCGCGCAACACGAGCCAGATGATGACGACGGAGAGGGCGAGTTTTAGGACGGTTTTGAGT
>CAYZVM010000153.1:0-14879 GCA_964481485.1 uncultured Saprospiraceae bacterium | reverse complement strand
AAAGTTCATACGAATTTGCGCCGCTCTGGGCTATCATCCTGATTGCATTTTGCCTTGGCGTCGGTACTATGATTGGCTGGAAACGTATTGTAGTCACCATCGGCGAAAAAATCGGGAAAACCCACCTCACCTATGCACAAGGAGCGAGCGCCGAAATCTGTGCCGCCGCCACGATTGGCATCAGTACTGGGTTCGGCCTGCCCGTGAGTACCACCCACGTTTTGTCGTCGGGCATTGCGGGCACAATGGTGGCGCATGGTGGCATCAAAAATTTGCAGAGAAAAACAATTAAAAGTATCGCCATTGCTTGGCTACTCACTTTGCCAGTCACGTTCGTGTTGTCGGCGATACTGTTCTTTTTCCTGCGGATAATCCTCTGATTTTTAATCAAATGCCCAATTCGACTTGAAAACGCCATTGAAAATTCCCGCCCGCGCCAGCATCGGTGGACGGATTTTTTAGGTGTTCATAAGTCACATCGGTTTGCACTTTTATTTTGTGCTTGTTCATATTTGCCGCAAGCGGAAGTCAACCTCTTTTGGGCAGAAGCCTGCCAGCTAAGCATGGACACCGAAACCACACAAACCATGGTGGTTTTTGACAAGAAACGCATAGTCTAGGAATTTTCGATACAGTCTCGCGAGATATTGCGCCTGTATAAAAAAGCAGCATTTGGGGTTCCAAATGCTGCTCGTGTCCTAAAAAAAAACCGTTCGTGTTGACACAGAGCGGTTTCCGGTTTTATCCGCAAGTTTTTATTGCTGTGTAAATACAATGGCGGCGGACTCCTCAAGTACCGTAGAAGGAGCGTCTTGCCGCTGCAACTTCAACTCCGTCGCCGTTTGCGACACTACCTGCCAGTCACCTATGATGAGATCAACCGGGGCAGAGGCATTGTCCATTACAAATACGGCGAGCCCGCTGTTGGAGTCTATGGCCCATTTTGCAGTTTCGCTGCTGCCATTGGGGCGATGGATAACGAACTCGTTGGGGTCATTGAATTCAAAAGTGTAACCGTCGAACGGGTTGGTATCGGTCACTTTTACAGTCGTGGACTGATAGGACGACACCACCCACGAAGTCAGTTTCGCGGTGTCGTTATCGTCCGATTTGGAGCAGCCAATGGCCAACAGAATCGAAAAAAGGGCGGGGATGAACAGTTTTTTCATAAAATTAAAGAATTGAGTGTGTGAGATAATGTGCATAGGTACAAGGATTTTGCCAAAATGCACATCGAAACATGGTAAAATAACACAATGCCGGATGCCGACAATGGGCTTTTAACGACGACAATTTACGTCCTGTTTCACCCCATGCTCGCTTTCACAAAAGCGGCGAACAACGGGTGCGGGTTTTCCACAGTGCTTTTCAATTCTGGATGAAATTGAACTCCAACAAACCATTTGTGGTCTTTCAACTCCATGATTTCTACCAAGTTGGATTCGGGATTGATGCCCGTGGCAACAAAACCGGCTTTTTCAAATTGCTCCAAATAGGCGTTGTTGAATTCCCAACGATGCCGGTGGCGCTCGCTGATAAGTGCAGTGCCGTAGGCCGCATGGGCTTTTGTTTTTTTCTTTATCTCGCATGGATACGCCCCGAGCCGCATGGTGCCACCTTTTTGCGTGACTTTCTTCTGCTCTTCCATCATCGCGATGATGGGGTGCGGCGTGTTCGGATTCACCTCGGTAGAAGACGCGCCGTTGAGATTCAATACGTTGCGAGCAAATTCGACGCAAGCTGTTTGCATTCCGAGGCATATACCAAAGAAGGGCACGTTGTGTTCGCGAGCATAGCGGATGGCGGAAAGTTTGCCCTCAATGCCGCGCTCGCCGAAGCCGGGCGCCACGAGAATGCCGTTGAAAGGCGTCAATGTTTTGCCGACGTCTTTATAACTGCCTTCCAAATCTTCGGCATGAATCGGGACGACCTGCACTTTGCACTCGTTCACCGCCCCGGCGTGCACAAAGGATTCATAAATGGATTTATAGGCATCGGGCAGTTCGTTGTATTTCCCGATAAGGCCGATTTTGACTTCGTGGAGCGGGTTTTTGAGTTTTCCCAAAAAGTTCTTCCAAGAGTTCAGGTTGGGTTCTTTTGTGTCGCGGAGATGGAGTTTGGAAATCACCACCGCGTCGAGGCGCTCTTTGAGCAACAACAATGGCACATCATAAATGCTCTCCGCGTCAATTGCTTCGATGACCGAACTGGTTTCCACGTTGCAGAACTGCGCCATCTTCCGGCGAATATCGGGGCCCAGCGGGTGTTCGGTGCGGCAGGCCAGCACATCGGGCTGAACGCCGAGGCTGAGCAATTCTTTTACCGAATGTTGGGTCGGCTTGGTTTTCAATTCTTTGGCGGCCTTCAGATACGGCACAAGGGTCAGGTGGATGACGAGGCAGTTGTCGCGCCCCAATTCCCAGCGCAATTGGCGCACCGACTCGATGTAGGGCAACGCCTCAATATCGCCCACCGTGCCACCTAACTCGGTGATTACCAAGTCGAATTGACCCGATTGGCCCAGCAAAAGCATCCGGCGTTTTATCTCGTCGGTGATGTGCGGGATGACTTGCACGGTTTTCCCCAAATACGCTCCATCGCGTTCCTCGTTGATGACCGTTTGGTAAATACGCCCGGTGGTGACGTTGTTGGCCTGCGAAGTCGGGCTGTTCAAAAAACGTTCGTAGTGACCGAGGTCAAGGTCTGTTTCCGCACCGTCGTCGGTCACATAGCACTCGCCATGCTCATAAGGATTGAGCGTGCCAGGGTCAACGTTGAGGTAGGGGTCAAACTTTTGAATGGTGACAGAAAATCCGCGCGCCTGGAGGAGTTTGGCGAGCGAGGCACAAAGAATACCTTTTCCGAGCGAAGAGGTGACACCGCCCGTAACAAAGATGTATTTAGTCATAGTATGTTGTCGTTGTTACGGGATGCAAAGGTAGGAAGAGCCTTTGGGGATTTTGCATGGTCCCGTCATATATGCTGCATTTCACTCCACACGGTCAAAAGAAAATGACCGCTGGAGGCCTTCCCGCATCAATACTATCCATCCAGCATCTTTAATTTCGGTGGAAGAGTGTTCCACACCATTTTCCTCAAAGTCAATATCGCGGTACAATTCGTTCAAATCCAGCCGGATGACAACTTTTCCGGTCGTGCCGTCAATCTCCAGCCCATTGAGCGGAATGTTGACTTCAGCCATTGCAGGGTCAGTGCCCAAGTGGAAAAAAAGGTGTGTGGTGTCGCCCAAAGAGTTGATGTAATTCCCTTCGTGGCGGTAAAAAATATAGCCCGTTGTCCATGACCACACCATGCCGAAAGAAGGGTCGAGGTCACCGGCTTGGTCACCGCTGTGGTTGCGAATGGAGTCAATGCCAACATTGAATTTCATTGAAACATAGCGCCCATGGGGAATACTATCTGCTTGAATTTCAGAGATTTCCAAATCATCTTGATTGATAAGGTCGTAGTTGTTCAGCGCGTGTTGTTGGCCATCTGCAGTCTCGAGCGTGATGTGGCTGACATAATATTTGAGCGTGTTGACGGAGTAGCGGTTGCCAAACGTATTTTCGTACTGCAACTTCCCGTATTCGAGCGGTTGGCCACTCGCCACGTTTTCAAAAGCAATCTTAATGTCAGATGTTTGGCTGCTCGGCTCATCCTTTTTGCATGCTTGAAAAAAAACAATTGCAAGGATGGTTGTCAGCGGGAGTGTATAAGAGATGAAATATTTCATGTTAAATCTTATGTTTTGAAAATGAGTGGTTTATGTACCTCATTGTGGTTTTGAAAATTCAGGGTTGTTCAAAAAATCCGGGTCGGAAAGTGTTTTCAAAAAAGCAATCAAATCGCCCATATCCTGCTGGGTCAGGCGGCCTTTTTGGAGGTGCGCGAGGTTGGCATCCAAGTTGGCCGTGTAGAAAAATCCGGTGTTGTAGTGTTCGAGGGATGCTTCCAAAGTGGCGAAACGCCCATCGTGCATATACGGCGCCGTGTATTCAATGTTGCGCAAAGAAGGGGTTTTGAACTTGCCCGCATCGGTCGGAAGGCCGGTCACATTTGCCAGCCCCCGGTCAACAGGAATGCTGTCAAGCCCGGTGTTCCGGAACTCAAAATCCGAAAACGTGCTGCCAAACACATGGCAATGGGCGCAGTCTCCTTTTTCCGGGTCATTGAACAAGCTCATGCCGCGCTGCTCGGCATCGGTCATACTGACTTCGTTGCGTTTCCATTTGTCAAACTTTGAATTTCCCGAAATCAAGGTGCGCTCAAACTGCGCTATCGCTTTGGCAATCAGCAGCGTGTCAATGATTTCTGCGCCAAAAGCCCGCTCGAATAAACCGGGATATTCCGGGTGTGCCCGAAGTTCCGCCACAGCATTGGCGAGCGATTCGTGCATTTCGATGGGGTCTTGGATGGGTCGGAGCGCCTGTTGTTCGAGGCTGTTGGAACGCCCGTCCCAGAAGAATTTTTTTTGCCAACCGAGATTAAAAAGCGGCATAGCATTGCGAGCGCCTTCTTTGCCGTCTATCCCCCGGCTGAACTGTCGGACATCCGTGAACGCATCTTTTTGCAAATGGCAATCGGAGCAAGCCATCGAATTGTTGCCCGAAAGAATCGGGTCATAAAATAATTTGCGCCCCAGCGCTACACCTTCCACCGTCAAAGGATTGCCCGACGGAATAGGCATGACAGGCAGTCCGGCGGGAATGGCCAACTGGTAGGCAGTCGGGCCAGTATCGGCTGGGCCGGCATCTTTGCTGCAAGCGACTAAAATGGCTGCGGACAAAAGACTGAAAAAGAAAAGTGCTGTGTTTTTCATAGAAAAATGCCAACAGGTGTGGGCGCAAAAGTAGCATTTTTAGGCTTTTGAAAACTTCCATTGTTCGGGGCTGTTGTAGCGGTTATGCAAACTGTTCACTTCCGGGATTTGGGCCAAATGGACTACCAAACGGCGTGGGATTACCAAACTGCGCTGCACCGCAATTTGGTGGACAACAAGTTGAAAAACAGGGATTTGAAACCGGGAACGTACCCACAAACGCACCAACTGTTGCTCGTAGAACACCCCCCCGTTTTCACACTCGGCAAAAGTGGCTCGATGGACAACCTCTTGCTTTCCGAAGCAGAACTGACCACGCGCGGCATCCAGTTTTTTCCCATCAATCGGGGCGGCGACATCACGTTTCACGGCCCCGGCCAAATCGTCGGCTACCCCATCCTCGACCTCGAATGTTTTTTCACCGATGTCCACAAATATGTTCGCAATATCGAAGAAGTGATTATTCGGACTTTGGCGGAATACGGAATCGAAGGTTTTAGGATAAAAGACTACACGGGTGTTTGGGTGCGAACAACAAACAACGAACAACAAACAACGAACAACCTCGGGAAAATCTGCGCCATCGGCGTCCATCTCAGCCGTTGGACGACGCTCCACGGTTGGGCTTTCAACGTAAATACCCCCCTTGAATACTTTGATTACATCGTACCTTGTGGCATCGCCGACGAAGACAAAACCGTAACTTCTTTAGCGCAAGAACTTGGCAAACCTGTTGATTTGCAAGAAGTTAAGCGGAAATTGAAACGGCACTTCGCCACAGTTTTTGAATGTGACATTGTTGATTCCTTATGAAAAAAGATATTCCTATACTAAAGGTGGAGGACTTGGCTATCGCCATTGTCCCGCGCCTCGAACACGAGGAAGACCACGAAGAATTCTGGGACACCTACCTGCTCAATCTGAAAGACGAGCCCATCCGTTCGGTGCTAGTGAACTCGCGCGGCTATGGCGAGATTGGTGGCGAACAACGCCGCACCACCACGCTCCGCTATTTTTGGGAAGAAATCGGCCCGTTGGAAGTTGTAAAAGTCGAGCCGGTGCAAAAAGCGGTACTTGAAATCGCCAACGAATACTGGGTCAGTTTTTCCTTCAATGATTACCTCTACGACAAAAAATACGTCTTCGTCCCCGGCAGCCTCGATGAAATGAATTTCACCGAAATCCCATTCCTGAACCGTAAAGGCGTGATGATAAAATAAGGAGTGAGGGTGAGACGTGGGGGCTGAGCATTTTCAAATCCCTTGCACCTCATCCCTTTCTCCTCACCTCTCGATAAATGAAAGAATCCGACTATAAAAAAATTGACAGCCCCATCGCCCAAGCCATCGTCATTTTGGCGGGAGCGCTTGCGCTCATGGCGTGCGGCTGGCTGCTCACGGTCACGGGCATCTATCCCACAGATCCGCTGTTTGCGTGGTCAATCGCTGCGGCATTTATGCTGTTGTATGCGATGCTCAACAGCCTGATGAGTCTTCGCTCGGACAGTTTTGCCAAGTATTGGGGGCGCTCCATGTACAGTTATATCGGCTTGGCGTTATGCTCTGGCAGTGCCGCGTGGATGTTTTCGGGCATTCCGCTGCGCGACGCAGGGACGTACCGATGGATTTACATCGTGGTCACGGTGGGTTTCCTCGTCTTTCTGTCTATGGTGAATTTTATGAAAAAAATCGTGCAATTCGCCGAACGGGAAGAGTGGAACGAGCCGCGCCGCAGGAAGTAATCCGCCATTTTACTCGCCATTATTGGGACAAAGGCGGGGCGTCATTGCGCCATTTGGTCATTCTTTAAAATTTGCAAAAACAATGAAATTTTTATCCATCTTGGTGGTGTTGCTGGCTTGCAACGCCACGCAACAACCGACGCCGGAACAGCAAACCTCATCTGCCAGCACTTCCATCACCGACTCCATCGTACCGCCCCAGTATGCCAACGGCCAGTTGGTCAAAATCGTCAAAACTAACGACGAGTGGAAAAAGGAATTGACGGAAATGGAATATTACGTCCTGCGCGAAAAAGGCACGGAGCGGGCTTTCACCGGCGATCTCTGGGACAACCACGAAAAAGGCACGTTCATCTGTGCTGCCTGTGGTCTGCCGCTGTTCAGTTCCGACACCAAATTTGAATCCGGCACCGGTTGGCCGTCATTTTACCAGCCCATCAAACCGGAATACATCGCCGACGAGGAAGACCGCAGCTACGGCATGACCCGCGACGAAGTGCTGTGCGCCCGTTGTGGCGGCCACCAGGGACATGTTTTTGCCGACGGCCCGCCCCCGACCGGACTGCGTTACTGCATCAATTCGGTGTCGCTGGATTTTGTGAAGCAGTGACCGGAGTTTTACGAGATTTGCGGTGTCAACAACAAGCACGACACCGCACATGACATTTGAAGAATACCGCCGCCACGATGCCCTCGGCCTCGCCAGTTTGGTAAAAAAAGATGAAGTCACACCTGCCGAATTGCTCGACATTGCGCTTTCGCGTGCCGAAGCAGTAAACCCGGCGCTGAACGCTATCATCCACAAAATGTACGATGAAGCGCGGGCTGCCGCCAAATATGTCCGACCGGAAGGCCCATTCGCGGGTGTGCCGTTTTTGGTGAAAGACCTCGGCATGGAAGTAAAAGGCACACCTATGCGCTCCGGTTGCAGGGGCTATTTCAAATACGTTTCCACCGAAGACAGTTTTGTGGTGCAAAAAATGCGATCCGCAGGGCTGGTCATTTTTGGCAAGACGAACACGCCCGAATTTGGCCTCACCCCATTTACCGAACCCCTGCTTTTTGGCCCCACCCACAATCCCTGGAACACCAAACACACACCCGGCGGCAGCAGCGGCGGTTCGGCGGCGGCAGTGGCTGCGGGCATCGTGCCGATGGCTTCGGCCAACGACGGCGGCGGCAGCATCCGGATGCCCGCCTCGTGTTGCGGGCTTTTTGGTCTAAAATCTTCTCGCGGGCGCAGTTCGTGGTCAAAGCTGTTCGGCGAAATGTGGAATGGTGCCGTGTCGGAAGGATGTGTGAGCCGTTCTGTGCGCGATTCGGCTGCTTATCTGGACGCCATCATGGGTGCCGCGCCCGGCGACCCTTACGTTATTGAACCTCCCCAACGGCCTTACTTACAGGAAGTTGGCACAAAACCCGGGAAACTTCGCATCGGTTTTTCCACCGCACACACGCTCGGTTTGTCCGTTGACCCGGCCTGCCAAAAAGCGGTGGAAAAAACTGTGGACATTCTGCGCAGCGAAGGCCACACGGTCGAAGAAGTGGCATTGCCTTACAAAAAAGAAGATTTGACAAAAGCATTTTTTGTAATTGTCGCGGGCGAAATAGCCGCCACGTTGAAGATACTCAGCGAGTATCTGGGCAGAAAAGTGCGTCCCTCGGATGTGGAACCCAACACCTACGCGCTGCATTTGCTGGGAAAAAACTTCAGCGCCGCCGACTACGCTTATGCCAAACACAAATGGAACGAGATATGCCGCCGCGTAGCAGATTTTCACACACGCTACGACCTGCTACTCACGCCGACCCTCGGACAACGGCCATTCCGAACCGGAGCATTGCAAAACACACGCGCCGAAAGTCGCCTTGTAAGCGTCGTGAATGCACTCGGCCTCGGCAGCGCAGTGCGCACGCAAATAGACCCCTTGGCCGAAAAAATCTACGATTGGATGCCATGGACGGCATTTGCCAACATAACCGGGCAGCCCTCCATGTCCGTGCCGCTGCATTGGACGGAAGAGTCGTTGCCAGTCGGTACGATGTTCACGGCGCGGTACGGCGAAGAAGATTTGCTGTTCCGGTTGGCCGGGCAGTTGGAAAAAGCAGCCCCGTGGGCAGAGAAATTTCCGCAGATTTGAGCCATTGCATTCACCTCACGCCCTTTCGCGCAAAATTTCCAGCAACCGCACTAAAACGTAGGACAAAATCAGGCTAATGGCGATGCCTTCCACAAGGATGAACAGGCTCGCCGTCACGGGCGTAAAGTATTGGCCGATAGGCGACTGGCTCTGAATATTTGCCAAAAAAGCCGGGTTGTAGGCCAAAAACAGCACCATGAAAATCGTGAATGGGATGACCCCGACCAATGAGGTGAACATCCCGACCACCACGCCCGAGGTGTAGTCGTCGGAGGGTTCGGGGTGTTTGCGAATCCAAGTACGCAGTGCCATCCAAAGGAAGCCAGCGTGGATGACACCGTTGAACACCCGTAGATAGTAATTCTGACTTAAATCAAGGAGGTGCATCAGCAGGAAAAATCCCGTGAATCCGAGAAACATCCAAAGGCCGTAGCGAAGAGCGATATTTTTCATAACCAGAAAGTGTTGGTGAAAAGAACGAGCGGGGATTCCGCCGAAACAGCGCAAGGCGGAAACGCAGTTCAAAAACATATCAAACTTTCCGATTCTGGGAATTATTGCTTTTTCAAAAACTTATTTCCCTAAAAAACATTCTAACATCCTATTTCAGCCGTCATTAATTTTTTTAGCCAACAATAATTTTACAACACAAGATGAGTCTCGCAGATAAAAAGCAGCCCCAGCTTTTTACTGCCGGGGCTGCTGGACAATGCTGATTTACTCTTTTGAAAATTGAATTTCCACCCGCCGGTTTTTGGCGCGGCCTTCGTCTGTGTAATTGTCGTCCACGGGATTGTTCTCCCCGAATCCGCTGGCATCAATTTTTTCGGGCGGCACTTTCATCTCGATCAGCGCCTTTTTGGCCGCATCGGCACGGCGTTGCGAGAGTTCTCTATTGTAGCCTGGTTCGCCCTTGTTGTCCGTGTAGCCGATCAGGTTTATTTTGTAATTATTTTTCAGCGCGATGTCGGCCACCGTTCTCAATTCGGGGAGCGATTCGGGGCGCAGTTCATCTTTGTCGTAATCAAAGTGCAGGTTGAGAATGGCCGTTTTGCCAGTCGCCACCATTTTTTCAATACTCACGGGACGCATGGATGCGCTGATTGTCAAGGGTTTGCCCGGCGATTGCACCGGCAACGGCATTGAGGTCGGGAAATATCCCTCCTTTTGCAGTTGCAACGTGTATGGCTTATCGTTCGGCACCGTGATAGTGGTAAGGCCACCAGTGGGATTGGCCTGGAAAGTACCCGTGACCGCATCGGTGGCGGGGTCTTTCACAATGACTTTGCCGTCGAATGGCTGGCCGTTTTCGTCCTTGAGATCAAGTCGATAGGTCACCACATCTTCCGGGCGCATCGAGTCGGGCAGCGTTATCCAAAAAATATCTTGCTGCGTACCTGCCGAGCGTGTAGCGAACCAAGCCACCGCGCCGTCGGTGCTGATTTTGTAGCCCCAATCATCTCCGGGCGTGTTCACCTCCCTGCCGAGATTGACCGGGCGACTCCAACGCAGCCAAGTGTCGTCCAATCGGGTGGTTTTGAACACATCCAGCCCACCCACGCCGGGGTGTCCTTCCGAACTAAAATACATGGTGCGCAAGTCGGGGTGCAAAAATGGTGTCCTGTCCGATTCGCTGGTGTTGATGACGGAATCAAGTTTGATGGGTTTGCCCCAATTGCCGCTTTCGTCGCGGAGCGCCACATACAAGTCCGAAAGACGGTGGGTGGCATCGCTGGCGAGTTTTGCTTCGAGCAACATCACCTGATTGTTGGAAGAAATTTGGCACAAACCGACCCAGGGGAACCGGGCAATATCAATCTGCACCGCGACGGGATTGGACCAACCGGTGGCCGTTCGTTCGGTTTGGAACAACTTGCCATTGTTGAACATCAGCATTTGGTTGCCGTCGGCAGTCAAAGAACTGGGCGCTTGGTGGCCGAAAAACGAAAGTTCTTTCACCAACGCTGGTTTCGACCAGCCGGAATCGGATTTTTGGGTCAAATAAATGTCTTCGCCATCGAGATTGTCGTCGCGATACCGCCCGCAGAAGTACAGTTCCTGTCCGTCGGTAGAGATGACCGGCGAAAATTCCGAACCTGTACTGTTCACCGTCCAGCCAATATTCACCGCCGCCACGCCCGTCGTCGCGCCATCGGCGAGGGCGAGCATATCGTCGAACCACGGTTGCTGGTTTTTGAACAAAGGTTTATTTTCTTTCAGGATGGCCGCCGCCGTTGGCCAATCGCGGCTGTCAGCATAGAATCGGTACATTTTTTCGACGGCGGCAAATGCGCTCGGCGACGGCGCGGTGCGGCGGATGTACATCGTCCACATTTCGCGTTCGGAAGGTTTGAACGGCGCGGACGTATTCGCCGATTTGCCGGAGGCTTCCCACTGCAACTCTGCCAACCAGCCTTTTTCTTCCTCTGAAAGCTTGGCTTTCTCTGCTTCGCCCAACGGTTTGTCGTTCAACAACTTGAGCGTTTTTTTGCGGATGTACTGATTGAAACGGCTGTTGGGGTGGGCGGACAGAAATCCGAGATTGTCCGTGAGCGATTCGCTCTTCCAAGCTGCCGGGAATTTGTCTTGGGCAGGGTCGCGGCTGACCGGGTGCGAAGGATTTTCGCGGGAAAAAACAACGAGTTGGTCAGCGCCTTTTTCCGCCAAAAAAGCCTCAAATGTGCGCTGTTCGATGCTCTCGAACGATGTGGTGTATTTGACTTTCAAATCGTCGCGGTGCGCGTTGAGCAGGTACGAAAGTTCGGCGTACGACTTGGCATCGCGCACCGCCGCGCTGAGCAGTTCGGTTTGTTTTTTGGTCGCCTTGCTTTTGATGTAAGTGGAACTGTTGGGGAACACATCCAGAAACTCGTCCACATTGCGCAGAGTAGCCGTTTTTTCTATTGTTTTCCAAGATTCGTTTGCGGCGGTGTTGCGCAGTTTGTCAATCGCGCCGAGCGAGACTTCGTATTCTTTGGTCAACGCGGTGCGCTGCGTGTTTTTCAGGGCCTTCCATCCTTTGCTGGCTTTTTCCTGAAAAATCATGGCTTGGCGGTAATCTTTTTGGGGATTTTCCGGCGCGGCCAATGCCTTCGCCATGCCGAAAAGGGCGACCGGGCGGAGTTCGGCATCGCTCGTATCGAGGGCAAACGCGGCAATGGCCGCCGACCATTTTTCTTTATTGAGTTGTTTAAAACCTTTTTTCGTCTGAGAAAAAACGGGCGAAACGAACAAAAAGGCGACTATCACCACAAAATGGCGGCGCCAACGGGGGTTGAGCAACATGGAAGGTAGTGTTGAAAAGGTGAAGAAATGGTTTTCAAACGAGGATTAGCGGAAGCGGTTTTCTGCCGTAAAAATGAAAAATTTAACTGATGTGAGCAAACAACAAAAGTTATACGAAAAATATTTCAAAACGCCGAGCGAGCATCCAACACCCTTTTCCCGTGCCACCTTCCCCGCACTTTTGCACAAAAGCAAACAACGATGAAAAAAATCCGTTTTATCCGTCCGACTTTTGCCGCATTTATGACAATTTAAGTACCTGCACAGATTTATTTCACACAACGACACGGCGACACTACGATTTTATTTTTTTGAGAATCAATTCTTTGTGCCGTTGTGTCGTCGTGTGAAATGGTTGGATAATTTTGCCCTCATACTTAGAGTGGTTTAGAAAGTTTAGATGGTTTGGGCGCGTGCGTTCCAGTCAATTGCGCACAATCTTTGGCCAAAATCATTTTGCGCTGGCTACACAGGATTTTGAAGATGACAATTCGAATCCTGTAAATCTTATAAATCCTGTCAAAAGAAAAACAAACCCTGTACACAACCCGCGTTTTTTCAACCCGACAATTCAACACGATATGCTGCTGACTACTTTTTCCGATACCATGCGCGTTTTGCCCAACTTTCAAAATCTGCTAAAAATAAGGCTGCTGTTACTTCCTGTTTTGCTGGTGCTCTCACCCACCCTGCCAGCCCAAAACACCCTCAGCGGTGAGGCCAAAATCGTCCCAGAAGCAGAGGTGAACCGCCAGAGTGCCTTCGTGGATGCCGAGCGCGAACGGCTGCTGGGCCACCACGACAAGGCCATCGAACTGTACAAAAAATTCACCTACGACAACCCCGACAATGGCGCGGGTTGGTACGGCCTCGCGCGTTCGTATTTTGCAGAAGATGACTTCGCCAACGCATTGGACGCCATCGCAAAGGCAGCAGAAAAAGAGCCTGCCAACGAGTGGTACCAGATTTTTCAAGCCGATGTTTTTGAAAAAACCGGGCGCGTGAAAGATGCCGTCAAAGTGTATGAAAACTTGACCAAACGTTTCCCGCAAACCTTTGAATTTCTGGAACACCTGGCCTATTTGTCCGTCCTCTCCGGCGACCCGCAGGGCGGTCTCCGCGCGTTGGAAAAGGTGGAAAAAATCCGGGGCATCAATCTGGAAAACTCCATGGAGAAGCACTTGATTTATGTCGGCCTCGGCGACTCCAAAAAAGCAGCCGCCGAACTCGAAAAACTCGCCAACGCCTTCCCCGACCGCATCGAATATCGCCACCGTCTGGCGGGATATTACGCGACGATGGGCGACAAAACCAACGCCCGCCGCGTGTATGAGGACATTTTGCGCCGCAACCCCGACGATGCGGTGGCAAAATTGGCGTTGCTGGAAAAAGAAAAAAACAGTTCAGATGCCGCCTATTTGGCCTCGCTCAAGCCGCTGTTTGCCGACTCAAAAGTTCCGATTGACGCCAAGGTAAAAGAGGTGTTGCCCTTTTTTCCAAAACTCGGCGCGGGCGACGACGCGGCGTTGACCCAAAACCTGCTCGAACTCGGCAGCCTCGTGGAGAAATCCCACCCCGACGACCCGAAGGCCTGGAGCCTTTCGGGCGATTTGCTCTATCACGCCAATCGCCCCGCTGAGGCATTAGAAAAATACCGCCGTTGCATCCAACTGAACCCTGCCGTTTTTTCTGTTTGGGAAAACACGCTCGACATCCTGCGCCAGCAAAAAAACTACGACGAAATGCTCCGCCTTTCCGAACGGGCGATGGACGATTTCCCAAATCAGCCCAAAGCCTATCTATACTACGGCGTGGCCGCCACGGAAAAAGGCAAATACGACGATGCCGTCAGCCAACTCGAACAGGCGATTTTGATGACGGGCAATCTCGATAAATCGGGCCTCCGGCTCGACATCGTTGACCAAATCGGCCTCGCGCTCATGGGCAAAAAGGAATTTGATACCGCCATCGCCCGCTACGAGCAAAACCTCGCCAAAGGCGGCGACCAACATCCCGGCATTTTGGAGCATTACGGCGATGCGTTGTTCCAACATGGCGACCGCAACAAGGCCATGGAGTTTTGGCAAAAAGCCAACGCGATACGGAAGTCGCCGGCATTGGAACAAAAGATTGCGTCAGGGAGGCTGTGAGGGGAGATGAGATGGTCTAATTTTCCGCACACAAAACTCTCTTAAGGAACGGGTAAACAAAGCAATCAACCGCAAAACCTTGCCCAAAGGACTACTTGTACCTTGGCCAATGAACTTTGAAGCCCGGAATCAAACCAACCGAACCTTATCTCTTTACAGAAAAGTGTGCGCCGAAATTGAGCCACCTTAGCGGGACAAAATTGATTTTGAAACACACTGCCCATTCCTAACTCAAATCTTTACGTCATGACAAAACTTTTCCTACCAGCTTGTCTCACCCTTCTGCTGGCTTCGCCGATTTTTGGTCAAAAGAAATCCAGCAAAACCCCGCCTACGACCAATGTTTCCACTGCTACCGCAGCCCCAATTTTCAACGCCGACCAGTTCAAAGGATTGAAATGGCGCAACATCGGCCCGTTCCGGGGCGGTCGCTCGAACGCGGTGAGCGGCGTTTTGCAAAATGAAAATACGTACTACGCGGGCTACACTGGCGGCGGCGTGTGGAAAACCGAAGATGCCGGGCTCAATTGGCGCAACGTCTCCGACGGCTTTTTTACAACCAGTTCGGTGGGCGACATCGCGGTGGCCGAGAGCGACCCAAACGTGGTGTATGTGGGTATGGGCGAGCACGCCGTGCGTGGGGTGATGAGTTCGTTCGGCGACGGCGTGTACAAATCCACCGACTCGGGCAAGACCTGGCAACACCTCGGTCTGGAGCAAACCCGCCATATCTCCGATGT
>CAYZVM010000152.1:0-14917 GCA_964481485.1 uncultured Saprospiraceae bacterium | reverse complement strand
AACGGAATTGGAACGTGGTGTCCCATCGCGGCAGGGCGAAATTGGGGTCGTTGAAAGGGCTGTTCCTAAACTGCTCTATCATCCGGCGCTGCATCTCGATCATCCGGTCGTGGAGTTCCTCGAACGCCTGGTTTTGGGCTGCTGCTTTTTGGCAAAAAAGGAGCGAAAAAAGAAGTAGCAAGGTGGTGAGGGATAGTGTTCGCATAGCCGTAAATTTTTGTGTGAACGAGGTATTTCTTTGTTCAGGCTGCAAAATTACCAATCGTCTTTTTTTCCAAAAATACACTGCCAGCGTTTAACAGGTTTTTTGAAAATACAGGCTCACAACTTCTTCATCAATTCCTGCGCCGCTGCGTAGTGCGCATCGCCGGGCGGGATTTGCCCCAATATTTCTTTGCACTGCTCCACCTTTTTTTCGCGCAGATACGTGAGCGCCAGATACCAACGCGCTTCGCCCGACCACACATTTTCTGGGGAAATAATTTGCCGAAATGTGGCCTCCGATGCCACAAATTGGCCGAGTTCGAGTTGGCAGAGACCCGCGAAAAAACGTACTTCGAGGTCATCGGGCGTTGCGCTCAAATGCGCGTTCAATGCAGAAAGGGTGGGCGCGAAATCTTTGGCGTTGAACGACTTAGCCGCAGCATCGAGGTTTTGCGCCGCCGAAGTGTTGCTGCTTTTTAGCGCAAAGGCCGCCTCGGGGAATATTCGGTATTGGTCATAAAGCGCGTCGGCCCCGGGCGGCCAACTGAGCCAAACGACGAGCGCCACTGCCGCCGCTGCAGCGGCCATCCACCAACGGATGCGGGCGGAGCGGAGCGGCGGCGGCGAAATGGTTTTCCCCTCACCAAAATATTGCTTTCCCAAATCTGTCAAAGTACGGCGTAGGGCAGCCTCTGCGTCTGCTTGCGCCCATTGGCGGGCGAGCCGTTCGCGGGCCTCGCGGGCCAGTGCCAATGCCTCGGCCAATGTCGGGTCGGCACGCAACGCCGCTTCAAAATCGGCGCGCTCCGCAGCGCTCATGGCATTGTCCAGATAATCTTCGATGCGTGTGTGGATGTCGTTCATGCGAATCGGTGTTTTGGTTTACCCGCCGAATCCGCCGGAAGGCGGAGAAGGCGGGTCATTGGGGTTAAATTTATCATTAAACGCGGTCAAATTCCGGGGAGTTTTGTATCCAACCCATGAGCTGGCCCACGCACTCGTGTTTCTTTTTGCGGGCGTAGCCGTAACTCACACCCAATTGTACGCTCACTTCGTGCATTGAAATACCCGACCATGCCAGTTGGAGCAATTGGCGGCACCTGGCGGCCAATTTTTCAAAAAAATGGTGAAAAAGGCGGTCGCGCTCTTCTTCGCGCAAAGTCGCCTCGGCCAGCATGTCGGCCTCTTCCATATTGGTAAATCCACTGGCTTCGCTGATTGTTACGGCTGCCCGGCGGCGGCGCTTGAGTTCGTTGAGCCATTTGCCCCGGCACACGCAGTAGAAATATGCCTCAAAAGGGCAGGTCAGCACAAACTCTGGTCGCTGCGCTTGCCGACTGACGGCGATGAGCGCATCCTGAAATATGTCGCGGGCATCATCCGCGGTGCCGTTGTTGGCCTGCACAAAACGCCGGATGCGGTCGGCAAAACGGGTGTAAATTTCTGCAATTGCCTTATTGTCATTGTCCAAGAGGGCTTGGATGTAATGGAAATCCGGGTGCGGGGAGGCCATGCGGTTGATTTTTTTCGCTTGCGCCAAAGGTAAATGCGGGGTGCGAAATTTTTTTTTCAAAAAACAAAAAACACAGGGTAAGGAAAGGGGAGCGGGTGCGATAGCAATCTAATAGAACAGCGTCGGCTTCGCCCGCAACCCTGTCCTAAAAAATCAATGTTTAACTTAAAAAAGTCCAAAAAATGGAAAAGAAAAATTTGATTGAACCACCTGAGCCATCTCTTGAGACCGCTCCATCTACAGAGGCCGATTTGTCCTTGTCCACGACAGAAGACCAGCAAATCGCTACGCTCAAAGAGCTGATGCAATCAGTGCAGGCCATGAAAGCACAAAGTATCCGCGACGCGATGTTCAAAGACGCAATTGCCGATTTTAAAGCTGTAGCCAAATCTTTATTGGCAGCAACGCCGGAAAAAGCCGCCGTAAACCCATCTTCCAGCAAGAGGGATTGCAGCGACGAAAGTGGAAATTGTGGTTGCATCAAGGATGACTGCTGCTGCTTCGAGATTGTCTTTGAAAAGATGCGCGCGACAGCACACCAAATTGAAATCCCCGATGGTGGCAGCATCCCACTTGCTGCGAATGCAATGGAGATCCAAGTCTTTGTTGAAGCCAACGGCAGCGGAATCCTATTCCCTTCCATGTCGTCCTATGTTGACCTACACATTGAGAATATCATGCTTGGGACTGGCCCAGGCCCTTGGGTCAAAGTCAACCAGCCAATAAATCGAGTCTATGTAAAGAAGGGAACGACTGTGCGTTGTCGTTACAGCTGCCAAGTGAGAGAGAGCGACGCTCGACTTACTGAGCAAGTTGCATTAGCTGGACAAGACGAATTCGGCGAAGCTGATGGATGGCTAGACCTCAATTGCTGTATGCCAATAATCTATCCTGATATCACTACCGAAGTCAGTCTCAACTATATCGGCAATGGAGGGAGCAGGGTACAGATTGTTGTGTTAGCACGCCGCGTATGTTGCTGAATTGGCAAGGATAAATCTTCATCCGGGCTGCCGTTCCCTACCGTGCAGCCCGGTTTTTTTCTCCTTGTGTTTCTTAATTTTTTTCAAACAAACAAAAACACAGGGTAAGGAAAGGGGCGCGGGTGCGATAGAAGCCAACAAGACAAGACAGCCGAAAAACCGAAAAGAGTAGTTACCCCATTACCCCACATTATCCAATTCGCAAAAACGGCGGCGCCCGAAAAGCCTAAAAAGAGTAGGGGCTAATCAACAAACAATACCAATCACTTATGAAGCATTCTTTTTTTCTTACCCTCAGCCTCATGCTGCTCACGTTCGGAAGTTGCAAAAAAGACTCCGACAACGACGGCGACCCTGACCCCAAACCTGGTTCTTCGGCGGACTTTTATTTCACCGGCACCATTGACGGCAAAAAAGTCGCCATAGAGCTGTTGCCCAGCAACGATGTCGAAATGACGACGGCCAACGGCGGCAGCATCGGTCCGCCTGATTGCACGTTTGACTACGGTGCCTACCTCGGGCCATCCTACCCGGACGAATACCCGCAGATTAAAGTTGATTTCCAGCAAATTTTCAGCGGCGATTGCGGCGACGAAGGCGCGATGTTCACTACGCTTTTCCCGGTTGGCAGTCAGCCGTTCGCGAATGCGACGACAGGCGGCAAAGGTGTGGCCGTGCTGTATTTCGACGACACGGGCGTCTATTCCAGCGCTAACGGCTCCCAATCGGGCAGCCAGTTTACCATCATCAAATCAGAAACGACCAACTTTCTCGGCATCGGCCAGACGGTGACTGGCACTATCGAATGTACGCTCTACGACGAGTTTGGCGGCAAAAAGGTGCTGACCAACGGCGCATTCCGGCTGAACTTCCGCCCGTGGTTCTGATTGCCACTGGCTTTTTTTTTCCGAAAAACAGACTCGCCTCTAACCCTTTTCACGACCGCGCCCCGCGCAGCCGCACGGGGCGTTTTTGCTCAAAACTCACCATCAATTTTTTAAACCAAACTTTTTTTAACGTCATGAAGACTTTTCGTTTTTTCATCCTGCTCGGCCTGCTGGCCACTGTTTTCACCAATTGCAAAAAAGACGGCTCCAACGATTTTGAGGGTGTCCGCGTCACCGTGGACGGCGACGAATGGGTGGCTCCAACGACCAACGGCATCACTCAGGCCGGCCTCTTGGCCATTATCGGCACGGATGCCACTGGGTCAAAATCGCTTTCTATTTCCTTGCCTGCTGATGTCAAACCCGGCACTTACGAGCTGGAGCCGTTCGGCGATATTGACGTATCGTTCGTCACAGGCGGTACCACGGCCTATTCGGCCAAGTCCGGCGAATTGGTCGTGACGGAACACGCAGGCAACCGCATCAAGGGCACTTTCAAATTTGAGGGCGAAAACCTGTTCAACAGTGGCACCGCTTCGTTCACCGACGGCGAGTTCAATGTGGCTTACCAGTAAAATTTCTCACCCAAAAAAATCAATCACCGTGTATTTGCTCCCTGCCCGGCCTGTGCCGGGCGGGGATTTTTTTGGATAAAACATTTCCAAACGGGTAACAAAACGGGGCTACGCTGGATATGTGGGCGAAGAATCCATTTTCAATCCATGAGAAATTTGCCGCGCATCGGGCTGTTCGATACCCCGTTCAACTTGACTTTTTTTCAAAGTCAGCCCTATCTCACTCTACTCTTTTTTGGCGGTATCCTCTCTGTAGGCCTGCTGACCAACTGCGGCGATGGCAGCTGCGCGGAAGAATTGGTTGTCGAAGATGTTGGCAGAAACCACATCACCGTGCGTTGGCGGCATGATTGCTACACCTGCGACACTTGGGAGTTGTGCCACAAAAAAGCGGGCATTTTAAACGGCTGGGTTTGTGTGCCGTACGCCTCCCCCGGTGCCGCGCGGGGCGATTCTTACACCGTTACCGGGCTGGCGAGCGGCACGACGTATTTGATTACGGTAAAAAATGTGATGGGGCAAGGCTGCCGCTTGAAAACGGTGGGAACCGTGGAACAAAAAACGCGGTGAGGGAGGGTAAGAAATCGAATGGTTGCACGATTAAAGATGAAAAGACCGATAGTTAGTAAAAGTGCGCTTTTAAGCCTTTCCATTTCAAATTCATTGTGAAATGAGAGGAATTGTTATTGCAAACACGGGTTCAAAAATCAATATTTCATCATTATTAAAAACCAAGAAAATTCATGAACAAGATTGCAAGAAATTTTTTGATGCCCTTTGCCGCAGTAGGCATGATAGCTTCATATCTGGCATTTGCTCGTCCAACTGGCAACAACCTGCCACAATTACAATTGAGTATCGCCCAAAATCAAGGAGCCGTAAGTTTCACGCTCTCCAATATTCCAACCATTGATGACTACAATGGTGATGCGCAGTTTTTGGTGTTTGTGAACGCAGGCGATGGCTTCTATTTCACTGACACAGTGTTGTGTTCGTCCATCTCAAACGGAACTGTCACACTTGATGAGGTGCATCATTACCCCAACACGAGCCAATCTTACAGTCCTTATGCAGAGCTCACCCCCATTTATGGCGACGACGACCCGCCGCCAATGGTCGCCATGCTCAACACTGGTTCTTTTACACCTACCACTGCCTCGTCCAATTTTAACGGTTGCGATTTCAACGGTTGGGCAAAAATCGAAGCCAACCGGAAAATAGTGGCTAGCGACCCTATTACTTACATGGTTACCTACCAGAATCGCGGAGGCCGGTGTCAGGATACAGTAGCAGGTGATGTGATATTAAAATATGACACATCGAAAATAACATACATCGCCACCGAAAGGTATTTTGCTGAAAATGACTTCCAGCACACAAGCACAGGAAACGCAGGCACCTTGAAATGGTCGTATCAGGGTCTTAAAAGCGGCGACCAACGTAACATCTTCTTTCGCTTTGAGGCCAATGAAAATATAACAGAGGGTGATACGCTTGACCCGACGCCAACATTGGTTTTCACTTACGGCAACGGATCCAACGATATCAATGACCATTGTGCAAACAATTCCGAAAGCACTGTGCACACAACCAGCCAATCTGTCGCCAATGCCCACGACCCCAATTTGAAAACGGCCAACTTGACCGCCATTTGCAAAGACGACAGGTGGATTACCTACACCGTCCAGTTTCAAAATGAAGGGTCGGCACCGACAGATAGCGTGGTGGTGTTGGACGAACTCGAATACATAGGCAATACGGGAGCACAGATGATAGCGGCTTCTCACGCGGATGTAGCGTTCAAACAAATGGGCAGTTTTGTGCGGGTCACCTTCAATGGCCCCAATTTCTCGCTCCGAGGACTCGCCGAACCGGGCTATGGCACCAAATTCACAGAGAGCGCGACCATAGGTTGGGTCAAGTTCAAAGTGCCACTCCCTCGATTTACCTCCTCGAAATATTGCAGCGCATTGGTGAACCGTGCGTGCATCGTGTTCAATTGCAATCCTCCAATGTGGACTAATACGACCGTCGTGCCGTTCAAATGCAACAGCGATTGTGGAAATTGTACGACGGTTAGGATTGCAACAATACCTTTCAGAGCCTTCAGTAAAATGGGGGCGAAAATGAAAAACTCTTCTTATCCTTTGAATCCAGACCTTGCAGATGTCCTAGCACAACAGTACAAACGGTTCAAGTGGTATCCGGCATCGGGGCTGGGCACTCCAGACAGTTTGGCTCCAAATATTTTGCGGTCGCGAAATATCACCTACACCCTCGTAGCATCCAACAGCGATAGTTGCCAGCAGGCCATTTTTCACTTCCCCGTTTCTTTTGGACAGTGCTACGATTTGCAAATCAATGTCGAGGAAGACGGCTTGCTGCCATCTATGTGTAAAAGCCAAAACAATGGGCGCGTCCGAGTGTGGGCAACGGGCGGCGAAGCTCCTTATGATTGGCATATCTGCGAAACCACGCTCACTTCGAGCGACACTGCCGAAATCGCAAGCAATCTTGCCCCCGGCAAATATTACGTCGGCGTGACCGATAAGAACGGCTGCACCGCCGAGCGTTGGGTCGAGGTCAAGGCACCCGGCAATCCGTTGCAAGTTGACGATGATCCGAACGATTGCATAGCTGATTTGCGGGTTTCAGGAGGTCGGACCCCCTACACTTACAACTGGGTATATTACCAGAATCAAGCCCGGCAACAATCAACCGACAAGAACCTCCCATTGGCTGGCACAACCAGCCCCAGTGTGACCGTGACAGACGACATCGGCTGTTCTGTGGTGTTCAAACCCCAAGCAACCGACTGCCAGCAAAATTCAAGTTGGCAACTTGCACTTTGGACGAGTTTAAGTCTCGCACTGGCAGGTTTGGGCATTCAGGTTTTTCGTTCGAGAAAGAAAAACATCCAGTAAACTTGCGGGAAAATCGTTCATCAAACCCATTTTTGAATGAAACGTCTCCCCTTGTCAATTACGGCCCTTTTGGGTTGCCTTTTATTGCCCAATGCTTTCCCCCAACCAGCAAAAGCCCCCGACACGCTCAATAAGCTTGTTGGGGGCTTATTTCATGAAAAAAAATACGATGAAGCAATTGTGCTGCTCACTCCGGCTATTGATTCGGCAAAAAAGGCAGGAGATTGGGAATCATTCGGCGAGTATACCCATAGCCTAATTCAAATCCTGTACGCACAAGAAGCATATTCAAAAGCGTCGAAACAAGTGGAGCAGGCAATCAGCAATATGAATAAAGCAGGTGCGGGCGAAATTCTTTCAGCTGCAAAGTTGTGGACTTGGATGGCAGTCCTGCACAAGAAGGAGGAACAATTCGGAGCGACACTTGCTGCATATCAGACATCCATCAATATTTTTGAAAAAAACAACTACAATGGCAGCGGATTGGCCTATGCCTATCTTAATGCCTCGCAAGTATTGATGCGATATTCCAACGACCGGCAAGCCAAAGCATACCTTGAAATGGCGCTTCGGAGCGATACCACCCGCGCCCGAAATGCTGATATTTATGCCCAATTGTCCTCTTCGCATTTTTTCATGGATAGCATTCTACAAGCCGAAAAATACTATTTGGCAGGCATGGCCGAAAAAACCAAAACGCCCTCTGCCTTGTCACAACTCCAATCGGCAGGTGCAGATATATTTTTAAAAAAAGGCGATTTGGTCAAAGCCCAAGAATTATCCCTGGCCGCTCTCGCCTATTACCAAACCATCAAAAGAAAAGCCGACCAACGCCTCCGCTCCCTCAGCACCCTCGCCGAAATCGCCGCCCTCCAAAACAAACCCCGCGAAGCCGAATCTTACTTCCAAAAAGCAGAGGCAGAAGGCAAGTCTTTTTACACCGGCAAAAGCCGCGAGATGGCAAAACTCTACGTCGAGACCGGCCTTTTTTATGAAGAAAACGGCCAACTTGACCGCGCTTTGGCGTGTTTCCAAAAAGCCCTCACGCAAGCCTTTCCCAACTTCAACAGCCTCAATATCAATGACAATCCGCCCGTGGAAGATGCCGGGCTCGAATCCCAAGCCATGCGGGCAGCAGCCTCAAAGGCGAACCTCTTGCTCAAAATGAGCCAGGGGCTGACATCGAATCTCTCCGCCACCCACAGGCTCAATGCCGCCCACTGTTTCGACCTCTCTTTTGCCGTCGCCGCCCGGCTGCGCCGCACCTACGGCAACGATGCCGACAAGTTCGCCCTCGCTGCCAACAACCGCGACAACTACACCGCCGCCGCGCTCAATCTCTGGAAACTTTGGCGCGAAACCGCCGATGCCGCCATGCTCGCCCGCCTCTTTGCTTTTCTCGAACAAACAAAAGCCCAAGCCCTCGGCGACGCGCTCCAGCAACAACGCGCCCTTGCCCTCACGGGCATCCCAGATACCCTGATCGCCCGCGAAGAGAACCTGCGCCTCGAAGCCGCTGCCGCTGCCAAAGATTTGAAAGAGCAAGAATTGAGTGGTGATTCGACAAAAGTTGTTCGATTGAAAGACCATGCTTTCCGGCAGGAAAAAGCATACGCCGACTTTCTGAGCGCGTTGGAACTTCAACACCCGCAGTTCCGCCAATATACGCAGGCCGGGATCGCAGCAAACTTGCCCGACATCCAATCCGTCCTCCCCGACTCTACCGCGCTGCTATCTTGGTACGACGCGGGCGACCGCTACCTCTGCGTGGCCGTGCGGCGCGGCGGGCTTTCTGCTTATGAAGTGCCGCGCGACAGCGCACTCGATGGGATGCTTTTCCGATTCCTCGGCACCTTGGCCGACAAATCCCGGCAAGAGACTGACCCCGCCTCGTATCTTTCCGAAGCTCATTTTTTGTTCCAAAAACTCTTGCCCGAAACGGCGATTTCCGGCGCCCGCTCGCTCATCATCATCCCCGACGGGCGGTTGGCTTACCTGCCCTTCGAGGCATTGCTGACTGCAACGCACACGGGCAATTATGCCAATGCGCCGTATTTACTGCGCTCAAAAACAGTGCAATATGCTTGGTCGGCCACGCTGCTGACTTTGCCTGCGGCGAAAGAGGCTGGCGAAAACGGCTTATTGCAAATCGCTCCTTTTGTCGAATCTGCCCGCGATGGTTTGGCTCCATTGCCCAACAGTCGGCGCGATGCACCGGCGTCCGTCGGCGCGACGGTGCTGGACGGCTCGGAAGCTACCGCCGATGCTTTTTTGAACCGCGCGCCGCGCCACAATGCGCTCCACCTTTCCACCCACGCCGACGCGGGCGGGCGCGGTGTGCCGGGCATCGAATTCCACGACCGGCGGCTGACTTTGTCCGAAATATATGCCCAGCGATTCCATGCCTCGCTCGTATCGCTCAGCGCCTGCGAAACGGGGAGCGGCCAATTTGCCGAAGGCGAAGGTGTGCTCAGCCTCGCGCGAGCGTTTGCCTACGCGGGCGCACAGAGCCTCGTGGCAAGCCATTGGGCTGTGAACGAACGCTCTACCGCCGAACTTTTTTCCGCTTTTTACAAAAATCTCGAAAATGGGCTTTCAAAAGCCGAGGCACTGCGGCAGGCAAAACTTGCATACCTCGCCTCGCCGGAATTGGATGCCCGAAAAACGCCGTTCCATTGGGCGGCATTTACGCTGACGGGGACGGATGGGCCAGTGGAATTGGGGCAGCGCAACTGGTGGAAATGGCTGTTCGGGGCTGGCGGGTTGCTCGCGTTGCTGGCTTTTGGGTATCGGGGTATGAGGAAGTAGGTTTGCTCCCGCGTTTCCGAAACTTGACAAATTTCGGAAACGCGGGAGTGCATATCATTAATGAATCACTTCAAATTTGGTGGTGAACACGCGATTTTTGTCGTACCCGCGCACAAAATAAGTCCCGGCTGCCAAGCCTCGCACGTCGAATACGGTTTCATTTTCTGCTTTCACCGTTTGCACCAACCGACCTGCCAAGTCATAAAGCGACAGGTTGAGGTTGCCGGGCGTTTGCTGCGCCGGGAATAGGATGCGCACACGCTCGTGGGCGGGATTGGGCATTGCTGACAGTTGTATTGTCAGGATGGGTTCATGGGTGCTCACGACGGTGGTGGTCACGGTGTTGGTGATGATGGGCGCGTTGAAGTCGAAGTAGATATAGGCCGTGTTGTCGGCCATTGCACCCAACTGCAGCGTAGAGCGGGGTTGCACGGAAAACTGCACGAACCCGTGGCTGCCCGGCTCGTCAGAGGTGCTGTCGGGCAGATTGATGCCATCGAATCGGAACTCCACAATGCCGTCCCCGTGCAACGACCAAGTGAACGGGTGGCTGGCATTCAGCACCCGCAGCGTGGCGGGGTCCAAATTGGGCGACAGGGTGTCGCGGATGGCCACCAACGAAGCCAAATAGGTGCCTGTGTTTTGGAAACGCACGGTGTACACCAGTGGTTCGCCCGCGCCGACGTTGTTGGGCGACAGGGTTTCTGGGCTGACCTGCTTGTCGTTGGGGTCATACGAGCCCACTACCGTTTGGCATAAGTTAGCCGTGTTGTCAACGGAGTTTTGGTCAGCGACATTGGGAATGATTTGGGCTGTATGGCAAAGTGTGGTACCGAGGGCAGTGGAGGCGGGCGTTTTCACGCGCACCACAAAATCCATTTGGTCAAAAGATTGAAATGCATTGAACGACCACGTCAGGGTGTTGCCCGCCGGGACGGCAAACGGCGTGGCGCTGATGAACTGCACCGCCGGATCGAGGGTAAGCGTGACTGTTCCATTGGCGGCATCGTTGCCCAAATGGTTGGCAGTGAGGAAAATATCGGTGTCGAAGCCGGGGCGGAACACCGTGCTGTTGACCAAGTTCACTGCCAAGTCGGTGATGCCCGGCGGGCAATAAAGGCCAAAATTGAGTTGGGTATTGGTGGTATTGACGGCGTAATTCGGAGGGTTGAACGCGCAGTGTTTCGCTGAAAAGTTGGCCGTGAGTACGTCGCTTTGTGCTTCCACATAAAAATTGAACGCCCCCGTCGGGTCGGAAAGGGTGTATTCGTTGCTGTTGGTGAGTTGCAACACAGCGTTGGGCAGAGGAAGTTCGCCGAGGTCAAAAATGCTGTTGTTGTTCTGGTCTTGATAAACTTGACCGGCGTATTGCGCTGTATTGATAATGAAATTGTTGCGCCGCCAAGGTCTGGAATGTTCGTCTAAATCAAAAAGATAGTTGCCCGTTGTCACCAATTCGCCGCGTGGTATGGCGGTGAAGCCCGCCATGATGGATTGCCACGTCTGTCCGTCGTCCTGTGACAGGTACAACGTTCCGGCCCCAAAATTTTGAGGCTGCAACACGATGTTTCCATTAAATACGATACTTCCCGAAATATAGGATTGTTGAGGGTTGATGGAGAGCAAGCTGCGAGCAGTCCAAGTTAACCCAGCGTCGGTGGATACCAGCAAATTTTGATGACTGAGCGCGTAGATTTTTCCGGGTTGAACCAAAAAATCGGTGATGAACGGGTCTACGGCAAACACGTTGTTTCCCACCTCCATCCAAGTGGCTCCAAAATCGGCAGAGGCCATCAATTTATTTGCCCCGTAAATGCGGACGTACAGTTGGTTGTTGTATGCAAACAATTGTCCGGCGTTGGCTGGAAGCGAACCGTTTGATTGCCATGTCGCGCCGTCGTCGTTGGAAAATCGCACGGGGCTGGTGCTATATATGTTGCAATGCACCATCGTATTGCCCAAATATTCCCAAAAAACGAAAGCACTGTCAAATTGCACCGTTCCTTGCAATGTCCAGTCGGTCAAGTTGTTTGACCGCCAAATTTCATTGTAATCAAGCGCGTACCATGTAGCGTTGTGGTGCAAAAAATCAGTGAATTGGTGTGCGCCATTTGTCACTTGCCACGAATCCCCTTCGTCTGTGGAAAAAGCGGTCTGACTTTTTGTGTAGAACAAAACACCACCAGCAACATTGAATTCATCTCCATATACATACGAATACGGCGTGCTGATGCCCGAAGACACCCATTGCCAATCAGTGGTGTTTTGAGCCGAGCGATATATGCCATAGCTCGTGCCAGCCACCCAAAAACCGTTGATGTCATAAATGTCCCGCACATAGCCCAGCCCGGTCAGGATAAGCGAATAACCGGCGAAGCCATCCGTTGAGCGGAACAATTGGTTGTAATCAGTGAGATATGAGGTGCCACCGTGTGATATGATGTTCATGTTCGAGTTGCTTGCCAGCGTTCTTTGCTGCCAGTTCAGCCCGTCGTCGTTGGAGTAAAACACAAAATTCTCGGTGGCCGCTACGATGCCGTTGCCGTCCGAGGCGATAGAATGTGCCCAATTGAAAGGTGTGGCCACGTCCTGCCAAGTCGCGCCCAAATTGGTGGAGTATTGCATTTTCATATTGGCGCTCATCCAAATTTGGTTGTTTCGGAAGGCAAAACTTTTAACATAGTTGGTTGAAAACGTGGGTATCAAATCCCATGTGCTGGTCCCGGTATTAAAATGATACAGTTGGTTGCTAGTTGAATAGTACACTTTGCCGTTGTGGACATAGAGTTGCTCCGAGCCAAAACCCGAAGGCAGGTTCTGCAATTCCGTCCAAGTCGCGCCAAAGTCAGGGCTTTGAAACACCTGCATCACATTGTTTTCGCTGAGCAGCAGCACCGCTACCAGGTTGTCGTCGGCATCCATCGCGCTGTAATGGGTGTAATTGACCAATGGAATGGGCGCATTGACAGGTTGCCACGAAACGCCGTTGGAAGCGGAGCGGTACAACAACGAGAATTCCGTCACGGCGAACAGTTGGCCATTGCTTTCAGCCAAATCCACATTGCCGACCACCCCCGGCGCATCCAATTGTTGCCATTGAGCGGATAGAAATGAGCATTGCAACATGAGGCAGAGAACGAAGAAGTTTTTCATACTTTTTGCAGTTTTAAAAATGAAAAATGGGACGCGAGCGGTACCCGCATACATACTCAATCGCCACAAAGTAGAATACCTTACCTCGCCATGCGTCAAATTTTTTCAGATGCTACGGTATAGCAAAATCATTTTTCCTGCACCATCCGCATCGTCGCGCTGGCTGCGGGAGTCTCCACCCGATAATAGAGCATACCGCCCTCTTCTGTCACGCGGCTATCCAATTGGAAGGAATTGTTGCCTTTTTTGAATTCGCCAGAATCGGTGAATCGCGTTCGGCCGACAGCATCGAACACAGTCAAAGTCGCCACCGAAGCCTCCGGCAGATAGAAACCGATGACAGTTTCTTTGCTCCACGGATTAGGCTGGTTTTGGTGCAGACGGAACACCTCTTCGCTGCCCGAAACAAGCACAGGACACAAACCTATATTGTCTTGAATAGACACGAATGATTGGCAAAAATCCATGTTTCCGGCTTCATCCATCACCCATATTTCCACTTGTTGGGTACCAACTTCATTGCAGGTGAAAATCTGATTTACCTGCCCAGTGGGGAATCCCGTTCCCATGCCAACGATGCGAATGCCAAAAGTCAACATCGGAAAAGGCGTGCAATTATCCTGCGCTACTACAATGAAATCAGTCGCCCAAATCGTCACCGACGGCGGGCTGCCGGGTAGCAGATTGGCAACCAAGCCGTTGATGCAAGATATTGTGGGATTGGCGTGGTCATCCACTTGTACCGGGATGGTGTCAGTGGTGCAGCAGTTGAGGTGTAAACTGTCGTCGTTGATTTCGTGGAGCGAGACGAGGAAATTGAATACGCCGCCCGTTGGGCTGCCAGCGATAGTGGTCGTGAGCGGCGGACTGGTGGCTCCCGGTGGCAGGTTGAGGTAAAAATCCGACGGATTTACGGTGAATGGCCCCGCCGGGGTCAGGTGGATATGGTCGGCGGTGACGGCGGGCGCAATAGAAACGTTGGTCACGGTGAACGTGAAGGAAAACGTGCCGTCGGGGTTGCAGGTAAGGGTGACAGAATCCAGCGTCGCGCAATCCTCAAATTCGTTGGTCAGCAGACAATCGAATTGAAGCGTATCATAGCAAAAACTGGAATCTTGCGCCATCCAAGAAACAACTGCTTCTTGCGGATAAGTAGCGAGACCCGACCCGTCGTCGGCTATGCAAACGACTGGCAACATTGAGCCGTCCTGCACAAAACTGCCCTGCGGGGGAATGGGCATAAAATCAAGACCAGTGGATGTCCAATTCGTCAAATTCCAACCAGAACCGGGGAAATTGTTCACTGCTTCAAACTGCACGCCCTGTGTGGCTATTTCGACACCAACACCGATATAGTAACTCGGCGGGTTGTGCAAAGTAATTTTCCAGCAACAGCTGTCCGTCAGCGATTCTACCTGTTCGGCAGTCGCATAAGTGATGGTGGAGTCACAGGGGTCGCAGTTGGGCAGAGCAAAACAGACCGGAATCGTGTCGGCGCAGCAGCTCAAATCCAATTCCCCGGCGGCAATATCTTCGTGGTGAACGATGGAGGAGAAGCAGATTTCCTGCCCCGGCGTGCCGCCCGTGACGGTGGTGGTGAGGTAGCAATACGTCTGACCCGGCGACAAAGCCGGCAGTGAAAATACATCAGGCGTGAAAGTGACGCCCGCCGGAGGATGGATACTGACAGAGCCAATCGTCCAATCCAAATCGTCGCCCGCTTTCACGCAGAAGTTCATTTGATAGACGTTCCAACTTTCGCAATAAACCGAATCCACGATGGCCTGTACACAAGCCTCGCATTGGAGACTAAATGTATCGCGGCACACGATGTCGAAGTTTGCGTCGTAGTATTGAATTTCAACCGTTT
>CAYZVM010000151.1:0-14930 GCA_964481485.1 uncultured Saprospiraceae bacterium | reverse complement strand
GTGCCACCAGAAGGAAGGGGATGATTGTTTTATTCATGTTTATAGTTTGAAAGTTAGGTACGTTTGGTGCAACCCCACCCCCCGACCCCTCCCCCAAAAGGAGGGGAGACGGGGAGAGCGCCCAATCTTCTCTCCTTTCGGGGAGGGGCCGGGGGGTGACGAAGAAATTATCATCGCTGCACACAGATCAACTTGGCCGCCCGTCCCCCGATTCTCAGGCCATACATCCCTGCGGGCAAATTTTTCATGTTTAAAAATGCCGCGTTCGAGGCGTTTTCATCCGATTGCAACACGGTGCGACCCAAAGCGTCAGACACCAGCACCAGCCCCAACGGTTGGTCGGAATTTATGCTCAAAATATCAAAAACGGGGTTGGGGAAAATGCGGAGCGTGGCATCCTGCCACACGTCTTTTGTGCTGCTGGTCAATGAGTTGAAATCATTGAACGTGCGCGGCATGAACGTGAAATCGCCTGTGCCGTTGGGGTAGCGCCCAAAGGTGGTATCCACTTTTTGCGAGCCGAACGAAAGGCTGTCAATCACGCCGCCCGCACCATTGGAAAGCATGAGAAACTCGCCCGCAGCGCTGATTTTGAAATTGGCGTGGAGAGAGCCTTGAGATTGGTCTTCATCGCACCAAACGATAAGAAAACCGTTGGCCGGTATGGTGGTGCCGAGCGGGAAAAGCCATTTGTCGGGGATGGCGGGATTGTCGGTCAGGTAAATGCCGTTGAGGCTCAGCGGCGCATCGGTGTTGTTGAAAAGTTCGACCCAATCTTCATGTTGACCGGCCTCGTCGGTTTCCGCGTTTTGGTTGCTCGCCAAAAACTCGTTGATGACCAAATCGCCCGCATTCGTGGCGGGCGGGCTGAGGTCGGCGGTATAGAATTCGTGTTCGGCGCGTTGGGGCGAAAACATCCCGGCGTTGGCATTTTCGGCAAAGACGTAATACTGCCCCACCAACCCGTTGTAGGGGAAAGATTGGCCGTACCTGCCGTCGCCCGCTGCGCCGTCGTGGTGTTGGCCGTCGTCCCACATTTGCAGGCTTTGGAAAATCTCTGCCGAATCATAGCGGAAAAAGAGGGTGACGGTGGTCGCATTTTGAACATCGGCAGTTACATACACTTCACCATCTTGCAAATCCGCGACGTTCGAGATAGCGGGCGGAGTCGGCGAAAGAGCCGGGTGATTCATCAGGTAAGTGAAGCGATTGCCCATCAAATCGGTGAGGCCGGGCACATAACCAAAGGCACTGCTGCTGAACACCGTCTCGTCAATATTGTCGTGAAAGTCCGCGTAGGAATAGAACTTTTTGCTGTCGGCCTGTACAAATGCGTCAATGAGGTCTTGGAGTTGCTGTGCGCGGTATTTGTAGTTGAGCGAGGAAAAATTCTCCTGCAAAATCGTTCTGACGTGCGCAAGGTACATTTTTTTGTAAATGGCGTTTTCCAACAAATTTTTGATGAGCGGGCGAAAATCGTTGTCGTCCTGCACGAGCGGGTCGAGTTGTTTCATCTGTTGCACCGTGAGAAAATTGCCGCCATCCAAAAGCGGAAATGCGCCGAAACTCATGTTCAAATCCCACACCACCGGCAGCCAACGGTCATTTTTGTCCTGATAGATGTAATAATTTTGAGCAAAAGCACCCGTGTAAGAATCGAGATTGACAAGCACGTTGTTGAAAGCCAACATCCATAATGCGCGGTCTATGTCAACCACCTGGTGCGCCCGGTGCGGATAGTTGGTCAGAGTATCCATGAGCACCAAAAGTTCGGCCCAGCCATAGTCGGAGCGGAGTTCGTACCGGTCATAGTAGTCCACACTATCGGCACTTTCGTACACCAAATTGGAGTGTTCGTTCGTGCTGACCACGTCAATGGAGTTGCATTTGAAAAATGGATTGTCGCCGTCCGTGTGAAAATGTTTGCGCGCGAATTTTTTGTTGATGCTTTCCACATTCACGTAGATGCCCCAATATTCGCCGTCGAGCCAGACTTTGGCGTAGTTGGCGAGCGGTTCGTTCATGTATTTGCGCAGGATTTCGTACGACATTACCTCGCGCACAAAAGTTGGGTCAGCAAACACGTTGGAAAGTTTGATGTCCTCAATTCCCTGATAGGTCTGCCCTTTTTTCACATGGTTGAGTTCGATGTGGAGCGGGTTTTTGAGGTTGCCGGGGTCGTAGGAACTGTAACCTTTGTACTTCACGCCCACGCTGTCGAACACCACGCCGTTCACCTCCACCGATGGCACGACGAGATATGGTTCGCCGGGCTCGTTTTTGAGCGAATCGAGCAAATGCTGCCAGTTAGATTGGTAAAAAGAGACTTTGATTTCTTGGATGGTATTGATGTCGTAAAAACTTTGCGCGCCCGCGCCCGACATCCCGAACCAAGAGAGCAAGCAGATTAATGTCCGGATTTTCATGTTCAAATCGGTTTACAATAAATTAACGCGGCGAACTTACCACTTGCGCCTCAAAACCGAAAAAGTTAATCCCCGGTTGGCTAAAATTTGCTCCAAGCGCGGAAAAACTAACCACCTCATCTCCTCTCCTTCTCTCACCCAGCTCACTTCTCTCGCCCTTTGTACCTTCGCCGCCATGCTCTCCGTTTTTTCCGATACTCATTTTATGAAACAAGCCCTCGCCGAAGCAGAAAAAGCAGGCGAGGCAGGCGAAGTACCCGTCGGGGCCGTCATCGTGTGCGACAATCGCATCATCGCCCGCGCCCACAACCAAACTGAACAATTAACCGACGTGACCGCCCACGCCGAAATCCTCGCGATAACTGCCGCATCGGGGTATTTGGGCAGCAAATACTTGCCCGATTGCACCCTGTTTGTCACACTGGAGCCCTGCGTCATGTGCGCCGGAGCATTGGCTTGGGCACAAATCGGCCGCGTCGTGTATGGAGCGACCGACGAAAAGCGCGGGTTCATGCTGTTTGGCGGCAAAAGCCTTTTGCACCCTAAAACGCGGCTCGAAATGGGCATTATGGAACATGAATGCGGCACGTTGTTGAAAGCCTTTTTTCGAGAAAAACGATGAAGCTGAATCACCCAAAGGCGGTAAAAAGTTGTATTGCAATTGGGTGCAACAGATTGAAAGGCAAGCACACTAAACCATCTAAACCACTCTAAACCAACTTTACATTTGCTCAAAATTTCTTGCACATGCAGCAATTATTTGCCCTTCTCTTTTTTGCTTTGCTCCTTCAGCCCTCCCTTCTTTTTTCCCAAAACAAAAAAACACTCGACCACGCCGACGTGCATCGCTGGCGCAAAATAGAGCAACAGCGCATCTCGAACGACGGCCAATGGGTCGCGTGGGTGCAAGCCCCTGTGACCGAGGGCGACCCGGCGCTCCACCTTTGGAATGCCCGTACGGAGCAGACTCGGGTGTTCCCGCGTGCCACCGAGGCGCGTTTTTCAGAAGATGGCAAACTTTTGATTTTCAGAATAAAACCTGCCCTCGATACCCTCAAAGCACAGCGTCGCCGGAAGGTGAAAGACGAAGATTTGCCGAAAGACACACTCGGTATTTTCACGCTCGCCGATGGGCAGTTGGAGAAAATACCGCGAGTGAAAAACTTCAGCGTCCCGGAAAAATGGTCGGGCTGGCTCTTTTATCAAATCGAGGCCGAAAAGCCCGCGCCCGCCAAAAAAGATACCACCGTTGCCAAAGCCGACAGCGCAAAAGTCGCCCAGCCGAAACCCAAACCCGCCCCACCAAAAGCAGGCAAGAAGGCCAAAAAAGAAGACAAGGACAACGGCTACCGCCTCATCGTGCGCAACACCAGCACCGGCATACAGGATACCATTGCGTATGTCCAGAGTTTTGTTTTGGCAGAAAAAAACAAACGCCTGCTCCTGCAAACGACCGGCAAAGGCGACACCATGACCTTCCATGCAAACCCAAATTTGCTCCAAACTGGCGTGTATTTCGCTGATTTGCAGCAAAATAAAGTGCAGCCGCTTTTCAGAAGAAAAGGCAAATACCAACAACTTGCCTTCGACAAAAATGGCAACCACATCGCCTTCCTCGCCGACACGGACACCACCAAAGCCCGCATCCGCCCGTGGCAGCTTTGTTATTGGGACATCCGGCAAGACTCCGCCAAAGCCATCGCCGACCCGAAAAGCGATTTTCTTCAAAACCCAAATAACCAAATAACCAAATCAACAGATAACCAATGGGTTATCAGCGAACACGCCAAGCCCGTCTTTTCTGAAGACGGAAGTAAACTTTACTTCGGCATGGCGCCTCCCCCGGTGCTGAACGACACCATGCTTTTGCCAGAAGAAATCGTGAACGTGGAAGTGTGGGCATGGACGGACGGGCGGCTCTACACGGAGCAAGAATCTAAATTGGACAACGAGAAAAAACGCGCCTACCCGGTGGTGTGGCAAGTCGGCTCAAAACGATTTGTGCCGCTTGGTTCGCCCGACTTGCCCGAACTGCGTTTTCAGGAGCAGCGCGATGCCGACCTCGCGCTCGGATTTACCGAAGAACCCTACGCTCATTACCGCACTTCGGAAGGCGCGGCGCACAAAGACCTTTATGCGGTAGATATAAAAACTGGCGACAAAAAGCAGATTGTCAAAGACTTGCGCTGCAATCCGCGCCTATCGCCTGCGGCGAAATACATCGCGTGGTGGAGCGACCCCGACACGGCATGGTATGCTTGGAACGCCCGGACAGGTTTGATAAATCGCCTCACTGACAACCGCACAGTCAAGTTTTTCAATGAAGAAACCGATGTGCCAGACTATCCCAACGAACACGGCCTGATGGGCTGGCTCGACAACGACGAGGCAGTGCTGATTTATGACAAATACGACATCTGGAAAATAGACTCAGATGGCAGCAAGCCCCCCCAGCGCCTTACCAACGGCAGAGAAACCGAAACCACGTATCGCTATATCAAACTCGACCCCGAAGAACGCAGCATCGAGCCCGACGCGACTTTGCTGCTGCACCAATTCAACGACCAAACAAAAGCTGAAGGATATGCTTGGCTCCATTTGGAAACTGGCAAACTGACTCCGTGGCTCGGTGGCGATTTTGCCTTTTCAAAACAGCCCGTCAAAGCCAAAACCGCTGACAATCTGATTTTTACAAAAGAAAACTTCCATGTTTTCCCTGACCTTATTTTTTCAAAAACACCATCGAACGAGCAACCAACAACGACCAACCAACAACGAGCAACCAACAACGAACAGCGAATCTCCAACGCCAACCCGCAGCAGTCGGAATACCGTTGGGGCGACATCGAAATGGTGCAGTGGACTTCCCTTTCGGGCGAAAAATTATCTGGTCTGCTCGTGAAGCCCGCAGATTTTGACCCTCAAAAGCAGTACCCGATGGTCGTCAATTTCTACGAAAAACTGTCCGACGGCCTGCACCAACATCGTTCGCCGGACTTTCACCGCTCACAGATCAACTGGACTTTTTATGCCAGCCGGGGTTATGTCGTGTTTGCGCCCGACATTCCCTACCGTACCGGCTATCCGGGGGAGAGCGCCTACAACGCCATTGTGAGCGGTGTTACTGCGTTGATTGACAAGGGTTTCGTTGACCCTAAACGGGTCGCACTGCAAGGCCATTCTTGGGGCGGCTATCAAGCAGCCTACATCGTGACGCGCACCAATTTGTTTGTGTGCGCCGAGGCGGGCGCACCGGTAGCAAATATGACCTCTGCCTATGGCGGTATTCGGTGGGAGTCTGGCTTGAGCCGCGCATTTCAGTACGAGCGCTCGCAAAGTCGCATTGGCGGCACCTTGTGGGAATATCCGCTGCGTTTTTTGGAGAACTCGCCGCTTTTTACCCTTGACAAAGTAGAAACGCCGCTCCTGATTTTGCACAACGACAAAGATGGCGCGGTGCCATGGTATCAGGGCATCGAACTTTTTTCAGGCTTGCGGCGGCTCGGCAAACCTGCTTGGCTGCTCAACTACAACGACGAGCCGCACTGGCCGGTGAAATTGCAAAACCGCATTGATTTCCAGACCCGTATGGCGCAATTTTTCGATTATTACCTACTCGCCGCGCCGCAGCCACGCTGGATGCAGCGGGGTGTGCCGCCGATGGAAAAAGGGATTTTGCAGGGGCTGGAAGTGAGCGGGCAGTAGTATCTCCTCGACGGCAAAATTTCCGCAGTCGGCACACATCCACAAAAAAGCCGGGGCGACTTGTGTGCAAGTCGCCCCGGCGTGAGTGGCATTACCAAAGATATTGGCTCAGCTGTTATTCGATACCTTCAAGTAAGTTTCCAATGCTACCGCAATGCTCGGTGCTTCGGGTGTGCCGGCTTGGATGTTGACCGTCATGCCGCGCTCGTTCACAGCTTTCAGGGCCGCTTGCCCGAACACACAAATTCTGCGGTCATCTTGCCGAAAATCGGGGAATTGCTCAAACATGGATTTGATTTCGAGCGCCGAGAAGAATGCGATAATGTCGTACTTGATGTCTTTCAAATCCGTCAAATCCGTGTTCGTGGTGCGGTACATTATGGCCTCCTGAATTGGGACTTTGAGATCTTTGAAATAGCGCGTCACATCGGGGTTGCCCTGGTCGCTGCATGGGAGGAAATACTTTTCGTCCTTGTTGCGCAGGATATAGGATTTGAGTTCGGTGATGGATTTTTCGCCATTGAACACCTTGCGTTTGCGGAACATGATAAACTTCTGGAGATAGTTGGCAATCGTTTCCGATGCGCAGAAGTATTTTGTTTCTTCCGACATTTTGATGCGGAGTTCGCCACACAAGCGAAAGAAATGGTCTACTGCGTTTTTGCTGGTAAAAACAATAGCAGTGTAGTCATTCGGATAGACGCGATTTTTCCGGTATTCTTTTTCGGTGAGCCCCTCCACTGTCACAAACGGCACAAAGTCAATGCGGACACCAAACCGTTTTTCCAATTCGTCGTAAGCAGAACGTTGGACGGGTTTTGGCTGGGAGATGAGAATGTTGTGGACTTTTTTGAAGGTCTCTCCTTGAACAGGTGCAGCGGTTGCAGACATTCGGGAGTGTGTTTTTGTGAAATTTGTTCGGTGAAAGCTTGGAGTTCAGAGTTTGAAGTTGGGAATTTGAAGTTGAAAAGCGATAAACTTCAAAACTAAACTTTTTGGCTCCAAATTTTTAATCCATCTGAATCATCGCCAATTTCACGAGCAGCAAGACTGGCGCGATTTCGACGGTGCAAAGGTACAATAAAAAGTGAAAATGATTGTCTGCCAAAAATTTACTGCTGATACTGCCCGAACGATAGGAACGATATAGGTAAAAAACCGCCACCAAACCAAGCGTCCAAAACACCCAGAAATAGCTGTAATTGCTCGAAAAAGCGAGTAAAAAATTGAACGGCACGAGAAATAGCCCCAATACACAGTTGAACAGAACGACCAGAAAATTGTAGCGCCGCACTTCTTTTTCTACCGGGAACAACCACCCCGCTATGCTCAATATGAAATGTTTAGAAAGAAAAATAACAGCGGCCACAGCAAAGCATAGCAACAGAAACGGCAAGTTGTTGAACGTCTCCCGCCGAAATACGCGCACCAAAAGGAACATAAACATTCCGGCGTTCAGAATAAAATTGCCGTACAACAGAAAATAAGGCGTGATGCCCACGAAGCCAGAAGCCTCCCGTTGCGCTACCGCAAGACCATTGTCGTTCAAAAAACCACGCCATGCCTTGCCGACCACTTTCCGGTTAGCCGCTACAGCAGCTGTGAACACCATGAACATGACCAGCATTATCCAAAACAGCGCGTAATTGGACAGGTGGTCGCCGCTGCGCGGCAGAAAGGCCGACGGGCGAAAAGATTCGGGCGCGTTTTCGGTCAAGGCTTTGGCAACACCCGGGACACGGTGCGGCTTCACGTCAAACGGGTTGGCCGATGCTACGGAGCCAACAGCCGCCACCGATTCTTTGGGCAGGCGGTGTTTCATCTCAAACGGGTTCGCAGCGTTTTGGCTGTTGGCCGACGCAAGAAAAAGCAGCATACACGCCCAGAAAAGTGCGAACCGAATCATGCCACAAAGGTAACTAAAACCTTTGCGCCGCTTTTTCTTTTCCTGCATTTGCCGCTCGTCCAGCAATTTTTAATCCCGGCCTGCTCAATTGCCCACCTTCTCTTTTAGCAAATTCCGAAACCGCTCCATCTCGGCTTCCGCATGAAAAGCAGATTTTGGAATAGGGTTGAAAACAATTTTGTTCTGGTAAAGCAGGAACCATTCCGGCAGTTCGACAGTTCGCTCGAACGCGCTCCAAGAATGTACTGTTTGCGAACTCCCCGATTCTACTTTTACTTCCGTTTCATCAAATATGTACCGAATCGGGTGGTGCAGGTTGGTGGCAGCCTTGAATGCTCGCCGTAAAATAAACTGAAAGAGGACGTACCAAATCCCCAAAAATACCGCCGTGAATATGAGCCACAGTACCCCATTTTCAGGTTTTATCAGTACGTTTATGAGCAAAATGACCCCGACGACGATGCCCCAAATCCACAACCTTTTCATCATAATACGTTGCATCAACCGGGCATACGACTTCATTTCTAGCGTGAATTCAAGTTTGATTGGCTCCATGTTTTTAGAAGTTCTTAGATTTTTTATCCCGAAAAGTACACTTCATTTTCATATCAGATAACAATGGAAAACTACGCTCGATTCTTCGACGCCAACCGCGCGGGTTGGAATCTCCGCACCGAAGTCCACAAAACCTCCGAATTCTACAATGTAGAAGATTGGAAAAAAAATGGCAACAGCCTCACGCCCATCGAACTGCGCGAAGTCGGCGACGTGGCCGGCAAATCGCTGCTCCACCTACAATGCCATTTCGGGCAAGATACCCTCTCGTGGGCACGGCTTGGCGCACAAGTCACGGGTTGCGACCTTGCGGACAAAGCCATCGAATATGCCCGCCAACTGTCCGCCGAATTGGACATCCCCGCGCGGTTCGTTTGCTGCAATGTGTACGATTTGCCCGAACATTTGGAAGACCAGTTCGACATCGTGTTCACCTCCTACGGCACCATAGGCTGGCTGCCCGACTTGAACCGCTGGGGGCAGGTAGTGGCCCATTTTCTCAAACCCGGCGGCTTTTTCTACATCGCTGACTTTCACCCCATCGTGTGGATGTTCGACGACAAAATGGAGCGTTTCCAATACCCTTACCACAATTCGGGCGTCATCGAAACCGAACAGTCCGGCACCTACGCCGACCGGTACGCGGGCATCCAATACAAAGAATTTGGTTGGAACCACAGCCTTTCGGAGGTCATCAACAGCCTCGTCGGGCAAGGCTTGCGCATCGAGTTTTTGAACGAATACCCCTATTCGCCGTTCGATTGTTTTGACAAAACCGTGCGCGGCGACGACGGCAATTACCGGATTCAAGGATTGGAAGGAATCATCCCGATGGTGTATTCGATTGGGGCAAGGAAAGGCTAATTCACCCAAGTTGTGACCTAAGTGCGCACATAACAGGATTGCAAAACGGATGATACGGATTTGGCAGATTCAAACGGATTTTTTGAAAAAACCAGAGAAAAATAATCCGTTCAAATCCGTTTCATCTGTTCCATCCGTTTTTCCATCCTTCTGATTTAATGTGTTACAACTTGGGCTAATCCCGCATTTTACCCACCGAATCCGCCGAAAGACGAAGCTGCCGGGGCATCATTCAAGATGGTCGGCAATTCCCCTGTTTCCTGCATCACGCGCTGCATTTCTTGGAATTGGTTGTCCATCAGCCGCCTGAACTCGAACCGCTCAAACTTGTACTCGAAGCCGAAAAAACGGTTTTCAAAATGGTTTTCGGTGAGGGGCAAAAGACCGAGCAAGAACGCGTTCCAGCGGATACGCCCTTTGCCGTTCAGTTCGCGCAGCGGCAGTTCGAAGTATTCCTGTTTGGGAAAATACTTGTAAATCCCTTTGATGTGGCGCAAAATGTCAATGGCGATTTCGCGCTCCGGGCGGCGGTTTTCGTGGCGAAACTCGCTGATTTCGCGAAGATAACGCTCCAATTGGTTGGCCACACGGCGGTCGGCGATGCGCTCGCGGGCTTCAAAAAGGCGATATCGGGCAGGGTGTGCTGCGTGCAGTTCGCGCAGCACAGCCACCGGGTCGAAGCCACCAGTGGCGACAAATGGTTTTTCCACACTTTCTTTGGTGATGTCAATCCAGCAAAATTTCAGTTCCTCCGTCAGTTCGCGCCACACAAAATCGAGGAAGCGCGTGTCGGGGTGCAGCCGGTAATTGCTCATCGCTTCGCGCAGCAGCCGGGCGACCTCGGGGCGTTGCGCCTCGTTGCCCGTTTTCACCTTTTTATATCTTGGCAAAATACTTTTTTCAAACAGGTTGTCGGCGATGGTTTTGCGCAACGCCGATTCGTCTGACGACTTCAAGTCGTCAGATGAGTAGAGGTCATAAACCACTTTCAAGGCCGCTTGGGCATCGAAGCCAGATGCAAGACTATCGGGGTGCGATGCGAGTTTGTCCGGGTCGTGTTGGAGCCACATCAAAAGGCCGTCGCCCGTGAGTTCGCGGATACATTTTTCCAAAAAAGACCGCCCGCGCTCAGGGTAGGCGCGGTAGGCGGCAGCCCAACAGCGGAGGCAGTTGATGAGTTTGCGCCGGGCATCTTCGTCCTTCATCCGGCGAAAATCCGTCCATTGCAGCCCGTTTTTCACCTCCTCGTATTCAGCCTCCGCGTCGGCCACAAAGAGCAGATAGACGCTTTCCTTGATGTTCGGTTGCACCTGAATCCAGCCCGCCCGCCCGGCTTGGTCGCTGACAATTTTTTCCACAATAGCCTGTACGTCAAAGTCATAAACCGCACATTCGGGGTGGGCGCGTACATTGCCGTTAGCATCCAAATCGAACCAGCGCAGCGTCAGGTCAGCTGCCAATTCGGGCGACACGAGCAGCCCCGGCAACAGGTATTCGAGCGCGAGCCGGTGGAACGACTGGCCTCTGCCCTGCACGTCAAAATCGCCAAAAATCTCCGCTCCCAAAAGACAGGCATGGACATAACGGATGACCGAAGCCCGTGTGTCGGTAAACGGGCGGCGACGTTTGTTGTCTTCAGCAAGTTGTTGCGCCAGCGCTTGCCGTTTGGCTAAAAGGCCGAAGTACAAATCTTCCCGGAGGGTGCCGATTTGCTTCACGATTTTGCCTTCTTCGTTGGCCTCCATGCCTTGCAGCAAGTCGAGCAATTCCTGGATTTCGCCCAAGAGGTCGAAATGGCCGTCGGGCATGAACTGAAAATGGCCGCCCACCACGTCCACCCGTTTCAGCCAATGACATTTGCCACCACCGCAGGACTCGACGACCGCCGCTTCCAAAAGTTCTTCCGAGGGATGTACCAACCGACAGATTTTCAGCGTGTTGTCCAAAAGGATACGCATGATGCGGCGATTGTCTGGCACAGATTCAGCGTGTTTGCCGGTGTGCAGCACTGCGTCGTTGGGGAATTGGTGGTAGATCTTGAGCGCCGCGTCCGAAAGGCTTTCGGAGGCAATGGCGAGGTTGTGCGGCCCAGTAGTGGAGGTGCATTTGCCGTCGCGCTGGTACTTGCGGAAGCGTTCGGCAAAAAGCAGGACGTATTGCAACATCCGATCGTTGCCCGTCATGGCTTCCTGCAAGATGCGGGCGGGCGTTTCTTTCTGCATGAACGTAATGAGAAGGTATTCATACAGCTGTGCCGATTGCGGGTCAATTTTTGTGCGGGCGTGGTCGCAATGCGTGTAAGCCTGTGCGTGATTTTTGACAGCCATGGCGTCTTTTGCCAAAAGCAGGCTACGGCGAAAATCGCTTTTTTGCTCGAATGATAGCAGGCCGATTTGCTCCAGCGATTCCTGCTCGCGGGGGCCGACGGGCAGGTTGAGCGTTTCGGGGATGGAGATTTCGTCGGCGGGTACAAAAAACGGCGGCACGGTCGTGGCCGCACGGCTGCCGTCGGTGTAATGGAAGTAGTCGCGGATAAATATCTGCTGCCAATCTTTCACCAAATCTTCTTCCGGCAGGAATTGTATAAGGTGTTGCAAATCAATTTCTATCGGCCTGGCTTTTTCAGCCAATTCAGCGATTGTGATTTGCGAAAGGCGGGTTTGCTCGCGCAGCAGTTTGAATTTTTCCTCCGTATCAAGCACCACCCGTTTGGTTTTCACATTTTCGATGAGGCGTTTCAAAAGGGCGAGCAGCGGGGCGTGGTTGATGCGGTCGGTCTGTGCCAGCAGGCGCTCGCGCACATCGTCAATATAGAGCGGGAGGTTGATTTTTGCGCCGGGCAAATCGTTGGACTGGGGTGCAGCGCCGAGGGTTTCTTTGGCACTGTCGGCGGCGCGGAGGATTTGTCGGTCGCGTGGAAACCCGTGATTTTCAACCGTTTCGCCCGGCGGGAGCGCGGTTTTGAAAGGCTTCAATACCGCAGGCACGGCGGCGGCACGGGCTTGCACGGTCAGGATTTGCAATATCGGGCGGTGTCGCTGGATTTCGACGGCTTGGTCAGTTTCCCAACGCACGTCGGGTGCGTCCTCGAAGTTCATGGAAAGGACGGCGACGAAAAGGTTGGCTTTTTCTAAAAATGCCTTGGCTTTCGTGCGATATTCTTCGGGCGGCACGGGGTTTTTGCTCCAAAAAACGATGTTGCGCGGCTGGAACGTCAGCGTCAGTTGCCGCTGCAAATCCTGCGCGGTGGCGGTGTCTTTTTCGTCGTAGGCAATGAAAATATGGAGCGGGCCGGACATGGTGCGGATTTAAAGGGCAAAAATCGTTATTTCTTATTCATCATTACCTCAAACGATTATCTCACTCTATAAAATCTTCGCACATTACCTAACGAGGTGTACCAATCTCAAACCGCGACTACAAAAACAACGCCCCACCCGGCATTTCAGCCAAGCGGGGCGCTTTTATTTGCAATCTTAGGTGTTTTGTTAAGGCCTCGGTATCCGCCCTACTTTTCGGATACGCACTTCGAGGCGGTTGTTTTGCTGGTGTTCGTCGTCCGAACATTCTACGCCGTCGGCACATCGGTTGCGCGGCTCGGACTCGCCCTTGCCAAAAGCGTTGATGCGGTTTTTGGTGCTTTTGTCTTTATAGACGAGGTATGTTTTGGCGTTTTCGGCACGAGCATCGGTAAGTTCCTGATTGAGTTGGGCTTCGCCGCGTGTTTCGGTATGTGCGATGAGGTCAATCTCCATTTCTGGGTAGCGTTTCAGCATTTCAAGCAGCGCATCCAGATACCGCACGGCGCTCTGGTTGAGCGTGGCTTTGTTGTATTCGTAGAAAATCTTGTCCAGAATGATGGTAGAACCATCTTGCAATCCATTCGCGAGGGGCATCGTAGTTTCGATGGTGGCATCGGGTGTGAGCGATTCAAGACGGGTTTCTTGGTGGTGCCGGTCGCCTTTTGTAGTTTTTAGCCTGTAGTTCTCGGGTTTGAAACCCGGGCGCTCGACGTATGCGATATAGTCGCCTTCCATCGGCAGACAGATATCGTACTCGCCATACCAATTGGTGCGGGCGGTAAAAGTGTTGCTGCTCTCCCGGTGTACAAATTTGATGCTCGCGTTGGCGATGCGGGTGCCAAATCCGGTGGTCAGCACAATGCCGCCTGCCCTCAAGCAAGCCGGTGCTTCTGAAAGAGCAAAATTCAGGTTCTGATCCCTGTCGTCTATGCTGATAAATTTTTCCTTTGGGGCGTAACCATCGAGACTGACGACGACAAGATAGTTGTGATAGCGTGTAAAATCGTGTTGTGCCTTGCCGTCAACATTGCTGTAAAGGTCGGCTGCGCCGAGGTCATCGGCACCTTTGCGCACCAACTGAAGACTGAGCGCATTGGGGCGGTCTTGCACGGGTGTCAGGTCAATGCTGTAAAAATCTTTGTTGCCGCTCACGAAACCATCATCGGAGGGTTGAAGAATTCGGATGGCGGCTTTTTGCAGGGGCTTGCCGGTTTTGGCATCGGTGACGGTTATCTGTGTGGGGCTGACTTCGGGTTTACCCACACCTTCGAGGCCGCGCGGCGCCTCGAAGCGGTAGATATCGTCTTTGCCCATACCCCGTGTGCGATTGCTGGAAAAAAAGCCGTTTTTGCCCTCATCGTCAATGATGAATGACATATCGTCGGCGCTCGTGTTGAAGTCTTCGCCGAGGTTAACCACTTCTTCGGGGTTTTCCAAAGGGTTGTTGACATAATAGTTGTCGAGGCCGCCGAGGGTGTTGGAGCGGCCATTGGAACTAAAAAACAGTGACCCGGACTGGCTGATGAAAGGGAAAATTTCTTGGCCGGACGTGTTGATAACTGGGCCGAGATTGACGGGCAGGCCCCAACCGGAGGCGGTGCGCTCCACGACATAAATATCATACCCGCCCTGGCCGCCGGGCATATCCGATGCAAAAAACATCTTAGTGCCGTCGGGGCTAAGGCTGGGGTGCATACAGTTGTAGTCGTCGCCATTGAAGGGGAGTTCTTTGGCTTTTGTCCAGTCGGGTCGGGCGTAGCGGGCTTCGTAAATCTTGAGGTTCGATTTGCCGTTTTTGCCTACTTTCAAAACGCCATCCTTGTTGTTGTTGAGGGTCAAATAGGCGGTTCTGCTGTCACGCGTAAAACAGGCTGGGCCATCGTGGAAACTTGACCTTTTTTCTGTGGTAAACTGCACCTTTTGGGGGAACGAAGGCTCGCCGTTGTAGTTGAAAAAAGCATAGTACAACTCGGCGTAGGTTTCGTTGGTTTTCGGGTCGCGAGGGCCGCTTTTGGTGCGGCTTGACACGAACACGATGCCTTGTTTGAAATAAGCCGGTGCTATGTCCACACCTTCTTGGTTGATTTCGTTGGAGTTCGTCACGCGCACTGGGTACTGGCGGTCGTTTTTTTCGCGGAAGCGGTCTTTGGATTTACTTTTTGACGACTGTTG
>CAYZVM010000150.1:8364-14961 GCA_964481485.1 uncultured Saprospiraceae bacterium | reverse complement strand
TCTTCTCATCCCGCAGCGACCGCCGCAATATTTTTCCCACATTCGTCTTCGGCAGCTCTGTTCGGAACTCGATGTGCTTCGGCACTTTGTATGGCGTCAGGTTGGTGCGGCAATGCGCGATGACCTCCTCCTCCGTGAGCGAGGCATCTTTTTTCACGATAAATACTTTCACGACTTCCCCGGATTTCTCGTCGGGTACACCGAGCGCGCAGGATTCGAGCACTTTGGAGTGCATGGCCAGCACGTCTTCTATTTCGTTGGGGTACACGTTGAAGCCCGACACGAGAATCATATCTTTCTTGCGGTCAACGATTTGGAAAAAACCGTCGGGGTGCATAAAGCCCATGTCGCCCGTGTAGAGCCAGCCGTCTTTCACGGTTTTGGCCGTTTCGTCGGGGCGTTGCCAGTAGCCTTTCATGATTTGGGGGCCTCGTGCTTGCAGTTCGCCCACATTTTCCGGGCCGGCTGGCAGTCTGTTCCCCTGTTCGTCAGCCACACGCAAATCGGTGGATGGCACTGGCATTCCGATGGTGCCGATGCGGGCATTTGCGCCCACAGGATTGACGGTAAGCACGGGGCTGCTTTCGGTGAGGCCCCAGCCTTCTGTGATGCCGCAGCCGGTGACTTGTTGCCAGCGTTCGGCGACGGCGCGTTGGACGGCCATGCCGCCGCCCACGGTCGCTTTCAGTTCGGAAAAATCGAGCGACGCAAAGTCGGGGTGGTTGAGCAGGGCGTTGAACAACGTGTTCAGCCCAGTGACGATATGAGGCGGGTTTTTGCGCCAGTCTTTGATGAGGGCTTTTAGGTCGCGGGCATTGACAATCAAAATATTGCGCGAGCCGCAGTTCATAAACGCGAGGCAATTGACCGTGAATGCGAAAATGTGGTACAACGGCAGTGGACAAAGTGCGGTAATGCTGCCTTCCGAAAGCACGGGCGAGAGCCAGGCACGGATTTGCAACATATTGGAAACGAGGTTGCGGTTGGTGAGCATCGCACCTTTGGAGACGCCGGTAGTGCCGCCGGTGTATTGCAAAGCGACCGCGTCGTCGGGGCCGGTTTGGAGAGGTTTGAGGGTGAATTTGCGCCCTTGCTTAATGGTGTCGTTGAAGCAAACGGTGTTTGAGAGGCTGTATTTGGGCACCATTTTTTTCACGCGGCGCACCACGAAGTTCACAATAGTGCCTTTTAGCCCGAGCATTTCGCCTATGCTGGTGAGAATGACGGTTTTGATTTGGGTCTCGCCGATGACTTGCTGGAGGTTGGCGGCAAAATTTTCTACGATAATAATGGCTTTTGCCCCGGAATCCACAAACTGGTGGCGCATTTCGCGGGGGGTATAGAGGGGGTTGGTATTCACCAAAATCAGCCCAGCCCGCAAACAGCCAAACAACGCGATGGGGTACTGCATCAGGTTGGGCATCATCAGAGCGACGCGGTCGCCCGGTTCAAGGCCGCGCGATTGCAGGTAGGCACCAAAATGCCGGCTCAACTCATCTATTTCTCTGAAAGTGAGTGTTTTGCCCATAAAAACAAATGCGGGCAAGTTGGCGTATTTTTGAAAGCACTCATCCAACGCATCCACCACGCGGGGATACTGGTCGGGGTCAATGTTGGCAGGTACGCCAGCGGGGTAATGTTGCAGCCAAGGCTTATCCATCAGTTGAATTAAGTTGAAATGGTGGAAGTCGTTGAATTGGTTGATTTAGTGGTTGTTTTCGTACAAACTCAACCCATTCAACTTTTTACGGCCGCTAAGATTTTGGAAAAAAATGGAAATTCTGAAAAGAAGTGGAAAATGGTTTTAGTAAAATTTCTGCGGGCGCACATTTTATCCATGAGAGGATCGAGTGAGTTCTTCCACAATTAGGGAAAGAAAACAGATTGTGTAAATTTTTTGAGTGATAGGAAGGAATGTGTGCCATTCTGTTCCCGAAGTCTCGGGATCCACTACGAAAGGATTTCCACGATAAAAACACCGTGGGGCGGTCGGGCAGGGCGGACGGGTTTTTACAAAATGACAAAGGCTAAAAAAACTCGCAACTTGAGTTGCTGAGAAACTATACCTCTCTCGTATTCACGGGGTAGGCTGCTGATAAATTGAGGCACATATCTCTCCGGCTTCAAGGATAAAAGCCTGTTTACAAAACTTTAACGCAAGAATCTTAACTGTTTTTAACTTTCTCTTAACGCCCGTCGTTACTTTTGCAACGCTTTTCACGAAGGAAGGATTACATGGCGTTCTAATCGGCGATCGCACAGCCCCATGAAGAAAAAACAAACAATTGACGTGCTGATTCCGGCTTGGAATGAGGAAAGTGCCCTGCCACTTGTGTTGGCCGACCTTCCAAAAGAGTGGGTGCGACAGGTGCTTGTTTGTGACAACGGCTCCACAGACCGCACGGCAGAGGCAGCAAGAGCAGCGGGGGCAATTGTGGTGAGTCAACCAGAACGCGGCTACGGCAACGCTTGTCTCGCCGGGATGCGTTACTTGCAATCTTTGCCTCCGTCCGAACAGCCCGAAATTGTAGTGTTTTTGGACGGCGATTATTCCGACTTTCCAGACGAACTGCCAAAAGTGGTGGCTCCGATTTTGAACGACGAAAAAGACATGGTCATCGGCTCGCGGCGATTGGGCAACATGGCGCCCGGTGCCATGACCTTCCCGCAACGCTTCGGCAACTGGCTCGCGCCGCTGCTTATCCGGTGGCTTTATGGCTACCGATTCAGCGATTTGGGGCCGTTTCGGGCGATTCGCTGGGACAAGTTGCAAGCGCTCGAAATGCGCGACCCGAACTTTGGCTGGACGGTGGAAATGCAGGTGAAAGCCGCCAAACAAAAACTCAATTGCGCTGAAGTGCCGGTGCGATACCGCAAAAGAGCGGCGGGCCACAGCAAAGTCTCCGGCACAATACGCGGAACGGTGCTGGCAAGTTGGAAGATAATTACAACGATTTTTAGAGAATTGGTGATTTGATTAGTTGGGGGTTTGTGGATTTGGTTATTTGAACGCACATCACCAAGTCCACAGATAACCAAATCACCAACCTCAACCATTGACCATCAAAAGAAAAACTCAACCACTCAATATGTACGGTCTTCATTCCCTTTTTGAAGCATTCAAGTATCAGGCCTTCGTTGATTTCGGCTACCTGATGCTCCTCATTTACTTTCTCGCCATGAGCGGCGTGACGATTTACGCCCTCCTTCAGTTCCATTTGTTGTACTTGTACAAAAAGTATCACAAGGAAAACCCGAAGATTCAATACAAGCAGTACGGGGCAAGTGACGAAAACGCACCGTTCGTGACCGTGCAGTTGCCGATGTACAACGAAATGTATGTCGCCGAGCGCATCATTGACTATGTGGCCGCACAGGAGTACCCGAAAGACAAATTTGAGATTCAGGTGCTCGACGACTCCACGGACGAAACGGTGAACATCGTGGCTGCCAAAGTGGCCGAGTACAAAGCCAAAGGTTTCAATATCGAACACATCCACCGCGTCAATCGCCAAGGCTACAAAGCAGGCGCTTTACAGGAGGCCATGCCAAAAGTGAAAGGCGATTTTATCGCTATTTTCGATGCCGATTTTACTCCACGCCCCGACTTCCTGCGCACCACGATGACTTATTTTGAAGACCCGAAAGTGGGTATCGTGCAGACGCGCTGGGAGCATATCAACGCAGGCCATAGTATGTTGACCAAATTGCAGGCGCTGCAGTTGAACGTTCACTTCACGGTGGAGCAGGCAGGCCGCTCTTATGGCAATTTGTTGCTCCAATTCAACGGCACGGCGGGCGTGTGGCGCAAAAGCGTCATCAACGAGGCTGGCGGCTGGCAAAGCGATACGCTCACGGAAGACTTGGACCTGAGCTTCCGTGCTCAAATCATGGGTTACAAAATCCAGTATTTGGAGAAACTCGGCAGCCCTGCCGAACTGCCAGAGGACATGAACGCGCTGAAAGGCCAGCAATTCCGCTGGAACAAAGGCGGCGCGCAGAATGTCCGCAAATTGATGAAACTCGTGTGGAATACCGACAAACTCAGCGGTGTTCAGAAAATGCACGCCATCAGCCAGTTGCTTGCTTATGGTGTGTTCCTGTGGGTGTTCATCGCCGCAGTGAGCAGCATCCCGTTGGCGTTCGCTTTCGAGCAGTTGGGCATTTCGACGCACTTCCTGTCGTTCTCTGTGTTAGGTTTGTTCTCGGTGGCTGCCATTTCCTACACGGCCAATATCACTGCCGCGCTCAACCGCACCGCACCGCCCACGTTTTGGGAGAAAGTGCGTTTCTTCGGTTTGTTCCTCTCGTTCATGCCGATTTCCTTGGGTCTTTCGCTGTACAACGCAGTGGCCGTCATCGAAGGTTTGCGCGGCAAAGTGTCTGCTTTCGTTCGCACGCCCAAGTATGGCTCCGCCGAACAACAGGCCGTCACGCAGAAAGCAGCCTATAAAGCCAAAAAAATCTCTTGGGTCACGATTGCCGAAGGCATCATGGCATTGGTGTTCGCAGCATCGGCCATCGTCGGTCTGGTGACGGACAACACAGCCTTTTTGCTGTTCCACTCAATGCTGTCGTTTGGCTTCGCCACGATTTGTTACTATTCGGTGAAGCATTTGCGGTTGCGGTAAGCAACCTTTTGTCATTCTGTTCCCGAAGTCTCGGGATCCGCTCGTAGTGCGCCCTCGTAAGGTGGATTCCGAGACTTCGGGAACAGAATGACAAAAAAAGACAAGCCCCCGCGCTACATGATGTGGCGCGGGGGCTTCTTTTTTAGTTTCATACATTTTGCGCTTGAATTCAATACTTTTGCCATCGGCAACAACCTACAGGCCGGATGACAGACCTCTTCATCGCTTACTCTCACGAAGATTTAGGGTTCAAAAACGAGCTCAAAAAATTCCTCCGCCCCATGCTGCGCGAGGAGCGCATCAGCATTTGGGACGATTTCGACATCGAAGCCGGACAAGACTGGGATTCCAAAATCAAGGAGCGGCTTTACGGTGCCGACATCATCCTGTTGCTCGTAAGTTCCGATTCCCTGGCTTCCGATTATTTTTATGGAAAAGAAGTAAAAGTCTCGCTGGAGCGCCACCAAAAAGGCGAAGCCGTCGTCGTGCCGGTCATACTGCGGCACTGCGATTGGGAAAACACCCCGCTCGGCGGCCTCGAAGCCCTGCCTGAAAAAGGGCGCCCGGTATTAGAGTGGCCTTCTCGCGACCAAGCGTGGCAAGACACCATCAGGAGGCTGCGGCGAGTGGTGGAAAATATTGAAAATCAGCGAAAAGCCGAAACAGAACACGCCGATTCCCTCCGCATTTTCAAGGCCGCAGTGGAAGCCGCCGACCACCTGTTTTCTAATCAAAGATGGCAGGAAGCCCGCACCGCCTACGCAGATGCTTTGGCTGCGCAACTGCCCGGCTTTTTGCCAGACAAGCCCCAGTTGGTGCAAAAAATCTCTGAGTGCGACCAAAACCTCCGCACCGAACTCGCCCAACAAAAAGAACTCGCCCGACAAGCCGAACTCGAACAAAAAGCTACCGCAGAGGCCGAAAAACGCCGCTTGCGCGAAGAGGCTCGGCTGGCAAAACAAGCTGCTGAAAGTGGTGCTCCCGGCAATCGGCGCTTGATTTTCATGGCGCTCGGCGGCGCGATATTATTGGTTGTTGTTTGGCTCGCCATGCTCCCCGGTTCACAGGATTTGCCCGCCGAAAAATTGCCCGCCGAAACCGAAATGCTCGAACAAATCGAAAGGACCGCTTATCAAAAAGCATTGACCGACAATACGATACCTTCATTAGAAGATTATCTTTCTGAACACTCGAAAGGAAAAAACGCGACGGCGGCACGGCAAAAACTCCAAGACTTGCAAAAACAATTCCAAAACCTCCTCCGCGATGCCGACGTAGTGGCGCCCGATGACCGCGCCGCCGCCTGCGGCTATTTAAAAAGAGCACTCGCGCTCGCGCCCGGCCATGCGGAGGTTTTGAAAAAACTCGACAAATTGAAATGTAATTGATATTCGTCCGACGACTTCGAGTCGTCGGACGAATCACTAAATTGAAATGCCAATGAGAATCAACCTGCACCCACTCGTACGACGACTCAAAATCGTCGGACGAATACTCCCCCTCTTCACCTGCCTCTCCCTCCTACCTGCCATCGCCGCAGCCCAAAGTTGCTGCGACATCAAGCGCAACGCAGGCCAAACCGCCTTCAACTCCGGCAAATACGAAACCGCCATCGCCAAATGGCAAGAAGGCAAACAATGCTCCGACGCCGCCACTTGCTCGGACTTGGACAACCTTATTTCGAAAGCGAGACAAAAAATAAAACAACGCGACCAAGCCGCCGCCGACCAACGCCGCCGCCAGCAGCAAGCCGAACAAAAACGCCTCGCCGACAAAGCACACGACGACGACTGGCTCGTGGTGAAAAACGCCAATGACCCCGATTCTATACAACGGCATCTCAGGAACTATCCCAACTGTCCCCATGCCGTAGAAGCCAACGAGCGAATCGCCGAAATCCTCGCGCACGCAAAAGCACACGACGACGACTGGCTCGTGGTGAAAAACGCCAATGACCCCGATTCTA
>CAYZVM010000150.1:6100-8264 GCA_964481485.1 uncultured Saprospiraceae bacterium | reverse complement strand
AAAGCACACGACGACGACTGGCTCGTGGTGAAAAACGCCAATGACCCCGATTCTATACAACGGCATCTCAGGAACTATCCCAACTGTCCCCATGCCGTAGAAGCCAACGAGCGAATCGCCGAAATCCTCGCGCACGCAAAAGCACACGACGACGACTGGCTCGTGGTGAAAAACGCCAATGACCTCGATAGGGATGCCAAAAGAGACGATGTTTATACTAATGTAGATAGGCCATCTACCAGTTCCAAGTTCTTCCCCCTACTTGATTTTAAGCCTATAATGGAAATAGCGTACGGATTTGATGTGTATCAGTGGCTCAAAACCCCATTTACTACCTATTACCAAGATCATTCAATCGGCAGTATAGGCAGTATTTATTTAGGCCCCAAAGTTTTCTTAACTTCTGAAACAAGTATACTTCAGCTATCTTTGGATGTTGGAGTAAATTATTCTCCTTGGGGGTTCGACATCAATAAATATCATGGAATGGGAATAGTATCCTTCCCTTTTTTTGTAGAAACAGCGTTATACTCTGAAAATATTAATGCAGGCCCTGTTTTAGGTTTTGGATATCAGTTAACCTTTGCTGAGCTATATTTCCCAAGCAAAAAGCGCCAATTAAATACTTCTCAATATGATAACTTTCTTATACGAATCGGTTGGGAATTTGAACATGATATGTCTTTACTCGGACACTTGGGCTGGGGCAGAGACGACCACACTTTTAATTGTAGTGTCAGTGTGATTTATTATAGTAAGTGGCATTAGAAAATAGGATGCTTAACATTAGATACTTTTCAACCACTGAACAAGTGGTTATGCATCCTACCTTCGCCCCATGCTCGGCGCTTCCGAAAAAATTATCCGCTACGCCGTCAGTCTTGCGCTCGCAGGGCTGACGGTTTTTCTGGGTTATTTTGCCCAACGTGCTGATTTTGTGCCGTTCATCACGGCTTACGGGGCGTTTTTCGGGCTATACTTATGGCTGATTTTTTTCCGAAAAAATAGGTCGGAGACGGAGACGCGCTGGTACACCGGCCTCGGAATCGCGCTGCGGGTGCTGTTGCTGTTCAGCATCCCCAATTTATCCGACGACTTTTACCGCTTCCTGTGGGACGGACATTTGACGATCGCCGGGATTCACCCGTTTGCACATCCGCCGATTTATTTTGCTGAAAATCAAACCTTTCCGGAAGGGATCGCACCTGAATTGTTTGGCAAACTCAACTCGCCGGAATATTTCACGGTGTACCCGCCTGTGTGCCAATTGGTGTTTACACTGGCGGCGTTGGCCGGCTCTGTGAACGGGGGCGTTTTTGTGATGAAGTTGTTTTTGCTGGGGTGCGAAATAGGAACGATAAAGCAGTTGGCAGTAGCAGTAGGCAGTAGCAATCCGCAATCCGCAATCCGCAATCCGCAATTATTCTATGCGCTCAATCCCCTCATCATCCTCGAAATCGTCGGAAACTGCCATTTCGAGGGGGCGATGATTTTTTTCCTATTGGCGGGATTGTGGGCGCTGGAGCAAAAAAGGGTGAAACAAGCAGCGTTATGGTGGGCATTGGCGACGGCTTCCAAATTGTTGCCGCTCATGTTTTTGCCGATTGTGTGGCGTTGGTTGGGCTGGCGAAAAGGGCTGGTTTTCAATGGCGTATTTGCCGTGGCGAGTTTGGTTTTGTTCGCGCCGCTGCTGAGCGTTTTGCCAAACATTCTTTCGAGCCTCGATTTGTATTTCCGGCAGTTTCAATTCAACGCGAGTTTTTACCACCTTCTTCGAGCCGTGGGTTTTTGGATGAAAGGTTACGACATCGGAGAGACGCTGGGGCCGATGTTGGGGGGGGCGACGGTGGCGGGGATATTTTTCATCGCGTGTAAACCTCATAGGTTTTCAAAACCTATGAGGTTTGATCTCGCAGATTATCTGCTCCTCGCCCTCATGCTCCAGCTTTCTCTCTCGGCGACAGTGCATCCGTGGTACGCGGCCGCGCCGTTTGCCCTTGGGCTGCTGACCCGCTGGCGTTTCCCGATTGTGTGGTCGGGATTGGTCGCGTTGTCGTACAGCCACTATGCGAGCGGTTTTTTTCAGGAAAATTATTGGCTCATCGCGTTGGAATACAGCGTGTTGTGGCTTTTTATTTTCTGGGAAATAAGGCAAAATAGCAAG
>CAYZVM010000150.1:0-6000 GCA_964481485.1 uncultured Saprospiraceae bacterium | reverse complement strand
GAGGTTGAAACTCGTCATGCTGCCGTAGCACCGGGTGATGTATTGTTGGAGATTCACCTTGTCCTCGTCGTCAAGTTTTTTGTGGGCATTGATGTTTTGTTCGAGCACGCGGAGGCGGTCGCGCATCATCACGATTTTATGAAAAAATGTTTCGATGGGGATTTCTTTGGGCTGGACGCCTTCTGCCGTGAGCACCATTTTGCCGTTTTTCCAGCGGTCGCCGAGCGGGACTTTTTCGAGGCTGACACCTGCCCATGTGCGCAGGATGCGCATGAGCGATTCTTCCGCTTCGGTGAATGTGACGGCATCTTCCGCCGGGATATGCTCCACTATTTGCCAGTTGGAGTAGTCTTTCCCGACCATTTTGAGGCCGAATTGGGTGAAGCAGACTTCGTAAGCCGCCACGTGCAAGCGCACCACCACGCCGTCGCCGAAAGCCGGGTGTTTCACCCGCGAGCCGATTCCTAAAAATTCCATTGGTATGATAGTTTTTAAATTTTACGGTTCTATATTTTGCTGTTTTGCTGTTTCATTTTGTGCACCCTCCACCATTTGATGCATCACCCGCATGGTCACCAAAACCATGAAAGCCGAAATCACGGCAAAAAACCACGGCACTTGAATATCCTGTTCGAGGTCAATGGCAGAGACTTCTTTTCCATAGAGATATTGGCCGACGACTTGAATGCCGTTGTTGAAAAAATGTGCCAATGCAGGCACCCAAAAATTTTGTGTTTTCCAATAAAGCCAGCCGAGCAAAAAGCCAAGCAGCAAACGCGGCAAAAAGCCTTCAAACTGAAAATGGAAAAAACTGAAAACCGCTGCCGACACGGTGAGCGCCACCCACGGATTGGCAATGCGCCGCATCAGTTGTTGCTGTACCACGCCGCGAAAAACGATTTCTTCGCCCACGGCGGGCAAAAGCGCGATGAGGGTGAGAGTGGCGACAAATTCGCTCCAATGTTCCATGTTGAGCAGGCCCTTGAGCATTTCGGTGGTTTGCTCTTCCGCTATTTTGAAAGGCTCGGGGAACGGAACCAATTGATTGACATTCAGCAAAAAAAGCACAAGCGGCAACGAAACGGCCATGAGTAAAACCGTCAATCCAATGGTACTTGGGGCCGGCCAATGCCGCACCCGGAGGTAGTCGCGCCAGTCGGGGCCCGAGCGGGTGATGTTGCGGTAAAACAGCCAGACAGTGAGAAAGCCCGCCAGCACAAAGGCAAAAAATTGCCCTAATCCCAATTGGATCCGCGTTTGCCAGCGCTCGGCGGCGGGCGCATCGGCGGTCAGCATCGGCGCATCGCTCCACCCCACCATCGTGGAGATGATTTGGTAAATACCCACGCACAGGATGCACAATCCGAACTGCGTCAACAGCACAATGCGCACACGCGGCTCGGCAGACCGAAAAATGGGCGGTTCGGTGGACGGATGATTTTCAGGCAAGGATTCTTCCATGCAATTTTACTTTTGCGCCAAAGGTAATTCGTTGTTCGTTTTTTGTTCTTCGTTGTTCGTTTACGAGGCACACCTTATCATCATCAGATTTTTAAAACAACCTACGACATGGCTCGTCTGAGTGTCAATATCAATAAAGTGGCGCTGCTGCGCAACTCGCGTGGCGGCAATTTGCCCAACCTCGTGCAAGTCGCCAAAGACTGCGAAGCCTTTGGCGCAGAGGGTATCACCGTGCACCCGCGCCCCGACCAGCGGCACATCCGCTACGACGATGTGCCTGCGCTGCGGGCGGTGGTGACGACGGAGTTCAACATCGAGGGCAATCCGACGCGGGAGTTTCTCGACCTCGTGCTGGCGAACCCGCCCCACCAATGCACCCTCGTGCCCGACACGCCGAGCCAACTCACTTCGGATGCCGGTTGGGACGCCGTGGCGCACCAATCCTTACTGCGCGAGGTCATTGGCGAACTGCAGCGCAAAAAAATTCGGGTCTCTCTTTTTGTGGACCCGGTAGCCAAAATGGTGGAAGGCGCGAAATCTGTTGGGGCCGACCGCGTGGAATTTTACACCGGCCCGTTTGCAAAATATTTTCCTCAAAATCCGCAGGAGGCCGTCGCGTCTTACACCGAGGCGGCAAAAGTGGCAAACGCGGTGGGCATCGGCATCAATGCCGGACACGATTTGAATTTGGACAATCTGCGTTTTTTTCGCGAGCATTGCCCCGGCTTGTTGGAAGTCAGCATCGGCCACGCGCTGATTTCGGACGCACTGTACTATGGCCTGTCCAACACAATTCGGATGTATCTCCGGCAGCTGCGCTAAGGTCAGCCCACCCATGCCGAGCGAAAAAACGCTGGTTACATGAGTCTGGGGTTTCCGCACATGTAGTTAATAATCTGACAGTTGTGGTTGCCTTCAACAAAGTTTGATTTGGCCTTTTTTAAAATTCATTAAATATTTGCAATTAAATTTAGGTTAAACTTTTACCTTTGGTCGCTCATGGACAAGTTTTCCAGAACAAAATAATAATCGCATTCTCCAACCATATCAAACTTTCGAAGGCCGCTTGCGGGAGGTTATTTTCCACTGGAGAACACCGATTGCAAAGCGGCTTTTTTGTGCCATTTTGATTCCGAATGTTGAATTTTTTTGACCGTTAATTCTGCCTCTTCATTTGCTGCTGGCTCCTGAATCTCCTTCTGAAAACATATTTTTTAATAATCCGATCCATTTCATTCTTTTGTTAACTAAATCTTGTTCTATCATGCAAAAAGTTGCACTTACAATTGCCTTTTTGTGCTTTGCTGTGGGGTTAGCCTTCGCACAAAGAACAATCACTGGCACCGTGACCGATCCAAACGGGGAGCCTTTAATCGGGGCAACCGTCATCGTGAAGGGTACCACAACCGGAACTTCCACGGATGCATTCGGTGCTTATTCTGTCACTGCCCCTGCCGGGGCCAACACATTGGTGTTCAGTTACACTGGCTTCCTGAAAAAAGAGGTCGTGATGGATGCCGTTTCTAATGTGTTGGATGTGGCGATGGATGAAAACCCGGAATCTTTGAAAGAAATCGTGGTGACAGCCCTCGGCATTAAAAGGGAGAAAAAAGCCCTCGGTTATGCCACCACAACGGTGAGTTCTGCGGAAATCGCCGAAAAACCGGAAACGGACATTGCCCGTGCGCTGATTGGGCGTGCTCCCGGTGTCAACATCACCAACTCTTCCGGGCTGGCCGGCTCTGGCACGAAAATCAACATCCGTGGCACGAGCACGATTACCGGCAACTCACAGCCGCTGTGGGTAGTGGACGGCGTGCCCGTCAACACCAGTGCCAACGAAAACAACGATTTTAACGACGGCAATGTCACGCCAACGCGCAACTTGGACATTGACCCGAACAACATCGAAAGCATCAGTATCCTGCGGGGCTTGAGCGCCACCACCCTCTATGGCTCGCAGGGGCGCAATGGTGTGATTCTGGTAACGACCAAAACCGGTGCAGGTGCAAAAAAGGCCTTTACCGCATCACTGAGCCAGTCTTACCACGCGGTGCAAGCCTTCGTGCCGGAATACCAGAATAAGTGGGCCAACGGTTTTGACGGCGACTATGGCGAGTTTTTCAGCAACTGGGGGGCTTTGTTTGCGCGTTTCCGTCCAGGCCAATCTACTCCATTCCGCCACCCGTACTACGAGCATCGTGCACTCTTTCCAGAACACCCGGAATTTGCACAAGCCACCAACTACATACCTGTGGCGCAGCCGAACAATGTGAAAGATTTCTTCCAAACCGGCAACTCGCTCACCACTTCGTTCAATGCGGGTGTCAGCGGCGAAATGGGCGGCTTCAACGTCAGTTTCAGCCGCACGGGTGAAGAAGGTTATATCAAAAACAATGAACTGACCCGCAACAACTTCACTATCGGTGGCACAGCCAATCTTAGCCGCAAGTTGACTTTCACGGGCAATTTCTCTTACATCAAAACAGACTTCCAAACGCCGACCGTGGGCGCGGGCTTGGGCAGCAACTCCAACGGTGGCCCATCCGTTTTTGCCAACCTGTTCTATGTGCCTCGCAATATTGACCTGATGGGCTGGCCTTATCAAAATCCCATCACGGGCGCACCTGTTTATTACCGGAACGGCGGCGACATCACGAACCCGCGCTGGCTGCTCGACAACTCGCGTCAGGGTAGCTATGTCAACCGTTTCATGAGCTCAATGAGCGCCAGTTACAGTGTATTGGATTGGCTGAAATTGAGCTATCGTCTGGGTATTGACTCTTACAACGAAGACCAAGAATATTTTGTGAACAGAGGCGCATCTGGCTTTCCGAACACACCTGTTGACTTGACTTCATTTGCTACGGGTCTTTATCGCACCACGGCTGGCAAAAACACCATTTACGACCACTCCGTCATTTTGTCGGCTGGCAAAAACATCACCACCGACATTGATTTTACGGCCAATATCGGCGTGAACGGTCGCCAGGATACTTACGAACAAAGTGGGCTTGAAAGCACCAACCAAGTCGTATTCGGCTTGCTGGAACACCGTAATTTTATTTCCAACAACGACCGCGACATTCGCCTCAACAACCTGAACTACTTTGAGCGTCGCAATCTCTTGGGCGCATTTGCTGACGTAACTTTTGGTTACAGAAACTACCTGTACCTCAACGTGCAAGGCCGGAATGACTGGGCTTCTTCGCACGAAAAAGAGCAGCGGAGTTTGTTCTACCCCGGCGTGAGCGTTTCGTTTATCCCCACGCAGGCATTTGCAGGATTGGAGTCCCGCACGCTCAATTTCCTGAAATTGCGCATTGGCTACGGCACCTCTGCCAACTTTGCCACGCCTTACAACACGCGGCCTTACCTGACGCTGAATTCCAATACCGTGGTGGACAACCTTGGCAACTCCATCAGCTTGAGCTTGCCCGAATTGTTGGCCAACCCCGAACTGAAGCCTGAATTGCAGAAAGAATTGGAAGCTGGTATCGACATTCGGATGTTTGACAACCGTTTTGGTATTGACTTCTCGGTGTACGACCGCACAGCGGAAGACCAAATCGTGGAACGCCCATTGGATCCCTCTACTGGCTTTACTAGCACGTTCATCAATGCTGGTACTATCTCCAACAAAGGCATTGAACTCGGCCTTTCGTTGACTCCGATACGTTTCAGGGACTTCTCATGGAACCTGCGTGCCAATTTCACGAAAAACAAATCTGAAGTAGAAGCACTGCCAGCAGGTTCGGAAGAAATCCTTATCAGCGGCTTCACCAATTTGGGCAACTTCGCCATTGTGGGTCAGCCTTATGGCGTCATCAAAGGCACTTACACAGTGCGAAACGACGCGGGCGACTTGTTGATTACTCCGAACGGCGACTACAAAATCTCCGGAGAAATCGGCATCATCGGCGACCCCAACCCCGACTTCATGCTGTCTGGGTTCACGGATTTCAACTTCAAAGGCTTGACGCTGAGCGCCCAAATGGACTATGTGCATGGCGGCGACATCTACTCCTTCTCAGCCGGTGCTTTGGTAGGTCGCGGTGTGGCGAAAGAATTGGACGACTTCAACCCGGAACTGCCGGTCATCCTGCCGGGTGTGCTCGAAGAAACGGGCGAACCCAACAACATACCGCAGCCTGCGTCCGGCGTGTTCTTCGCCAACTCCATCATAGGTGGCGGCCCCGACGACCGGGGTATTTTCGATGCTACTCGCCTGCGTCTGCGCGAAGTGAGTTTGAGCTACTCCGTTCCCAAAAGGGTGTTTGGCAAAACTTTCATAGATGGCATCACGATTTCCGTGATTGGCAACAACCTCTGGTTCCGTGCCTTCAACACGCCCGAATCCTCAAAAGTGGACCCGGACCGCACAGCCTTTGGTACCAGCAATGGCTTAGGGTTTGACTTTTTGGGCGGCCCCTCTGCCCGTCGCTATGGTGTGAACGCACGTGTCAACTTCTAATTCAAAAAAACAACTTTGATTATGAAACATTCATTGAAAATATTTTGCTTGGTTTTCATCTTTTT
>CAYZVM010000149.1:0-14991 GCA_964481485.1 uncultured Saprospiraceae bacterium | reverse complement strand
ATCTTGTCAAACTTGCTCATCCGCGAAAGTTAGCACTTTCGCAAGAAGTCTAATATAGAAGAAGATGAACAGTCTATCTATTTGCATTCACCCTCATTAAGCTCGACAATATTGTTCGAAAAATCAGGACAAACACTAATCCTGAGTTGGCCTTGTTCTAGAAAGAGATAGGTATATTCTACTGTAAAAGTATTGCTCAAACCATCGAAGCCACCGACAAGAAATGTATCCCTAAAAAAATCGCCTGTATCTAAATTCTCAAGTTCTATCAAGCAATCAAAATCACCTGTCTTGGATAAACAATCTGAGTTGCCTGCATCTAAAATTGAGTATTGCAACTTAAAGGTGATAGGAATGTGCATGGGCATTCCTGATAAGATTGTGCCAGCAGATATATCTACTTCTGCCGTTATGTTCTCAATCACACAAGCGGATTATTGATCCTTTTTATGGCAAGAACTAACGACCAGAAAAAGCAAGGTGAAAAGTTGAAATGTCTTCATAATTATATGCGTTCTTTTTTTATTGCCCTTCAAATATTTTTGATGAAAGTACGATGAATTCATTATTGTTCCAAATGCCTATATTTCTTAGGGTTCTTATACAAGACTCTACCCCGTTGGGAAACGTGATTTTTATTCCCCAATCGCCACCTAAATAAAGAGGGTTGTTTGGACTAATATAAAATGTAGGTGAAAGCCCTGTGCAAATTTGATAAGCAAATCCGCTCCAAGGAGTATAATCGCCGGATGACCAACTTGTTGGATGATACAGAGTAATTGAAGCGCATCCCCCATAATTATGGTCAATTTTTATTGTTCCGGTTTGTAATAACCCATTGTTGTTAATGAATTGAATGTTGTCAATCGAATGGTTGTTAGGAAAATCCCTGTTGTGGCATGGGCCAGTCGCCCAGACTTTTATTTGTTTAGACTCAGACAGAAGTCCACCAGGCCCACTTTTTGAAAGGGTTACGATTTTTGTTCCTTCGGAGTTAAATGTATAGTTTAATGAAGGTTCGCTTGAAGTCCCTTCTCCATTCCCAAAATTCCATGAACTTGAACTAAATCCATCATAAGGAGACGAAAAGGCAACAGGAGTGATGTCGGCGATAATATCAGAGCCTCCATTTAATGGGTAATACACAATGTTCGCACTCATTACATAAACAGATTTAACAATACTATCCTTGTTGAAACCCGTGGCATCTGATGAAATCAATTTTACTTGGTATTCTCCCACAGAACTAAATGTTTTTTGTGGATTCTTATCCTGAGAGTATGTTCCGTCTCCAAAATCCCAATTGAAATTTGAAGCACTAGCAGATGATAAGTTATTAAAGGTAACTATAGCACCACTCTGAATATTGAGGTTAGGAGAAAAATCAAAGTCAGCTTTGATGGACACAATAGTCTGATCGGTTAAAACATTCGTCGTTTGGGAATATCCAACACCAAATTGGTTAATAGCATACGCCCGAATATAATAATTTGTGTTTTCAGCCAAATTTGAAATATCAGATGAGAATTGATGCGTGAACACGGATTGAAGAGGGCCGTAGATGGTTTTATTAGGGCTATTGATATCAGGATTTGGATTTGTTGACCAAATATGGCCATATTGAGAAATGGTCAGAAGGTTTTCATCGCTTATCAGTGAATTTAGTTGAAAAGAATTTTTTGTAATGTTTTTGGTTTCAAGATTAGTAATAATAGGTGGAGAGCCTGACTTAGTTGTAAATGAAATTGAAAATGGATGATACCCATATTCAAAATCACCAGTTGCAATAATTTCCCTCTTTAAGTAAACCCTTGCATAATATGTTTTGTTTTCTGCCAATGGGCTTATCTCGCTATCAAAAGCGCCTTTGACATTTCGCTCTCCCTTATGTGAAATACCTTCGTTGTTGTCAACCGTAGGTTTGTTAGTCACAGAGGAAACTACATAGCCATAGTCAACGATTTTAAAAGTACTTGCTTGTAACTTCTTAAATTCACCTTGAAATTTCACTGTATTGTATCCCAATGAAGTTACCTTGCCGTTGCTCACTTCGACACCTTCTATAGTAAAGAAAATTGTGTCTGCCTTTGGCGGCTCCGGATCGGGGCTGTCTTTTCGGCAAGAGGATGTTGAAAAAATGGTGACTAAGAAAAAAAATGAGAGGGCAAAACCGAAGAGCAAGGCAAAGTTTTTCATAATAGCGGAATTTAGAATTCAAATGGGCGGATTGGAAAAGCATACATTAACTTTCCCAATCCGCTTTTTAGTTAACGGCACTAACTCATTGAGGTTTAATAGTAACTGTGCGGCTTAGCAGCTTAACATTCGGCTCACCGGGTGTTTTTTTGTAATCAGGATTTGGCAGCACCGTAATTATGAGTGCTTGCTTGACCGGCTCACTCAAACGCCCGGCTGAAGCGATATCCGGAGTTGAAGCATTGTTATCTTCTTCTCTTTCATCAACTTGTTCTGTGTCATCTGCAAAGGTTATCAAGCGATACTCACCAGGAGAATTAAAAGTGAATTGGTAATCTTCTTCGGCAGAGTATCCTGCATCTATGCCTGGTACGTCAAAGTTGCCATTGAGTTCAGACTGGCTAAAACTACCATTAGAATTTACATCGTAATCAATTTTTAAGCGAGATTCACTTTCTCCTGCCGACAGGGTCAAACACTCAATAGTTGCGTCAGCAAGGTTTCTAATAATGTTTGGAACGTTGAAAGGTACGCCTGCCAATATTGTGGAAGTACCCGCAAAAACTATCTCGGTTGTCAGGTCGCATAACGCGTCCTTACATCCCTCGTTGCAACTCAGATTTGAAAACGTTGCGAATATTAGCAAAAGAGAGGAGAAAATGGAGATTTTTGTCATCTTGATTTAGTTTAAAGTGTGAAAGTATTGGAATTTTGTGTTTGCCTTTATTCGTGCTTTTGCCGTTCTAAAACTCATCTGAACTTTGCTTTGTTATCAAGTAAGTTTTTTATGGGCAAACTATAAAGAATCCCTGCTCCCGATATGGCGGTCGAGAGCAGGGGCTTGTGTTAAGATTTTGACGCGAGTATCTGTCTCCATAGGTTCTATTTTGGACGCCGAAAGGTAAAGCAGTGGTTTGGCGTGAACCAAACAATAAGCATATAAAATTTTTCAGATACTCAACTCATCCATCGGGCTTCTGATTTGTCCTGGATTTACCGGCATTTTGGACTTTTTTCTGGACAGCACAACGACTCGTTTTGTGTAAATTTTTCAAAAAAAACACTCTCAGCCTTTCACCACCGCCCGTACCAACTTCCCTTTTTCAAACTTCACCACTACCTGATACGCCCCTGCCGCCAAACCGCAAAGTTCCAAGCCCTATTTTGCTTTGCCGGCGCAGCCAGACCAAAAGTAGCCAACGCCCGGTGTGTGCTTGCCACTCTTGGAGATGTAGGATGAGTCAAATGCGACCATGCATCGGCAACTGCTGTGCTTTTCAATTAAGTAGCGGTTAAAAGTCCGATAGTCAAAACCCGATTCGTGGTGGTTGCGATAGGTCAATTCATTCTTCTGGCCGTAACGCCCAAAATTCAAATAGGTGTACCGCCCTCGAAGGGACGAAAACAGCCCCAAGTGATGGTGAAAAAAATCGCGTTGCCATCTGTTTATGTCTGGTATTGCCCGCAGTATTGTGCTTGTGAGCGTTTCGACGTTCATGGGCAGAAGTTGGTTTATGTTTCACACCACAAACCTAAACTTTTGCCCTTTTTTTATTAATATAAACTCAAATCGGCAGAGCCGATTTCTTTACGAGCCATTGAAATAGTTTATATTGTAATAAATATTTTTCTGCCCAGCATTTTACCATCAGTCAAGAGAAGTTGATAACTCCCAGAAGGTAATGTTTCCAAATCAATTTGCTGCTGTAAATAGGTGCTATTTTTTTCCATTTTAATTTCTAAAACAACTTTTCCCATTATATCAAAAATCATCACCCTCAATTGAGGTGCGGTGTTTTGATTTAAAGCCAAGGTGATATTCCCACTGGAGGGGTTGGGAAATAATTCGAAAAATATAACATCACCCTGCTCATTTGAATGGAGCACCTCACCAATATTGATGTTCAAAAATTCATCTTGAACCCAGCCGCCATCGCTCGTCGAAATGTCAAACCTGAATTGGTCGGTGCTTGCGTTTGGATTTAAGTTGACATAATTCAACGAACTATTATTGATGTCTTCTTGCGTAAATGATGTTTCAATGTTGGCTTTTGTGCCATTGAAAATCAAGTCCCCTTCGGTAGGAAGCGCCAATAAAGTATATTTTATTTGAGCGGGCAAAAGAGCGGCTGATGTTGCCAATAAATTATTGTTTAAAACCGCCTTGCTTCCCAATCCCGGCACTTCTAAATCCGTTTTTGAGAAATCGGGTGCGGCTCCGGCATTTTGCAGGAAACAAAATTCCAGCGACCAATTGTCTACGGACCCAGCGTGGGAAAATTTATCGTCGGAAATGCTGAGTGTCCAAACTCCGTATGCGTTTTCTCCATCAAAACTTGACATCGCGGAAAGAGATTGGAAATTTCCCTCAATGGTATAGTCGGTGCCGGAAGTGCAAGTGTTTTCAAAAACATTCGCTGAATTGGATGCGTCATCATCAAAGGTCACCAGAAGGTTATCCCTTGAGCACCCGATGGGAGTGTTTGGCACGCCGGGCCGGTTGAATAATTCAACGGAGGTTCCTGCCGGAGAAGTCAAGGTGGCAGACAAGTCACCGACATGTTTGTGAAAGACTTCCATTGAAATATTGGCATCCAATATTTCCAAATCTTTTTCAATAAAAATAGTAGAGGTCTCTGTTGTAATAAATCCGGGGATATATGCAGGCTCTTTTTGGGTGAAAGTATAACAACCATCTCCGCCTGTTTGAAAAGAAGAATAAGGAGTGGCGTCCACGCATATATTTTCCGAACGGATGCGCCAATAGTACACCGTAAATGGGGCCAATTTTTGTGAGAGAGTATAATTATTTGTGATCACCGAATTCATTTCCACAATTGAATTTCCAAATCCAGGCGTGGTCGCTATTTCGAAGATAAATTCAGCGTTGTTTATTCCGCCTTCCCAATTAAAAGTTGGCGCCAATGAAACATTGCCGACACTGTTTTCCGGAGAAGTTAAAAGGATAGGTGCAAACGGGTCATTATTGACAATCAATACGATTTGTTCTTCAAAGGTGGTCGAAGCTGAGGTGGCAATGATCGTAATGGTGTAAACTCCCGAAGGTACATTTTCCAAATTTTCAATCACCAAATCAACTGATTCAGAGGGGGTGATTGTATTTTTAGAAAAACTAAAACTGGCACCTGCCGGAATTCCTGTGGCATCCAAAGTTATTTGTTCATTGAACCCCGATAGTGAAGAAAATGAAAATCTAAAAAATGCATTTTCGGTGGCGCTACAAACTTCCTGTGTTTGTGGGTCGGCGGAAAAAACAACCCCCGGCATACTGGCTTCTTCAATTGAAAAGTTTTCGTCGGAAATGTCAAAAAAAACATTGTCCGAACAAAATACCATCACCCTTGCCATATTCGTGGAAATGTCGGGCACTGTGATGATTTGTGAACCATCATTGGCTACACTTTTGGCTAAAATTATGGGATAAGTAAATCCACCATCGGTGGACAATAAAATATCTACAACTGAGCAATTGACTGGCGCCTGATCCGTATTAGCCACGTCCCAGGTCACAGCCTGAAACGAACCTCGAAACCAGGTTGTGTGGGTGTTGGGGGATTGAACCAGAAAAGGCCCGGCATTTTCCGTGAAAATTAAAGCCACATCATCAATGCCCGTACATCCGGCGCCATTGAAATTATCTCTTACCGTTACCCGGAAATCCATTTCCCGACTGACGCTCGGCAAAGCCTCCCATTCATAGGTTGTTCCATCCACTATATAATTAATCGAGGGGAAAAAGCGGTAGGGTTCTTCTACTGGTTCATAGGATCGGAAAGCCGGTCCCTCTGTATTGGTTGACAAAGGTGGGTTCGGCGCATCTTCATTGTCCATTTGTTCCCAGTTATAAGTCAAAATGTCTCCATCAACATCATTGCCTTCGGCAGACAATTTAAATGGGGTGGAAATAGGTAAAGTATATTGTATATTCCCTCCGTCTACCGTTGGGGCGCTGTTTCCAACCACCGTCAAAACAGGGCAACTGCCGGCCGGACCCTTGATTATATTTTGGGTTATTTCCAAAATATTGAGCGTATGAAAATAAGCGCCTCGGACGGCCTCCATTTGGGGGTCACAGAAAAAGTCCTGTCCCATCACCGAGGCGCCGTTCCCCGTTTCCACAGAAGTAGATGGCGTATTATTACATTCCGAGTGTGCAATATGACTGCAGCCGAATTGGTGGCCAATCTCATGCGCTACAAAATTGATGTCAAATACGTCACCGACGGGGGAGGAGAGGGTCGAAGCGCCACTTCCTTTCAAGCCCTCGACGCAACAGGAACTCCTTTCGGCCTCGCCGCCAGGGCCTATGCCAAGAAGGTGGCCAATGTCATAATTAGCCGTACCGATTACATCGTCACAAGCTAATTGGCTTTCATAACTTGTGAAAAAATTGAAGGGGTCAGTGGATGCATTCAAAAATATCAATGCATCATTATTGGCTATCAACTCCATACTCACAGCAACATCCCTTTCAAAAATTCCATTGACCCTCGTCATGGTAGTATTGATTGCGGCCATCACATCGGGTAAATTCCCTCCGTGAAATGCGGCATATTCTCCCGTGCAGGCCATTGCCAGCCGATAAGTCCGCAGCATACAATCGCCTTGCGTCATTTTTTGGGAAGGCACGCTAAATTCGGAGAGACCATCGTCATTGAAAAAGCATTTTGACAAGTCTTCTTTGTGAAAATCTTTTATGAAATACGAAATATAATACTGGGTATTACTTTTAGCATACGGGTCGATAAATACCCCTTTATGTTTTCCAGATAATATCATGGCGTGAAAACCAAACTGCGTCACATCAAAGCGCAAGCTCGCCGTTTTATCATCTAAACCCACTCCGGCAAAAGAATGTATCATGGGATATTTTGCCGCTAACTGAGGGTGCATTATCGGCGCATCAAAAATTTGGAACCTTTCCATTTCACCATTTGGCATAGGAATTTGCAATACCACTGGCTTACTAAAAGACTCGGGAGAAAAACGCAAAGGAGCCTGTGATAAAATATTTTGTAAATCACCCATGTCCAACGAATAGGTCAGGTATTTCTCCGGGATGATTTGCCGTCTCAGTTCAGGTAAATCTATTTCATGCTCATCTATCAACTTCCAAGGGTTCGTTTCGGCAGATGCATCATGCGCTAAAATTAAAAAGCATACCAAGAGGTAAATTATTGGGTTTGTTTGTTTAAGCATAACTTGAGATTTGCCACGGTTAGTTAATCGTTTAAAAAAAGCAAAGCAAGTGCTTAAACTTAAATTTTCTGTAAACTTATCATCAATTTTAAGTGAAAGATTGGTGTCAAATTGTCTACAACTACTGCACCTGATGAATACCTCGCTGGCGCGATGCTCCAACATCGTGACAAAATATCCTTCGGGCTATGCCCGCATCCCAACAGGTCTTCCAGAACTACTTTGTCTGATTTCCAAACCTCACAGCAAAATCATCAAGAAGTTTCGGTAGTCTTGCTGGAAAACAAACCCTCCTCCAATGCACAAAACAACCTTCATTTTACTGCTTTGCCTTGGTGTTCATTTTCTCAATGCCCAATATGGCACATTAGACCCTACTTTTGGTGACGGCGGTTTGGTGCGCACCCAACGGAGGGCGATGCCACGCTAGAATTTTGGCTGGGCAAAGAGACGACCGTAGCGCTGGATTTGTACGACGTGCAAGGGCGTTTGGTTCAAAACCTCTGGCACCGGAAACTCGCGCTGCGGGCACTTATGCCGAACCTTTGGCAGTAGGCAATTTCGTGGCGGCGGACACTTATTTCCTTGTGCTCGAAAGAAATGGAGATCGGCATTATCTTTCAGTGGTTAAGTTGTAGAAATTTGTTGTTTGCGGCATTGCCCGCTTCCGCCTCATTTTCGCCCTATTTTTTTCTCAAAAACACCTTCTCTACCTCCACCGCCACAAATACGATGGACGACGCGCCCAACACAGCCAACAGTTCATTCAAGGTCAAAGGCGCGGTTTTGAAAATCAGGTTTAGAAACGGGACATAGATAGTCGCTAATTGCAGCACAAAGGTGAGCGCGACGGCGCCGAGCAGGGGGATATTTGACAACAAACCCAGTCGGAACAAAGAGCGCGTCTCGGAGCGAATGGCCAGCACGTGCGCCATTTGGCTGAAACTCAACACGGTGAACACCATCGTCTGCCAATGGTCGTCGCCCAGTCTAATCGCCACCGCCTGTGTAGAGATACACACGATGCCGATGAGTAGCCCCACCCAGATGATGTGCCGACCCAAACCTCCGGCAAAAACGCTTTCGTTGGCGGGTCGCGGCGGTCGTTTCATAATATCTTTTTCGGCAGGCTCGGCGGCGAGCGCGATGCTCGGCAGACCGTCGGAAACCAGATTGACCCACAGAATATGAATGGGCAGCAGTGGAATCGGCAACCCGAATAAGGGCGCCAACACGAGCGTCCAGATTTCGCCCGAATTGCCAGTCATGATGTATTTGATGAACTTGCGGATGTTGTCGAAAATGCGCCTGCCTTGTTTGACGGCCTTCACGATGGTAGCGAAGTTGTCGTCGAGCAAAATCATGTCGGATGCTTCTTTCGATACATCTGTACCGGTGATGCCCATCGCCACGCCGATGTCCGCCCTTTTCAGAGAGGGCGCGTCGTTCACGCCATCGCCTGTCATCGCCACATAATGCCCTTTTGCCTGTAAGGCTTTGACGATGTTTAATTTTTGTTCGGGCGACACGCGGGCATAGACGCGGACACGCTCCACTTTTTGCTCAAATTCCTGCTCTGACATGGCAGCGAGTTGGCTTCCGGTGAGCACCAAATCATCTTCCGATTCGATGATGCCGAGTCGTTGCGCGATGTTTTTTGCCGTGAGCAGATAATCGCCCGTTATCATCACAGGCCGAATGCCCGCCGTTTTACATTCGAGCACGGCTTGTTTCACCTCCTCTCGCGGCGGGTCAATCAGCCCGGCGGCGCCGATGATTTGCAAATCGCGCTCTATCGTTTCCGGCGTTATTTCGTCGGGCAAATCGTCCACACGCCGCATTGCGAAGCCGAGCACACGCAAACCTTTGTCGGCCATTCCGTCGCCTTGTTCCGACCAGTTTTCTTTTTCAGAGGGCGAAATGCCCGTCGTTTTGTCGAGCAAAACATCGAGTGCGCCTTTGGTGAAAATGACAAATTCCGAGCCGTTGCGGTGAATCGTCGTCATGCACTTGCGTTCGGAGTCAAAAGGGATCTCGGCGACACGCGGGTATGTTTTTTCCAATTCTTTTTTCAAAAACTGGTAATCCTTCGCCGCTACGGTGAACGCGATTTCGGTCGGGTCGCCGATAGTTTTTCCGTCGTCGGATTCGGCCACATCGTTGCACAACGCCATGGCTTTCAGGAGCCATTGTATATGTTCGCCGTCTTTGTGACCATTGAGTTCTGCGAGCGGGATGACGTTTTCGCCGGAAAAAATTTCCTGCACCGTCATTTTATTGAGGGTAAGCGTGCCGGTTTTGTCGGAACATATGTAGGTGACGGAGCCGAGCGTCTCGACGGCGGGCAATTTCCGCACGAGCGCGTTTTGGCGCACCATACGCCGCGCGCCCAGCGCCAGCGCGATGGTGATGACGGCGGGCAATGCCTCGGGAATGGCTGCCACCGCCAGCGAAATGGCCGTGAGCAACATCAGCACAGGTTCTTCGCCGCGCAAGTAACCGAGGGCAAAATAGCCGATACAAATCAGCAGGATGATGTAGGAGAGTTTCTTCCCAAAAATGTTGAGGCGTTTTTGCAGCGGTGTTTCGGTGTCGTCTTCCTGCAACATCCGCGCGATGTTGCCGAGTTCGGTGTTCATGCCCGTTGCCACTGTGATGCCTTTGGCGCGTCCGTAAGTGACGAAAGTGCCTTTGTAGCCCATGTTTTTGCGGTCGCCGAGCGGGATGTCGTCGCCGGGAAGTGTGTCGCGGTGTTTTTCCACCGCCTCCGATTCGCCGGTGAGCGAGGCTTCTTCCACGCGCAGGTTGTGGACTTCAAACAGGCGCAAATCGGCGGGAACGACGTTGCCCGCTTCGAGCACGACCACATCGCCGGGGACTAATTTGGAGGCAGGAATGTGCGAGGGTTGGCCGTCGCGGACGACGGTGGCGGTTTGGGCGGCTATATGGCGCAGCGCCTCCATCGCTTTTTCGGCGCGGTATTCCTGCACGAAACCGATGATGGCGTTGACAAAAATAATGACGAGGATGACGATAGAATCCGTCAAGTCGCCGACGAGCCCGGCGATGAGGGCAGCGGCCATCAGCACCAGGATCATAAAATCGGCGAATTGGCGCAGCAGCAATTTCCACCACGGTTTTTTCTTCCCTTTCTCCAACTCGTTCGGGCCGTATTGGGCGAGGTGTTCTTTGGCGTGGACAGAAGTGAGGCCCAGCGCCGAAGAGCCAAGCAGTTCGTAGATTTTTTTGAGTGGGAGGGTGTGCCAGTTCATGTTTGGGTACTGAAGTTCGTTTTCTTCGGTATGCTGTCTAATGAAAGAAATATTGTCGGCTAAAAACGATGTGCCAACCGCAGAATATTGCTTTTACGCCGTTGCAATGAAGATTGTAGCGAAATCGCCCCGCATTGGGCAAGACAGCACTATAAAAATTCTTTGAAACGTTCCTCGCACGCTTTTTCCAACATTTCCCGATCGTCGGGATGCGCGATTTCGATGAGCGCTTTGGCGCGTTGGCGCAGGTTTTTTCCAAACAAATACGCTACTCCAAATTCCGTGACGACATAATGCACGTGCGCCCGCGTGGTCACCACGCCCGCGCCGGGCTTGAGCATAGGCACGATGCGCGGAATGCCTTTGGCCGTACGCGCGGTGAGGGCGATGATGGGTTTTCCGCCCTCAGAAAGTGCAGCGCCGCGCATAAAATCCATCTGGCCGCCCACGCCCGAGTATTGGTACGTCCCGATAGAATCGGCGCACACCTGCCCGGTCAAATCCACCTCAATGGCGCTGTTGATGGCGATGACTTTGGCGTTGCGGCGGATGGTGGTAGGCTCGTTCACATAATCAATATCGAGAAAAACCACCGCCGGGTTGTCGTCCACAAAATCGTAAAGTCGCCGAGAGCCGAGTGCAAACGCCGTCACCGTTTTGTTGGGGTGAATGGCCTTGAAACGATTGTTGACCACGCCTTTTTCCATCAACTCGATGATGCCATCGGAAAACATTTCGGTGTGTACGCCGAGGTCTTTGTGGGTGTGCAAACATTTCAGTACCGCGTCGGGGATGGTGCCGATGCCCAATTGCAGGGTGCTGCGGTCATCAATCAATTCGGCGATAAGATGGCCGATTTTCATCTCGGCATCGCCGATTTCGCCCCCAAAATTTACTTCCTGCAGCGGCTCGTCTTTGAAAACCATCGCCTGAAAACTGCTCACGTGCATCAGGCCGTCGCCATGGGTGCGCGGCACCTGCGGGTTCACCTGCGCGATGACGTGCCGGGCCGTGTTCACTGCCGAGCGCCCGATGTCCACCGAAGTACCGAGCGAGCAATAGCCATGCCTGTCGGGTTCGGACACCTGCACGATAGCCACGTCGAGCGGCAAAATGTTGCGCTTGAACAACTCGGGTATTTCGCTCAAAAAAACCGGCACATAATCGGCGCGGCCTTCCCGCACCGCCTGCCGGATGCTGCCGGAAACGAACAGGGAATTGAAGTGAAAATGCGAATGGTATTGCGGTTTGTCCAGCTCGACATCACCGTAGAGGCTGATGGAGACCAACTCCACATCGCGGAGGCGCGGTGCTTGTTCGGCCAATTTTTTCAACATAAAAAGGGGCGTGCAGGCGCTGCCGTGAATGAACACGCGCTGACCGGACTGTATGGTTTGCAGGGCTTCTTCGGCTGTGACGTAGGGCATCTTTGTCTGGATAGTAAAAATAGTTTTTGGCACTTTATTCCAGCACCGTTCCTGAGATTGACAACAATCATCGTCTCCTCCCGCGTGAAGTCATTGGAATCGCGATCGAGATGGCCGCAAATTTATGCCGCCAAACCGGTTTCACCATTTTAAAAGTACTCGCCATGGGGACAATCCAGACAGCAGCCATTTTGCCTTCGGCAAAACCCCTGCCCCGCCCATTGCCAATCGTCGCCACGTTGGAAGCAAAAATCGCCGCGACGGGAGTAGAGTTGGATTTTTACCATCAGTTGCTGTCGTGGTTGCTTTTTAGTTGCGACGAGTCAAAACGCCACGCCGTCAAAACGTTGCGGGACGAGGTAGCGGGCTTGCGCAGTGGTGGTTTTTCCGCGTTGGTGGAAGGGCTGGGAAATCTGAAAAATGTGATTCAACATGAAATGGCGCACCCGGATTTGTTCTCGGATGTCGCCCATTTGCAATTGTATTTCACTCATGTCGAAGGCATATTCCAATCGCTCAAGACGAAAATACATCTGGGGTTCGGCGATTTCACCCATGTGCGTATTTGGTGATAACGGCTAGGTTTGCGGGCTGGCTACTCGGCGGTATGGACACGACGGTTCGGGTTTTGGCTCATGTTCCTTTCACGTTGACACAGTTTTTTGCTTTCGACAGGATTGACAAGATTTACAGGTTTTTTTTGAAAACAGCCAATCGAATCCTGTAAATCTTGTCAATCCTGTCGAAACACATTTTTGTCAAAACATCATCTTGTCAGCCAATTGGGAACATGAACCTCAGTTTTTTTATTCATACAAATAAGGTTCATTGTTGTATGCCATTGTTCTGACATTTTCCAACACTCTTTTCATGTATGTTTTCCAAAAAGTATTTGAGAACAGCCAATTTATCGGATACAATAATGGGATATTTGAATGCAGGGAATAGGTATATTCTATCAATACTTTATTGGGTTCAAGTTGGGTAGTTTTCCATTCGCCGACAAACTTGTAAAATCCTAACATCCAAGATTGGAATTCGTCAACCTGAAATTTCCAATATTGATTTTCTATTCTTTCAATCACTTTGTCCACAGAAACAAAGCCTCCTTTTTGTGTCAATGATTTTGCTGCATAAACCTTCTTGCCGAATCCGGGCTTTCCCCAATTCTCATCATCTGTACAATGTGTTACTTTTGGCATAATACCAAAACCTGTATGAACTTTAGACACATCACAAAGTATGGGAGTTTTGAATGCTCTTTCAAGTGAGCATTCATAGATAGTGGAAACTGTTATTTTTGAAATCATATTTGTCGTTGGTGTCGTGTTTTGGCTTGATTGCGAAATTCAGCATTGACGCTGTAGTTTCTGTCTAAGAAATTATAGTCGTTAATGCAACGTTGGTGGCAGTCAAGTTTTGAAAAATGAATTACATAAAAGCATTTTGCCAATCTCTGCCAATCGAAAGCAGGTGACAAAAATCACCCTGCAAATAAAACGCCCCCCGCCCAAACCGCCAAACCGAAACCCATCATTGCCCGATAAACCGAACCTCCTGCACCAACCTCGCCACTTCATTCGCCAGCCGCCATATATGTGATTCGAGGATTTTGGTTTTTCTGCTCCAAAAACAGGTTTGATGCGTGCTTCAGCCGAACGATAGTCTGGCCTACCTTACATTTGCCGCATCAAGCCATTTAGATTTTACTCGTTTGTTACGTCCAAATACCGTGTCATTGCTTTAATAAGAATCATGCACGGAATACTTTTTTGGCTTAACCGGAAGCCCTTCGTTTTCCATATTTTGCTCTTGTTCCTAGTGTCGGCAGCAGCGCCAGAGACTCTGAATGCCCAAAACGTGTTGCCTCCGGGTGCCTCCGACACGCTTTGGGCGAGCGTGGAGGCACAATTGGACAGGCGACCAGACTCCTCTTTCCAATTCATACTGCCATTGGTGCGCGACCATTGCGGCCGGGATTTCGAGTGCCTTCACCAGAATTATCAGCACATTATGACTCGGCTGGAGCGCCGGTTTAATCTCCCGGGAGCCATTTTCGTGGGTGAAGAATTGGCAAAAGTTGGGCGAAAACACAAGGCACTGGAAGTGGAAGCTCAGACACGGTTGGATCTTTGCCGCTACCAAGATGCGCTTGGCAATGCCCGTTTGGCCGCCATCAACATTGAGGAAGCACAGCGCCTTTTTGAGCAAGCGGGCAACCGGGGCAAGGTCGCGCTTTGTAAATACTGGAAGTTGAAAATCAGCCTCAAATACCGTAAAATTGAGGACGTAATACCCGAATTGGAGATGCTGCTGGAAGATGCCAAAACACGAAAGGATACGGGGATTCTCTTCAGGGTACACCAAGAATTGGTAAACCTAACGTATCCAGTCGGTCAATACGGGAAAATGGCTGAACATATAGATGCCTTAGAGGCCATCGTGAAATCCAACCCCGTGACGTTGGAAGAAAAACGTAGTTGGATTCTGATTTGGATGGGCCGCGGAGATTTATCTCAGAAAACCAATGATTTTGAAAGCGCCAGGAGATTTTACCACAACGCCCTGCTTTATAGCGTGGATATTTCTGACCGCTGGATTGAAATAAGATGCCTTCAATTTTTGGCAGAAATGGATTGGGAACTTGGCAACCGCGCCCCGGCAAAGTCTTACATCGAACGGGCGCATAGCCTTGCTATGAAAGGGCAATTGGACGACCTGCTGATTTACAGTTTCGGTATCAAAGCCAGGTTTGCGGAGGCCGAAGGCCGCTATGAAGATGCGCTCAAATCCACAAAAAAAATGCGGATGCACGAAGAAAGTTGGGAGAGCCGGGGGGGCGGGCCGCAACGCGCAACAATATTTTCTCGAAGTGG
>CAYZVM010000148.1:0-15056 GCA_964481485.1 uncultured Saprospiraceae bacterium | reverse complement strand
ACTTTGAAACAAACGGTGCCGATTTGGAAAAAAGAAGTATTCGAGGATGGAGAAGTGTGGGTGGCGGCACATCCGTAATTCGCCATTGAAATCGTCATTAAGGTAATTAGGGCAATTTTTAAAATGACGCGATGACGATTTTAATGACTTCAATGACGACTCAAAACCTCCATCCCCGCCGCAAACACCAAAACGGCCGTCAGGCGGCGAATGAGCAGGTGATTGAACCGCGCCAAGCTGATGCGCGACCCTGCTTGCCCGCCGATAAAAACAGCAGCGCAAAGAAGCGCGATACGACTCCAGTTCAGGTCGGCAGGGAAGCGAGAAAGTTGGCCCGCGATGCCCGACAGCGAATTGACCAAAATAAATACGCTGGCGGTGGCGGCGATTCTGCGTGCTGTGTCCCAGCGAAAAAAATGCAACAACGGCGACAAAAAAATGCCGCCGCCAATGCCGACCATCCCCGACAATAGCCCGATGCCGCCACCCAATAAACCATCGCAGGCAGGTCGTGGAGATGACGCTGCGTCTTCTGTTGGCCGTTGAGGCTGAAACCACAACAGCGCGGCGGCGACCAAAAGGCTCACGCCCAACAGCGAAAAAAAAGTCTCTTCGCTGATGCGCATTTTTGCACCCAAAAACGCCATTGGGACACTCACGGCAACCAAGGGCAGGACTTTTCGCCCGTCGAGTTGTTTGCTTTGCAAAAAAATTAAAGTGCCGCCTGTCACGACGATGATGTTGCAAACTAGCGCGGTCAACCGGATTTCTTGAAAAGGCAAGCCCGCCAGAGCCAATATCGCAAGGTAACTTGACCCACCCCCGAATCCAACAGAGGCATAGAAAAAAGCAATGCCCATGAAAAAAAAGGGAAGCAGCCAGTCGGAAACCATACTCGAAATTTTAGGTCAAAATGTCCGCAATGATAACAGCAAAAAATTTCGCTTGCTGGGCGAAGTTGGGCTTTTCTTGTCTCAACACGACTAAAAAGCCGCCCCGTTTTGCCAACCCTGTTTACATTTGCTGCTAAGTAGAAACCCAACCAAATGCACACGACGAACAAACCCATCTATGATCTGCGCAGAGAACATTATCAAAACATTTGGCGAGCAGCAGGTGCTGAAAGGCATCAACTTTACATTTGAAGCTGGCAAAAACAACCTCATCATCGGGCGTTCCGGGGCGGGCAAAACCGTTTTGCTCAAAATATTGGTAGGTCTGCAAACGCCCAGCAGCGGCATCGTTTGGTACGACGACGTGAACTTCACCGCGTTGGACAAAGAGGGGATGCGTGCCATTCGTATGAAAATTGGGATGCTTTTTCAGGGGTCGGCACTGTTCGATTCTTTGACGGTGGAGCAAAACATCCGCTTCCCCCTCGATATGTTCACCGACAAAACGCCTCAGCAAAAACTGGAGCGTGTCAACTACTGCCTCGAACGAGTGAATCTCGCGGGCAACAACAAAAAATATCCTTCCGAACTTTCTGGTGGCATGCAAAAACGGGTGGGCATCGCCCGTGCCATTGTGCTCCAACCACAATACCTTTTTTGCGACGAACCCAACTCTGGCCTCGACCCTAAAACCGCCATCCTCATTGACGAACTCATCAGCAGTATCACCACAGAGCAGAATATCACTACCGTCATCAACACCCACGACATGAACTCGGTGATGGAAATCGGCGACAACATCTGCTTTCTGCACGAAGGCCGGCTCGAATGGAGCGGCCACAAAGACCAAGTGCTTGATAGCGACAATGAGAATTTGCAATCATTCATTTTCGCGTCGCCGTTCCTCCAGCGCCTCCGCAAATCGGCACTGCACAAGTAGCACGTGTTTTTCAAAAAATAAAAATAGTCGGATTTGGCGTTGCCAAAAAATGCACAAAATCACCAAGCATTCAGCGCCTCTGGTTCTTCTTTGTACAAATCCTTGACCGCGGGCATGAGCCAGTCTCCGCCAAAAGTGACGGTGTGGTGGTGGGAAAAATAGATGACCCAATCCAAGTTGTGGTCGAACACAACGCCCTCAAAATTGCCTTTGAAAATCTCGTCGGGCAAAATTTCGAACAATCCTTCCTCGCAGTCCAGCAGATAGAGTGGCGTGTTCAGGTGCTGTCGTATCAACTCAGTTATTTGGGATGTCTTGTCTTGCGACATCCCATTCAGAAAGACAACCTGGGCAGGCGAAGCATCCGTGAGTGGATTCCAAAAGTTGGAATCGAAATTCCATTTTTCTTTCAGCATCCGGCGCAAATGAGCGGCTTCTTCACCGCGTACCCGTTTCCGGGCGGAGCCGTTCAGCACCTGCTCCGGCAGCAACGGGTCGCCCGGAAATAGCACGGGCAATTCGTTGGCGATGCTGCGCGCCGATTTTTCCACTACCCGGAACAAAGACCGCAAGTACTCGGGTACGTTGGGGTCAATGGGGATATGCACCTGTTTTTCCCGGTGGCCAATATGGATGTCGAGCAAGAATTTGACCGGCGCGGCGGCGGCGATACGCTCCACCGTTTCGAGCGCGAGGTCGGAGTTGAAAATCGTGTAGTGGTACAAGTAATTGCCAGAAAAACGCTCGTGGCCTCGAAAAACACCGTTGCAGTCAGTATCAAAAGCTGTGCGAATCGGGTCGAGATAACCGCCTGTGAGATCATCGTACCACGGTGCCCCGGCTGGGTAGCCGTGCCAGCGCCGCATTTGAAAATGAAGGGTCAGCACCAGCACCTCGTTGGGGCCGGGCTTGTGCCAGCCTTTGGCTTGCCACTGTGCGCCAGCTTTGCGCAGGGCGGTAGTTACATCCGTTCCGGGTGGGATGAGCGCGGTGTCGGTCTGGTCGGGCAATTGGCCGCAGCGACCGGTCTCGATGCGCATTTCGCTTTCCGATTCCGAAGTTAGGCGGATGTAGTGCCAACTGCTTTCTTGCAGTTGATAAAGGATTATTCGATACAAATTCATGGGGAAAAGGTAGCAGATTTAAAGTAATTTGGGGAAATAATGTTAAAATTGGAGAGAAAAGTTCGTGCCAGTATTTTTTAACGAAAAATGAACGGCCTTTTCAGGCGTGCTGAAAAGGCCGTTATCTCGCGCGGTTCGTTCCTAAATTCGCTGATATCCAACCCAAGGTCAATTAATTCACCACAATCTGGTCGGTATACACTTTTTCGGCTTGCTGCACATGGACAATGATGGTGCCTTTGGCGTATTCCGACAGGTCAAATTGCTGGTTGTATTCGCCACTAAAAGCATTGAGTTCTTCGCGAAACAATTGGCGACCGCTCATGTCGTAAAGTGTGACGATGGTGGCCACTGGTTCGGCTTTGAACTCGACCGTCACCTGTCCCTGCGTCGGGTTGGGGAATGTACGGAAAGATTTGAGTTGCAAACTGCGGTCTTGGGCGGCAGGTTGGTTGTCGGCGCTGGGGGCAATGTTTACCTTTTCTCCATCACCTTCGGCTGCTTTGCGGATGGTGATGATGCGGTTTTCGCGGAGGCGCTGCTGGTCTTCTCTGTCCATTTTCCAAGTGAAAAAGCGGCGACCCTGTGCGTCGCCATTTTCGTCGGCATCCCATATCTCCACGCGGCTTTGGTCGCTGCAAGCCTTGAGCGTGGCTTCCGCCGTGTGCACAGTACCGTCGCGCAGGTATTCCACCTTCACCTTGTCGCCGACTTTGTACTTCGCGATTTCGCTCCAAAGTTCGTCGTGTCCCTGCACCCGTTGGCCGTTGAGCGCGGTGATGAGGTCTCCTTCGTTCATTTGGGCGTCGCGGGCGGCACTTTCGGTCGTAAAACCGGAGATGCGAGAGCCGCGCTGGTCGTTCTCAGAAGACGAACCGGAATAAACACCGAGGCAAGCTTCTTTCTCGCGGATGTTGATTTTCATATCGGCGAGGTTTTGGCTGCCGCTGCCCCAGTTGTCCCAGTCCCATGATTTTTGCTCACCGATTTCGGCTTCCACGGTGTTGCGTTTGCCGTCGCGCTCGTAGGTGACGCGGACTTTTTCGCCGGGTTTGGCGTATGCCATGAAATCGCTGACATCTTCAAAATCGGCGATTTTTGTGTCGTTGAGTTGGAAAATCACATCGCCATCCTGCAAGCCGGCTTTTGCGGCACCGGAGTTTTTGGTGATGCTGACGGCCACGCCCGGCTCATCGTCGTCGTCATCTTCATCGGATACGCCGAGGAATCCGCGCGGCTCTTTTGTATCTTTTTTCTCCACCTCTTTGCGGGTGATCAGCGTGGCTTCAGTGGTCGCTTCCTTGCCGTCGCGACGGTAGGTGATTTTCACCTTATCACCCGGTTTGGCATTTTTCATGAACTTGGTGAGGTCGCTCCAACTATCGGTTTTTTGGTCGTTGAGTTTCATTATCATGTCGTTGTGGCGGAGTCCGGCTTTGTCTGCAGCCGCGCCGCGCACGACTTCCACAACTAAGCCCGGTTCGTCGGCATCTTCATCGGAATCTTCTTCCACTCCGAGGAATGCGCTTTTGTTGTTGTCGTAATTGTAGTTGTAATTATAATTGTAGTTGTGTTTGCCGCTGGGCGATTTCCTCACGATGACGGTCTTATCATCATCGCCGCCCTCTTCCACGCGCACTTCTACTTGTACTTTATCGGACTTATTTTCTTGGATGTATTTGTCCACGTCGAAGTTCTCGGCGGCTTTGCCTTTTTTGACGATGGTCTCGGTGGTTTCGGAGCCATCGGCATCTACCGAGCGTTTGGTGATGGTGATTTTTTTATCACCTGAATCGGTGTTTTGTTGGGAAAAAACAGGCGTGAGACACCACGGCATCAGGACGAACGCGGCGGCGAGGATGTGACCAACTGTTTTCATAACTTAGGAAGATTTTGTTTTTGTCGTGAAGAGGGAGGCTTGAAGATGGTGGAGAAGGGGTTGGTACCGCTTCCGCCAAAGCTTAAGCAGTTGAGAGGGGAAAGTTACTACGAAAAGTTTCGTACAAAAAAACAGACTCCGTATTTTATCAAAGTTTTAACATCTGCCGCGAAAGACAACGGGACGTGGCCGAAGTTGCGCCGAGTGCTGGCGAGGGGTAAAATTTTTCGACAGGAAGCGGGGCTATGGATGCAGAAAGACTTTTTTAACGGTTTCAAAACCCGGCTGGCAATTCGGGTAAAACGTGTTTTATTGAACCTGCTTACATTTGCAGAAATCTTCAAACCGAAATGCAAGGCACCCCGCTCAAAGTTTTCATCATCTATGCCCATGAAGACAAACCCGTGCGCGACAAACTGTTGCGCCAACTCCGCCCATTGGCCGACAACGGCGAAATAGACCTATGGAGCGACCACGAAATCAAACCCGGCGAAGTGTGGGATGAAGCCATCCGCGCTCGGCTCGCACAATCTGACCTCGTCCTGCTGCTTGTCAGCGACGACTTTTTTGCTTCCAACTATATCCGAAATGTGGAACTCCGCGAAGCCCTTGCCCGCCATGCACGCGGCGAAACGCGGCTGCTGCCCATCATCGCACGGCACTGCGGCTGGGAGGATTTGCCCGCGCTCGCCCGCTTGCAAGTATTGCCGCCCGACGGCCGCCCGGTAGTTTCCAAAGAATGGGATAGCCCTGATGAGCCTTACCGTAAGATTTACGAAGGGGTGAAAGCTGTGGTGCGCGAACTGCGCCGACCCTCGCAAGAGTCTTTGGGAAAAACCTCTGAAACCCGCCCCAAACCTGCTCCCAATTGGCGACAACTTACGTTCGTTGCCGTGTTTGCATTAGTAGCAGTTGTCGGTGTATGGACTTGGACACCCCACTCTACATCCTCAGAGATTGCGCAAACCCAAAATGAAATGAGTTCAAATATGCCGAAGCCGCCTTCTGAAACATCAAAGCAGGCTGATTCTTTGCCTACTACCATATCTATCACTGCGAAAGAAAAGCCTGAAACCGAACCTACATATAAGCCTCAAAACAAGCCTACAGAAACAACCTCCCCCATCGCTACACAACAAAAAGACTCGCACAACCAGCCAGAAGAAAAGCCAAAAACACCTGTCAGCGACCTGGTAGAAAAACCCAAGTTTGACCGCCAACTGCCCGCCGTGGAAGGTATGGCTCGCGTCATCAAAGACCGCAAACAAGGTTTCCTGAATACTGCCACCGGCCAGGTCATTGGCTGGTACGACGATGCCGAAAATTTCAACAACGGACGCGCTTACGTGAAACAAAACAACCGCTATTTTTGGATTGACAAAACTGGCCGTTGTGTCGAAAATTGCCAGTAGCGCGGACTTTCCAGTCCGCGCACTATACAGCGGACTGGAAAGTCCGCGCTACAAACCAATGCCTTATGCGCCTCTTCTCCCTCTTTCTCGCCCTTTTCTCCGCTGCCCTCCTTGCGGCTCAGACCGAAAAACGCCTTGCCCTCGTCGTCGGCAACGCCAAATACGCCAACAACCCCCTCGCCAACCCCGCCAACGACGCCCGCGACATGGCCGCCGCCCTGCGCTTGGCAGGGTTCACAGTCACTGAAAAATACGACCAGAGTTACGACGCGCTCAACAACCTCGTCACTGATTTTGCTCGCAGCATTAAAGACCCTAATGCCGTCGCCTTGTTCTACTACGCTGGCCATGGGGTGCAGTATGGCGGCACCAATTACCTCGTGCCCATCGGCGCTGACAACCTTGGCGACGAAAACGAAATCGAGTGGCGTTGTGTACCGCTCGACCGTATCACCAGCAAAATGCAGGACGCGAGCAACCGCCTCAACATCATAGTGCTCGATGCCTGCCGTTCCTTCCCCGTCGCCCGCGGCACCCGCAAACTCCAAAACGGCCTCGTCGAGACCGGCGGCTCCATACCTGAATTGCTTATTGCCTACGCCACCGCCCCCGGCAAAGTGGCCGAAGACCGCTCGGAAGGCCAGAACGGGCTTTTCACCGCCACCCTCCTGCGCCACCTGCGCACCCCCGGCTATGATATCCACAAAGTTTTTTTGGAAACCCGAAAAGACGTGAAAAGCCGCACTGACGGCAAACAAGTACCCGGCGTGATGAACAACGTGACCGTTGATTTTTACTTTTTCCCGCTCGTGCAAGAGGAAAATCTTGCTCCAGTACCGTCTGTGAAAATCGAGGAAAAATCAAGCCTTGTTAACCCCAGCTTTCAAACTGAAAAGCCGTCCAGCTGCCCCTACTGCCCCGAGATGGTGCCTGTGACCGGCGGTAAATTCCGCATGGGCCGCGAAACCGACAATACCGAAGGCGACGTCGACGAACAACCCGCCCATCCCGTCACTGTGCCGGATTTTGAAATTGGAAAATATGAAGTCACCAACCGCGAATTCTGCCACTTTTTGAATGAAATATCCTCCAAAATCGCCTTGAGCGGCACCGAGGTCAAATTGGATGACAAAGTGATTTTCTTCTTGGACTGTTATATTCATTATTCATATTTTACCAACAAATGCAAGGGATTTACTAAAATGATAAATTATGACAACGGCATAGTATCAGGTGGAGAGTTTACCGTAGTAAAAGGTTATGAAAATTACGCTTGCTGCAACGTCACTTGGCATGGCGCAGAAGCCTACGCTATTTGGCTCAGCAAAAAAATCGGCGGTAAACCCTTCCGCCTGCCTTTCGAATCCGAGTGGGAGTACGCCGCCCGCGGCGGCTCGCTCAGCAAAGGCTTCAAATACAGCGGCAGCAACGACCCAAAAGAAGTCGCTTGGTACGACGACACCGCCGGCAAGAACCGACAATTCGCCGTGGGCCAGAAAAAGGCCAATGAACTCGGCCTGCACGACATGAGCGGAAGCCTCTGGGAGTGGGTAGAAGACTGCTACCACGACACCTACGCCGGCGCCCCGCGCGACGGCTCAGCCTGGAAAGATGGCACTTGTAATTCTCGAGTTATTCGCGGCGGCTCTTGGGACAGCGGTGCAAGGGATGTCCGTCCGCTGGAGCGCGACGTCACTTTCAAATTCAGCCACACTGTCGGTTTCCGGCTTGCAAGGACGAAGTAGGGCGGACTTTCCAGTCCGCTAGCATCGTGTGCTCACAAAAAGCGGAGTAGAAACTCCGCGCTACGTTATGCAAAAAATCTACTACGAACGCCGCCTTCCGCACTGGCAACCGCCAGGCGCGACTTTTTTCCTCACCTATCGGCTGGAAGGCTCTATCCCAATGGAGCAATTGCAATATTTGAAACAACAATACTCAGAAGAGGAACAAATGGCGCGGGAACACCTCTCTGGGCAAGCCCTCGAAACGGAATTGTACGACATTCAGCGACGTTTTTTCGGAAAATACGACAAGGCTTTGGATGAAAACCCGAATGAGCCATACTGGCTTCGGGAAGATGCAGTAGCTAACGAAGTTGTTGGTTCTCTGAAACATTGTGCTGAACGATATTTTCATCTCTGGGCTTATTGCATCATGCCCAATCACGTCCATTTGCTCATTAAGCACCATGAAGATGCGCCGTTGCTGGCCGATATTTTACAACGGCACAAAGGCTATACGGGAAACATTTGCAATAAACACCTCGGACGGCATGGGGCTTTTTGGAAAGAAGAAACCTACGACCATGTGGTGCGCGACGAGGCGGAATTCCACCGCATTGCTTGGTATATTTTGCAAAACCCCGTTAAAGCAAAGTTGACAAAAAATTGGCAAGACTGGCACTGAACGTATGCTGCACCTGACCTTTTGTAGAGCGGACTTTCCAGTCCGCTTGCGAGAGCGATGACGCGCGGACTGGAAAGTCCGCTCTACTTTTCCTGCCTAAAAAAGAACGCAAAACCTGCCAGCACCGTAAAAGCAATCCCCGCCGGCACCAGCCAAACCTGCCGCCAATCGTGGCCCTCCGTGGTCACATAAGCATCCACCACAAGGCCGCTGATGTAGGAGCCGATGAACATCCCGACACCATACGTCGCCAGCGTTATCAGACCCTGTGCGGCACTTTTGAATCGTTCGCCCGCTTTTTGGTCGGTGTAAATTTGACCTGTGACAAAGAAGAAATCGTAACAAATGCCGTGCAGCAAAATCCCCAATATCAGCATCCAATAGTTCGCGCCTGTGTCCCCATACGCAAACAGCACATACCGCAGCACCCAAGCCGCCATGCCGATAAGCAGCATCTTTTTCACGCCCCACCGTGCCAGCACCCAGGGCAGCACCAGCATGAACAACACTTCGCTCATCTGCCCCATGCTCATTTTCCCGGCGGCGCCGACCACCCCGACTTCGTTCAGAAATTGATTGGTGAAATTGTAGTAAAAAGCCAGCGGCACACACACCAGCACCGAGCCAAGAAAAAACACGAGGAACGAACGGCTTTTCAGCAATCCCAGCGCATCCAGACCCAGCAAGTCAGAAATCTTTATGCTGACATCTTTGCCTTTTGGGGGCGGCGTATCGGGCAGAAAAAAACTGAAAACGCCCAGTATCGCCGATGCCCCTGCCGCCATCAAAAACGTGTTGCCCAACGAATTGGAGGCCTCCCAGGCCATGTAGCCAATCAACAGCCCGGCTACAATCCACCCGACCGTGCCCAACACCCGGACGCGCGGAAATTCGGTCGCGGGGTCGGCCATCTGGCGAAATGATACCGCGTTCACGAGCGCCAGTGTGGGCATATACAACACCATATAAATAAGGACAATCGGGTAAAAGCCAGCGAAATCAGGCTGCTTCGACGCGTACCAAAGTGCCGCCGCCCCCAGCAAATGCAACACGCCTAAAATCCGTTGCGCCGAAAAAAAGCGGTCGGCGATGAGGCCAATGACAAACGGTGCTATGATGGCTCCGATGCTCTGCGTCTGGTAAGCCAATCCGGTCTGTACGCCCGTTGCGCTCAGGTTTTTGCTGAGGTAAGTCCCCATCGTGACAAACCACGCCCCCCAGATGAAAAATTCGAGGAACATCATCAGCGAGAGCTGGATGCGGATATTTGTGTTCATGCGCTGATTGAATTTCGATTAAATTTTGAGACCGTGCGCCCAAAGATGTCACGCAAAGGCGCAAAGAACGCCAAGCGTAGATTACACTTTGCGGGCTTTGCGTCTTTGCGTGGCATACCAGCACTATGCCTCGTGCTTCCGCCCCCGCATATAAAACCACAATGCGCCAAAAGCCACCACCAAAAAAATCGGGAGCAAATTGATGGTGCCCAACACGCTTTGCCCGGCCAACAACTCAATATTTTCGGCAGGAACACCTTCTGTGGCCAGCCTCGCTTTTTCCCCATCTAACCTTGGCCCGATGAAAAACGATTGGAAAAACCAGTTGCCCAACATACCGGCACCACCCATCAGCGAAAGACCCAATGCGCCGCTTTTTGGGATATATTCGTTGACAAACCCCAACATGGTCGGCCAGAAATAGCAAACCCCCATTGCAAAAACAACTGCCGCCGCATACAACGCAGGGCCTTCGGTGGTGCGCAACAAGTACACCCCGATGACAGACAAAATCGCCGACAGCAGCAGCACGCCAGAAGGGTGGAGCTTGTGGATAAGCGGCTCGCCAAAGTAGCGCCCCACGGCCATGATACCATTGACCAACGCCAAGATCAGGAGCGCATTCGCCCCGGCATTGCCCAGCAGCTTGTCAATCCACTGTCCCGTGCTCAGTTCGGTATTGGCGGTGAAAAACATACAGACGGCCATAAAAAGGAACAATGGAGATAGTACGGCTTTGAACATGGCGGCGTAAGAGACACCAGATTCCACACGCTCGGTGCGCGGAAAATTTTGCCCCCAAAACATCCAGCCGTATATCACGGTCGGAATCAGAATCAGCGCCACCTGCAACTGCCAACCCAATCCCATAGCTTTCATGCCAGCAGCCAGCAAAGCACCGATAACAAGCCCGCCGGGAAACCAAACGTGGAACTTGTTGAGCATCGCCGTTTTGTTTTTTGTATACATGGAAGCTACGAGCGGATTGCACACTGCCTCCACCATGCCGTTGGCAAAGCCGACCAAAAACGTAGAAATCAGCAAGGTCCAAAAACCGCCCGCAAAAATGGTGAGTATCAGACCCAGCAAATGAGAGAGAAAAGCGACCCACATCAGCCGTTTCATGCCGAACTGGTCAACAAAAAAGCCACCGAGCGTGGTAGCCACCGGGAAGCCGAAAAAAGCGATCCCCGCTATCCAGCCAAGTTGCGTGTCGGAAAGATTGAACTCTTGGCCTAATGGGGTCAGCATACCGGCGCGAATGGCAAAAGTCATGGAAGTGACCGTCAGCGCCGTACAAGATGCGTTGAAAAGCCGCGAAGGGTTGATGTTGCTCATGTGTGTAAATAGATGATTTTCGATTTAAAATGAAGAACGGCCAAATGTAGAAAAGCCCGAATCGTTTTTGGGGAATTCCATGTCTGGCTTTTTAAATTTTTTGTCCTGCCCTATTTTCTCCACTTTTCAACGCCGTTTTTGATAGCCTCCTGCTCCTTCAGCATTGTCCCCGTTTGTGCCGTGAACACCGTGTTTTGTTTAATTTTTGCAAAACTTATTTTCAAAATAATTAAACATAACTGAAGATCCGGCGTTCTATCATCTCATTTTTGAATCAAAACTTTTAACAAACACAATTTTCAAACGCATGAAGAAATTACTTTTTGGCCTGTTCCTCTCGCTTGGTGCCATGCTCGCATTTACCGCCTGCAAAGACGACGATGACGATAATGATTTGAAAAATATCGTGGAAGTCGCACAAGGGAATTCTAATCTCAGCACCCTCGTCGCTGCTGTGCAACGTGCCGACCTCGTGGATGCCCTCTCCGGCACCGACCAACTAACTGTGTTCGCTCCGACCAACGCGGCGTTCAGCGCATTGCTCACTTCGTTGGGCTACGCCACATTGGAAGATGTGCCAGTGGATGCACTGAAAAACATCCTCCTCAACCACGTTGTCAGCGGTGAAGTCCGTTCTTCGGCTCTGGCTACTGGCTATGTGGAAACATTGCTGCCCTTCGGTACTACGACCAGCTACCTGAGCAATTACGTTGACCTCACGAGCGGCGTCAAAATCGGTGGTGCCACCGTGACCACAGCCGACGTGGACGCATCCAACGGCGTGGTGCACATTATTGACAAAGTGATTGTACCGCCCACGGTGGTGAATCAGGCATTGAACAATCCGAACTTTAGCACTTTGGTGGCTGCGCTCACGCGCTCCGACCTCAGTGTGGATTATGTGACTGTATTGTCCGGCACAGGCCCATTCACGGTGTTTGCTCCCACGAATGCTGCTTTCACGGCACTGCTCGCCGAATTGGGTGTCGCAGGCCTCAATGACATTCCGGCTGCTACATTGGACGCTGTGTTGCAATACCACGTCGTGAACGGCGCAAACGTACTTTCGACTCAACTCACGGACGAACAGGTGGTAACCTCATTGGAGGGTACTTCATTCAGAATTGACCTGACTGGCGGAGCCAAAATCGTGGATGCCAATGACCGCGTGGCCAACATCATTATTACGGACGTGCAAGCTTCCAATGGCGTGGTGCATGCGATTGACAAAGTGATTCTTCCGTAATCCATTGCTCCTAAAATACCGACAAAACAAAACAGTAGAAAGGCCGCCCGCACAAGAGCGAGGCGGCCTTTCTGTTTTTGAAACAAAAAAACCCCGACTCATTACAGCCGGGGCAACAACTAAAAAATTAAGCTATGAAAACAAAAACTTCTTTTGTCTGAACTGTTGACGGGGCAAGTGTAAAAAGAAAATGCCGTCTGTGCAAGACGGCATTTTCTTTTTGTAATTTTTATGACTTATTCTGTGACATCGCGGCCACCGATGAGCATATCCTGATACTCTTTCAGTTCGTCCCACTTGCCTTCGGCAGCGAATTTGGCTTGCGCGGGCCAGCTGCTGGGGTCGTGGATTTGGTAGCGCGGACCAGCGGCATCCAAGATTTCTTTGATGCGCTCCACTGGAGCGGCGGCTAATTCAGCCCAAGTATTGATGCCGCCTTCTTTCAGCAAGGTCTCGATTTTGGGGCCGACACCTTCCACGATTTTCAAGTCGTCGAGTTTCGGGCCTTTATCTTTTTTCGGTGCGGCTGCTTTTTTCTCTGCTGCTTTTTCGGCTACAGGCTCAGCTGCAGCGACTTCGACTACTGGCTCGGCTGTTGCTTCGACAGACTCGAGCACCGCAGTTTCTTCAGCCACCGGAGATGCCACTTTTTTCTTTGCGGTGGGTTTTTCGGCGGCGGGTACTTTCGTCGGGTCAACTTTACTTGGCTTGGCCGGAGTTTCCGGCACGATTTCTATCGGAACGATGCTGACGAAATTGCGGTCTTTCATGCCGCGTGTGAACAAAACCCTGCCGTCAATACGAGCATGCAACGTGTGGTCGCGCCCCATGTAAACGTTTTCGCCGGGATGGAACCGTGTGCCACGCTGACGAACGATGATATTGCCTGCTGTGGCTACTTGGCCGCCAAAGAGTTTTACACCGAGACGTTTGCTTTTACTGTCGCGGCCGTTATCAGAACTACCTACACCTTTTTTATGTGCCATGATTCAAGAGAATGATGAATTATGAATGAGAAATGGTTTTCAAAGGCCGCATCAGCTGGCGATGGCCTCAATTTGGATTTTGGTGAACGACTGGCGGTGGCCGTTTTTCTTGCGATAGCCCTTGCGGCGCTTTTTGTGAAAAACAATGACCTTGTCACCTTTCACGTGGCCGAGCACACTGGCGCGGACACCGGCACCTTTGATATTGGGCGTGCCGAGGGTGATATTGCCGTCGTTCTCGATGAGATGCACGGCGTCGAAAGAGACTTTGTCCCCTTCATTGGCTGCCAGCCGGTGGACGAAGATCTGCTGACCTTCCTCAACTTTGAATTGTTGACCGGCGATGGAAACGATTGCGAACATATTGAAAATCAAAAATTTGGTGAAATTGAAACGCCTTCTTTGAAAAGGCGGGCAAAGGTACTTCGGGCCTCTCGAAAAACCAAGAAGGTTTTAATTTTCCCGCACGAAAAGTCATTTGCCTCATTCACAAGCCATTGGACGAAATAAGGACGGTGTTTAAATATTGAAATTCCAGAAAAACGTTATCAAGATTTACCAACCACACCAAATATGCTCATCCGACGCAGAAATTTTCTCAAAACCGGCTCGTTGGCAACGGCCTCGCTGTTTTTGCCCAAATTTATGAAAACCATAGAAATGCCCGGCGCATTGCCGCAGAGAGGCAAAACCCTCGTGGTGTTCCAACTCAGCGGCGGCAACGACGGCCTGAACACCGTCATCCCCGTGCGCAACGATATTTATTACAAACAACGCCCGCGCCTCGGCATCAAACGGGAAACCGCCCTGTCCCTCAACTCCGAAGCCGGCCTCCACCCAGCCCTGACCGGGCTCAAAAGTATGTACGACGACGGCGAAATGGCCATCCTCAACAGCGTCGGCTACCCCAACCCCGACCGCTCGCATTTCCGCAGCATGGACATTTGGCACTCCGCCAGCCCTGCAAACGAGTATTGGCAGACGGGGTGGCTCGGTCGCTACCTCGACGCGCAATGCGCGGGCAACGCCCCGGCTAACGGCTCGTGCAGTTCGGTCGGGCTAGAAATAGACGACACGCTCAGCCTCGCGCTCAAAGGCGACACCGTGAAAGGTTTGGCCATGCAGGATGCCAAAAAACTCCACGATGCGGCGCGCGGCCCCTATTTTACGGCTTATTCCAACGCGCACGGCACGGCGCACGACGACGATGCCCCGGTGGAATATCTGTACAAAACGATGGCCGAGACGCTCTCGAGCGCCGACTACCTTTTTCAGCAGAGTCGGAAAAAATCTTCGGGAACGCTCTACCCAAACAACGAACTGGGGAAGAATCTGAAAACTATAGCCTCGCTCATTTTGGCCGACACGGACACGGCGGTGTACTACGTATCGCTCGGCAGCTTCGACACACACATCAATCAGGATGGTCAGCAAAAACGCCTTTTTACGGAGATGAACGACGCGCTCGCGGCCTTTGCCAAAGACATGAAAACCAACGGAAAATGGAACGATGTGCTGGTGGCGACTTTCTCCGAATTTGGTCGGCGGGTGT
>CAYZVM010000147.1:0-15084 GCA_964481485.1 uncultured Saprospiraceae bacterium | reverse complement strand
GTTTCGCACAAAATAGTTGCCGCAAAGTTGCCACTTTTCACCGCACCACCGCCAGTGCCCGTGTCACCACCTCGCCCGTAGCGGTGCGGATGCGCAGGAAGTAGAGGCCGGGTACATAGCCCGATACGTCGAGCGTGACATTAGTGCTTCCATTTTGCACAGGGATTTCCTGCACCCAGCGGCCCGTGGCATCAAAAACATGGATGGGATTCGAGGGGGGAGTTGGGGGATTGAATTTGGATGATGTCTTGTGCGGGGTTGGGATAAATATTGATTTCTGATTTTTCCCCTTCCGGCTCTCCCGCAGACACGGTGCAGTTCTCTACAAGGCAGCCTTCGCTGTCTAATTTTAGCACCCATGCGTCTTGAAAAGTAGCCCCCGGCGCATGGGAAAAACCCACCCCTGCAAAACCGCCGTCAGAGGTGCCGATTTGGTGATAGATGTAGTTGGAACCATTTGGGTTGTTAGAGTGTACTTGTTCCCAGAGCATTTCACCTTGTAGATTTATTTTCCAAAAACGGACATAGCGGGGCGAGCTAAAAGTATCATAATCTATACCGCCACTCAACACCGCCGAGCCATCCTCCAGCACCATAGGCTTTGCGAAAGCGGAAGTAGAAAACCCTGTGTGGTAGGTTTTTTCCCAGACAATCGCGCCCGAAGGGGATAGTTTGACTGCATACGCAAGGTGGACCCGCCAATCGGCAGTGCCGACGCTTCCGGAGAAAAGCCCTGAGCCGTCGGGCAGGGCCACTACTTTGGGGTACCCGGAGTCGTCGTGATTGGTGCCCACTTTTTTTTGCCAAACCGCATAGCCGGAAGCATCGAATTTGTACACCTTGTACTGATTTTTGTCTGCCGTGTCATAGTGGGAGGCAAGCAAAAAACTGCCGTCAGCCAACATGGCCATGTAGTTGCTGTTTTGCCAGCCCGTTTGAGAGATTTCTTTGTCCCAAACCACCTCGCCGTCCAAATCAGTTTTCACTAACCAGATATTCCCAGCAGCGTCAGTCCGGCGCGTTTGGCCGCAGAACACGATGTGGGTACTGTCGGGCGTGAGGGCAAAATTTCCGAAAAAGTCGTTTTTGTCGCCGGTACCATATCTTTTTTCCCACAGCACATTGCCGAAAGTGTCTGTTTTAATGAGAAAGGCATCGCGTAAGTCGGTAGATAATTCTTTGATGTGACCGCCCAACAGGTAATTGCCATCGGGCAGCCGGAGCATGGAGCCATAATCTAAATAGTAGATAAAACCTTCGGTATAAATCTCTTTTATCCACAATTCATTTCCAAGCTCGTCAAGCCGAAACAATAAAATCTTGTTGTCGGAATATTCTGCACCTGTGTTTTTCATTCCAACTAAATACCCTTGGGCAGACTGCTCTAAAATTGTGAATCCAGTTTGGCTGTCATTATCATTATAGTCATATAAGCGACTAAAACGAGCCTGCGCAAATGCGCACATGGGAGATATCATGGCAAGCAATAGCAAGTATTTCATATATTCCGAAGTGTTTGAGATGAAAAGCCCCCGCCCGTGCCGTACATGGCACAGGCGGGGAATGAAAAGTGCGTTTATTTTACAACTGTAAGTTTGGAGACTGCCTGCCGCTGTCCATCTACGGTTATCGCGCCGATGTAAATGTCCACGGGTAAGTCTCCCAGATTGAGCTTGGGGCAACCCTTTTTTATTCATAATGGACAAGGGCGGCCAGAAACCAGTTTACCCACCTTTCAATGACTCCAGCTTATAAGTCTTTATCACCCGCCGCACTTTGTTGGGCCATTCCGGGTCGCTGGCATAGCCCGGCTCTTTCTTTTTCCAGTTGGCGCTCAGCCCTTTGATAAAACATTCCACATCGGTGGCTTTGCATTTCAGGGCGTCTCTGAACCATTTTCGGCTGTTGAGAAACACCGCAAAATCGCGGACGGCCTCGCCGGGTGTGTCGTATTTGCGGAACGGCGAGTCTGCGCCTTCGTGAAACATAATAAACGTCGGGCCTTTCCAAATCGAGGTGGCGCGCATCCCGAACGGGTTTTTGGCATTTTGGTACAAATAACTCGTGAAGCCTGTTGACTCCAGAATGGCGATGCCGATAAATGCCGTGGCCGGGATGCGCTCGTCGCGTTCCAATTGTTTGGCTTCGATGATAAATTCTTCAATCAAAGCCACCTCGGCGCCAAAAGAGTCGGAAATCATCTGGGCAATCGAACGGAGGGTAGCGGAATCAAGCCCGGATGGGCCTTTTTCATAAAAGACATCGTCGGGCGATAGCTGTTTTTGGGCGAAAGATTGGAGACTGAAAACTGCCAGTGCGCTTACTGTGAGCGCCATTCGGAAATGGGTGTGGTGAATCATAAGTTGGAGCAAGTTTGATTGTTGCAAAACGGCGGATTAGACGAAGAAAATTCGAACTGGTTTCTCGTGCAATTATTTTGCCACTACGACGGAACAGGATGCAGCACCCTTTTTTGTAAACAGCACGAACCAATAGCGACCTGCCGGGAATCCGGCCACCGAAACTTCCAAATTGTCAGTCGGTGCCATTGCCCATTCGCGCACTGTCGCCCCTTTGTCACTGTAAATCAGAACCTTGTCAAACATTTCCTCCGCCTTCAAACGAACCGTGCTGCTTGCCGGGTTGGGTGTCGCGGTGACGAAAAGCGGCTCTTTGGCGACCTCATGGGCAGCAACTGTGGACACTCCTTTGGCGATGGTATATTGCCCAAGCATCACAGTCAGGATGCGGATTTGGCCGTATCGGTCGGAAGCCGAGGTTAGTTTGTTCACCACATAATTTGGGTGTTCTGTCCACGGGATGCCCGGTGCGGGGCGATAGAGCAACAAAATGCTGTCTTCGCTCGGACTGGTTTGGGCAAAAAGTTCGGTGTCCAATTGGTCAAGTTGGCCGCGCCCGTCGTAAAAAATGCTGGCCGTGGACTCAAACCCGGCGGGCAAATCGGCCTCAATGTTCCAATATCGGTTGGTGAGGAGATACCCGTTGGGATTGGCGCTGGCAGTGATGTCGGGCATGACGTAGTGGTGTTCCACCCGGACGAGCGCCGAATCCGGCAATGCGGATACGATAATGTTCATTTTTGCTGGGGCGAAGCTTTTATTGCCCGTAGTTTTTACCACCAATTCTTTTTCAGCGCGCGCAAGGGTCAGTTTCTGGCTGGTATTGACCCAAATAAATTGGGGGTCAAAATCGGATGGCACATTCAAAGTGATTTCCGAAACTTCCCCGGACACCACTGCCGAGCGTTCGATTCTTTCCCAATTGTCGTTGACAAAAGTAAACTCGAGCGGCACGTTTTGGTGAAAATGCGGTGCGCCGCGCAGTTTTTGTTTTACAAAAATTTTGAAAAAAGAAACGTTGCCGGGACTGGGCAATGCTTCCACCGAATCAATCGAAAAATGCGGAAATCCGGGCGAAAACACCCAATCGTTGAAAAAATCCGCCATATTTTGCCCGGTGGCTGCCGAAAGTTTGTCGCGCAATTCGGCACTGCTCCAGTCGTCAAAATTCGTCGCATCGAGCGCCGACTGTATCCCAACGCGGAAAAGCGAATCACCCAAATAACCGCGGAGGTTGTGCGCCACTACAGCACCTTTGTTGTAGGTGTGCGCGCCATAAGTCAAATCGTGCGGCAAACCCGACACGGCGCGGTAGCCGCCTTCGTTGACGTGCGCGTTTTCGAGCACATTGAGAAAATTGCTGCGCACGGCATCGCGGTATTCCTGTTGCCCATACAGCCACTCGGTAAAAAGATGCTCTGAAAAAGAAGCCCAACCTTCGTTGAGCCACATATCCTCGGCGGTGGAGCAGGTGGCGAGGTCGCCCCACCAATGGTGGGCGAGTTCGTGCGCCCAGAGCGTTTCGTAAGTCAAAGAGCCGTCCACGAATGGCTGCCCGATGGCGATATTGGTGGCGTGTTCCATCGCGCCGGAGCCGAATGGCACGAGCGAATAGCCGATTTTCGGCCATTTATGGCCGCCGTACCAATGCTTGAAACACGCGATGGCTTGCGGCAGATTTTGAAAAGTGTTGCGCACTTTGTTGGTGTCGGCAGCGGCGGCGGCGATTTCAATGGGGATGGAGTCGTAATTTCTTTTCCAGGAAACATAAGGTCCTGAGGCGAAGCAGGCGAGGTAAGAAGGAATCGGCTGCTCTAATTCCCAATGGCGGGTGATGATGCCGGGTGTTGGTTCTATTTCGCTGAGCAACAATCCATTGCAGTGCGCGGGGCGCAGCTTGGGCGAGGTGATGATGAACTTGAAACAGCTGCGTTCCACGAAATTGTCGAAACACGGAAACCACGCTCGACCGAAAGAATGTGGGTCGGCGGCGAAGCCCACGCCGAGGTTGAAGAAGAAGTTGTTTTGATTGTACACCCCGCCCCAACCGCTGGCGTCGGCGGCAGGTGTGCCGCGATAGTTGATTTTTAATTCGGATGCCACGCCCGGAGCTGGTGGGTTGGGGAAAGGGATATTTAGCGAAGAACCTGTTTTTGCAAATGGAACTTGTGCACCGTTCAGCACGACGGAATCCACCGTAAATCCTTGCAAGTCAAGCCGGATTTCGGGCACGCCCACTACTTTTGGCGCAAAAAAAATACGGCAACTCGCCGCTATTTGGGGCGGGCTTGTCACATCCATCGTGATGGCAGTGTGCGAGATGTCAATGGAATCGCTCCGGGTATCTTGGGCGGCTGTCCAGCGCGGAGCCACCGATTTTTTCGCTTCGGCGCACCACTCGCCAGTGCGCAGCATTTTTTGCGAAAAAAGGAAAAGAGGGGCAGATAAAAAACAGAATATCAACGAATAGCGCATAAAAAGAATCGGTTTCGACCCCGTGAAAGTAGCGCATTTTCTGTATATGGTGGGCCCAGCAATAAAAAAAGCCAAGCGCTGGGGCTCGGCTCGGCAATGATGTATTTTGAATTGCACTTGGCTTACTAATTGGCGCGTCTGGAGAAAAAAAGTGGTTCCGGCAATCCCCTCCTTTGAGCATGAACGCACTGGAGGATTGATTAAAATTGTTTCATTCGACGTCTCGACGCTAACAGGGCGACGGTAGTATTGTGTAAAAATGAGCGTCACAGGTAAGACGCCGGAACCGAGTTTTCATAGTTCGTTTATGGGATAACAGGGTGATGAGCAGGTTTTCAATTGGTGTTTCCCTATCAGTGGTATATAGTCACAGTATCGGCTGAATGGTCAATTTTGATGTACAGCACATCATCAAAAGAATCCATCGAATATCCGGTCACTTCATCGCGGTTGGTCGCGTCGTCCATTGGAATACTGGAATAATGGACGACAAATGTTTCTCCTTGTATGTAAATCCTCGACCTTGTCCAGCCAGTATGACTTGGGGTGAATGGGGTCACGCCGCTGGGTGCTGACGAAAGCACGGTCACTTGGCTGTTGGTTTCTACTTTTATCCAGATGGTGCCGCCATTCGTTTCTTTATACAAACTTCCTTGGTTGCCATTATACTCGACATCGTCAATGATGATAAAATCCGACCTGGAAAGATCTTCCTGCACCCGCACATAATAGGGCTTTATGGAGTGCGAAGTCTGATAACTGTTTTTTGTGATTGACATAACGAGGAAGGGTTTAAAATTTCACGACAACTTGGTGCAAATTTGCAGTCCCCAGCCGTTGCCCAACAATGCTTTTTGAAGAAATTTGGGCGGGAAACAACTGCGGATTCTACGACTCAAAGAGCATTTATGAGTCTGTATTTTTCCAAAAGATACTATAAATCAATAACTTAGGAAATTACTCTTGTAAAAGTCAAAAAAAATGGACGACCAATCCATGCAACCCAACACGCCCTTGGTTGCGAGCCTTTTCAACCTTGTGCGCTCTCTCACTCCTTCACAAAAGCGCGATTTTAAAAAGGACGCAAAATTCTGGGCGGACAGAACGACGAGCGCAAATACCTCCAATTGTTCGATGTGGTGAACGCCTACATCCTCGCCAACAAAGAGGAAGAAGGGCTGATGCAACACATCCTGCACTCCAACGAATTCGGCAACCGGGGCAGCGTCAACACGCTGGCGGATTACCTTTTTTCCAAAATCCTTGAAAGTGCGCGCGCCAATCCAGAAGTCAGCCCGCTTACCAACCGGCTGCATAGCATGTTGCAGGATATTAACTTCCTTTTTTTCAAAGGCTTGCACCAAGAATGTTATGACCTCATCATGCGCGCCACCGACTTGGCAAAAACATTGGACAAGGCCACTTATTTGCTCGAACTCTCCATCTGGGAAAGACGGGTGCTGCCCATTGTAAAAAACGTAGGCGAAATGTCGCGCCGCATCAAAGAAATGGTGCAGGAAGAGCAGATATTGGTGAGAAGAGTGCAGACGATGTTTTCCCTGAACTCGCTTTCCAACGACCTGTTTTTAAGCCAAAAGCAAGGCTTGCCAGTGTCGGAATTTGCGGCGGCGCAAATCCGCAACTTTCTCAGTCGCGACGAACAGGCATTCGTTCAAAATCTGTCGCTGCGGGCAAAATATTGGTATCATAACAGTATGTACTACTATTATGAAATACAATACAAATTGCAAAACGAGGGTGCTGGCGAGGAAAACCTGAAAAAAGCGATTCTCCAACTCGAAGCCCTTGTCGCAATTTCTGAAAATGAAGCAAAGGTGTTGGCCGAAGAAGAACGGGCGCTCTACTACGCACTGCTCGACAATTATCTAAATCTTTGCCTTCGACTCAAAGAATACAAACGGGCGGATGACATCGAAAAAATACTTGCTTCGACCCGCAATGAAGTGCAACTTTTGCGCAGCGTCACCTTCCATCGCCTGACACATTTCCTCAGTGACAATGAATTCAAAAAAGCCGTAGAGTACATTGAAAAGGATAAATTGGACAAACGCCTTCGACGATATGAAAAACGCATCGGCGAATCCCGCTCGCAAGCAATTCGCTACACTTGCGGACAAGCCCACTTCATCCTCGGCAACTATGACCAAGCCAGCGACTGGTTTTTCCAAATCGTCAACAACGCTCGCGCAAAAGCCAACCCGACAGCCAGATTAGTCAGTGAAATACTGCACCATATCTGCCATTTTGAACTGAATTCATTCCCCAAAGACCCTTTTCGCCCGATGAAAAATTTGCGGGAAAAACTGGAGCGCAGCGAAAAAAACGATGAGTCAACCCTGCCAAAAGACAGCGAAGATCTGCGCCGACGAAAGAAAATGGCAGATTTTCATGCCGAGTTGTTTTCGGTGCTGCGGACATTGTTCGTTCCGAAGGAGCAACTATTGGACAAAAAAACCGACGGCATCATTTCCGCATTGCGCGAAAAAATGGACGGGAGCAAAACCCTCGAAACGTCTTATGCTGTTATCCTTGCCTGGATAGAGGCACGATGCAACGATACTACCGTGGCAGAAGAAATAAAAAAGTACAACAAGTAACATTTACCCTTCAATCGCTCATTTTTAATGAAAATCGCGCTCGCCCAACTCAACTACCACATCGGCAACTTCGAGGGCAACCTCTCCAAAATGCTCACTGCCGTCGAATCCGCCAAAAGTCAGGGAACCGACCTCATCTGTTTTGGCGAACTCGCCGTGTGCGGCTACCCGCCCCGCGACTTTTTGGAGTTCGACGACTTCATCCGCCAAAGCTACGAATCCATCAAAACCCTGCGCCACGCCAGCCGGGGCATCGGTATCGTGGTGGGTGCGCCCACCCGCAATCCTTTCCTCGAAGGCAAAGACCTGTACAACTCCGCCTACCTCTTGCATGAGGGCCAAGTCCTTGGTGTTCAGCACAAAGCATTGCTCCCGACCTACGATATTTTTGATGAATACCGCTACTTCGAGCCTGCTACGGAATTTCACACCATAGAATTTATGGGGAAAAAAATCGCCCTTTCCGTCTGCGAGGACATCTGGAACGTGGGCAACGAAAACCCGCTCTACACCATTTGCCCATTGGACGAAATGATGCCGGAACAGCCGGATTTTATCATCAACATATCTGCCTCGCCGTTCTCCTATGCCCACGCTGCCGAGCGCATCCGCGTCGTCCGCGCCAATGTGGAGCGATACAAAATCCCGATGTTCTATGTCAACCATGTCGGCGCACAGACCGACATTATATTCGACGGCGGCAGCATCGTGATGTCGCCCAATGGTCAAGTTTTTGATGAAATGCCCTACTTCGAGGAAGGTTTGAATTTTTATGAATTGGATGAAGTATTGCGCCCCGACTTCGGCAAGCCTTCAACGGGTAAAGGCGAGCAACCCAAAGACAAAATCCGGCTCATCCACGACGCGCTGGTGGTGGGCATCCGCGATTATTTTCAAAAATTGAATTTCAAAAAAGCCATACTCGGCCTTTCCGGCGGCATTGACTCGGCAGTGACGGCGGTGCTGGCAGCCCGGGCCTTGGGGCCAGAAAATGTGCGGGTGCTGCTCATGCCCAGCCAGTTCAGCAGCGACCATTCGGTGGACGATGCCCGCCAATTGGCCGAAAATCTTGGGATTCAGCACGACATCGTGGCCATAAAATCCATGTACGAATCTTTCGAGGCGGCCTTGCAGCCGCACTTTGCCGGACAGCCTTTCAACGTGACCGAGGAAAACATCCAGGCCCGGGTGCGCGGCACGCTACTTATGGCGATGAGCAATAAATTCGGCCATATCTTATTGAATACCACCAACAAAAGTGAAATGGCAGTCGGCTACGGCACACTCTACGGCGATATGTGCGGCGGTATTTCCGTGCTCGGCGATGTCTATAAAACGGAAGTGTACGAATTGGCCAAATTTATCAACAAGGATGCCGGGGTGATTCCGCAAAACTCTATCTCCAAACCGCCCAGTGCCGAACTTCGCCCCGGCCAAAAAGATTCTGATAGTTTGCCACCATATGAGGTGCTCGACCCGCTCCTTTATCAATACATCGAATGTCGGCAGGGGCCGCGCGAATTGGTGGAGATGGGTTTTGAGGAGGCACTCGTGAAGCGGGTATTGCGCATGGTGAACATCAACGAATTCAAACGCGAGCAGGCCGCGCCGGTGCTGCGCGTCAGCAGCAAAGGTTTTGGTATGGGGCGAAGGATGCCGATAGTCGGGAAGTATTTGTCGTGAAACATGCAGTTTCACCCCCGTAAACGCCTCCACTCAGTCGGGAAGCCAAACCACATGACCAGCAGCGCGGCCAACGTGGCGAAGCAGACGGCAAGCACGGTGTAAGTATGATTGTGCCAAAGCCAAGCGCCGTTCAGTGGGTTTTGCAACTTGAGGCTAGCGAGATCGGTGCCAGTAAGGACATCTTCCATTTCGCCGGAAAGTTGAAGTCGGATACCTGAAGAATTTACTGACAATTCATTGACCATCAGCGACTCCATGGGTTTCAACTCGATTTCACCATCTTTGCCAGCAGTGATTTCTCGGTAGGATTTGCCCTGTGCGTCGGTCAGTTGAATGCTGCCCGATAGAATACTGCTCAGCCGGTCTTGGCCTTCCTTCACGGAAAACTCAAAGTCTTTGGCTGTCATTTTTTGTACCTTGAAACGCAACGAATCTTCGAATTCGAAGAAAAAAGTGACGAGCGCTTGCTCGCTTTCCACAAAAATCTTTCGCGCATCTTCCCTGACGACGAGGCCGGCCAATTGGTCGGGTAGAGCCAAGGCTTCGAGGCCGGAGGCTTCGGTTAAGTTGGCGTAAAAGAAAAGATTTCCTGAAAAATCGAACTCTGCGTGCGTGCGTGCCGAGTGCAAAACGTCCAATTGCAATTCGCGGGGATTGTCCTGCGAAATGCCCACGCTCAACTGCGCTCCGGGTTTGTAATCGAGGGAAAAAAGTTGGAGCGGATGGGCTGAGAACTCCGCACCGCCCACATCGGGTATCGGATTCAAAGTGAGCAAACCTTCCGGCACGGGCGCCAACGTTTCGTAGGTTTTGCCGTCTGCGTCCACGTCCAATTGCACTTCGGTTGTTTGGATGCCGATTTGGGAAAAATTTTGCACCCGCGCCTGTTTCAAAGGCGCGTTGTCGAATACGCTGCTACTGCCGTTCAAAAAAGTGAACGCGGCGCGTTGGCAGGAAATATCCACTACTGCTTCGAATCCTTGACGGGGTTGGAACATCCAGAAAATGGACGCGACGAACAACGCTACCGTAGCGACAGCCGTCAAACGTTTGCTCTTCCGGCTGCCGAGAAAACGTGGCTTACCAAACACGGTGCTGCTTACCTGAATCAAGGCTTTCAAAATCCGGCTGTGTTCACGGCGCAATTCGTCGGGATGTTCCGTGTTTTCCCGCTCTTGTTGTTGCATTTTCTCCCAACGGGCGGCGAGGAGCAACAATGTTTTATGTTGCTCCGAGGCGTGTTCTTTTGTGTAGGGGAGCAACAAGTCGAAGACTTTTTGGACTTCATTCTCTCCGATGAGCCGGTTGATTGTCGCTTGGTCGGTCATGCGTTGACTTGGTGATTAGTTGACTGGTTTATTGATGATTGGTTGACTTGGTGATTAGGTGACCGGTAAATTTTTTCCAAATTTTCATTGCCACATAACCAGTCGCCAATCCAACCAATCACCAAATCAATTGAGCGCTGGCTGGTGATACAGGCAAAAAGTGTATGACAATTTCTGCCCGCCGCCGGTTTTTTCCAACTCCAATGCGACGGTGAACCAGCCCGCTTCTTTGCCCAACTGCTCAGTTTTCAGGGATAAAGAAAAGTTGCTGCCCTCAGAATAACCTTGAATGGCAACGGTGCTGACCAATTTGTCGCTCGGCGGAATGGCTTTTTCATATTGGCCGCGATACACTTTGGCTGTGCCTTTGGCGATGGAATGGCCGAGGCGCAACTTGGCGATGTAGCGTTTGACCTCTGCGGGAGCTTTGCTGTGAAAAACCAGCGCCGGGGCAAAGCGCTTGCGCTTGGGGTCGCCGACAAAGGCCACCACGCCGAGGTTTTCGGCCGGCACGTTGAGTTGGCGGAGTGCGCCGTCCACCGGCCAGTTGTCAAATTTGTTCCAACCCTTGCCGCCTTTCGTCTCTTTGCTTTGCATCCAGTAGTATTGAATGGGGCGTAATTCTTCGGCTTTTATCAAATATTCGCCTCCTTCGGGGAGGCAAAACTGTACTTTGAGTTGTTGTTTGGAGCCGGTCTGGTAGGTCTCGAAGTTGCCGGTGAGCGACACTAATTCGATGGAGGGGTTGGCCACTTGGCGGGAGTAGTTGCCCTCGAAGCGATTGCCTTTGTCGTTTTTTTTCAGCCAAGTGCTGTCGCGTTGCGCCGTGAGGAAGGCTGGCAGCAAGGCAAACGCGATGAAAATCAGGATTGTGTTGCGCATGGTTTTGGTTGATTTAAAATGTTTTCAAGTCAGTCGCTGGCGACGCGGAAGCCACCATCGTAAGTAACCCAGTCCCAACCTTTATCGTGCTCCCAAACCCCTGTTTCAATGAAGCCTATAGGAGGTCTAATTGTCCATTCAAGTGAATTGTTGACGTAGTAATAAGCTGACCAACGTGGCTTTTGACAATGTGGGCGTTTACCTTCACAATGCTCTGATACATTACCGTATATATCATGAAGCCTCCAAACGTTTGGTACAAAAGAACCGACCGGCGCTATAAACTGGAAGCCATCTTTGTAATCCGTTTCAAACGAATTTTGATTTGGGCCATTCCAACTCGAATCTAAAAGATTGCCTAAAATGGCTTCATCAGGTAAAGGCATTTCACTCGAAGGAAGAAAAACGTATGCCCACTCTTCTTGTTTGGGAAGCCGGTAAGTGACGCCCGTTTTTTTGCTGAGCCATTTACAATATTCCCATGCATCCCCTTCGGTCACATATGTCACTGGATAGTTGTATTGTTCATATGGTCGAATTTCGCCAAATTCATCATGCCGCCAATTGACACCCTTTTCCACAAATCCCCAGGAAACTGTATCAAAATATTTAGATTGGCCATCAGAACTTTCGGAATGAGCCCTTCCTTTGAACAGTCTCATAGATTTGACATAATATTCTTTTTCGACGGATGTGACATACCCTGTTGCCATAACGAACGCCGCAAAGTCCTTGATAGTCACTTCGTATTTTCCGATGGAAAAAGATGGAACATTAGAAGGGATACTATCACAAACATCGGCAAAAAGAGGTGGAATCACCCTTACCTGCCCTCCTTTTATGAACTCCATCTCAGGAAAAGGGAAGTAAATGCAGTCAAGAGGCACTTTAAGTTGTTTCAGCCAATGCCTTATAGCGTCGGCTTTTAGGCATTTGGCCTGCACGGCACTGGTTTCAGTAATCATGCCGAGCCAGCCACCTGTTTCGATAAAAACTGGCCCACCTGAACATCCACCTATCACAGCCTGTGGTGTGATGCTGAAAGAACGCTCGTCTTCATACAAAGATGTTTGCTGTACAAGGTTCAGCAAATTGGGAAGCCAATAACTTCCGCCGGGATGGCCGATGCTTTGCACTTTTCGGCCTTGTGTGATGATTTCAGCATCGGCAGGTATTAGTTCTCGTAAAACCGGCGTCTTTTCGGGTGTAAACACCAGCACCGCCGTATCCATTTCCTCGTCCTGGTGCAAGACGGTCGCCTTGTATTTCGCCTTGTCGCCATGCACTTGCACAGCAATATCCTCGGAGCCGTGTACAACGTGGCGGGCAGTGACGATGTAATATTTCGTGCCTTCTTTTCCGACGAGGATGCCTGCACCAGTTTCTTCGCCGATGCCTTCGAGTTGGGCGGTGATGCGCACGACGGATTTCATGTATTGCTCTTGCGCGGAGAGCGGCAGGAGCGGCAATGTGCAACAGAAAGCTAAAAAAAGAAATTTCATTTCTTTGGTTTACAATGCTTTAGTTGATTTTTCAAGTTAGTCGCTGGCGACACGGAAGCCGATAAAACAAATGGGGATCATCGGGAAAGAGTGGGGGATGTACGGCTCCACCAATCCATCCATGCTGAGGGGGACTCCAGTGCCTTCTCCTTCTTCTCTTTCTCCCATGAAATGAATATTTAAACCCTCATACTCCTTGGCATTTAAATAATCATCTTGCTTTTGAGGGTTTTCAAGCGGCCCCCATGTGCAATCGCCCGTGTATTTTGTGTACCAAGTCAACCAATTAGGCCCCAGATAAGTTGCGCAAGGCATTTTGACTTTCTCTCCATCTTCATCTTCAGATATAACATTAGATTTATCTTGACACCACTCGCTCACATTGCCGTAGAGGTCGTGAACGCCCCACACATTTTGGGCGAAAGAACCGGCGGGGGCTATTTGATTGAACCCATCTTTGTATCCCACGCTGAGGCAATGCGCGTTCCCAATTTCAATGTTGTTCCAAGTTTCGTCTCTGATGTTGCCAAAAATAGCGTCTTTCTTGACGGACGAATTATTTTGAGGTAAAAAAGCGTACACCCATTCTTTCCAAGTCGGCAAACGATATTTGCTGCCCGTTTTTTTACTCAACCATTTGCAATAGGCCTCTGCGTCATCTGCCGTGACGTGAATCACTGGGAAATTGTACTGGTCTTGCGGGCGAAGATTGCCAAATTCGTCGTGCCGCCAATTGACACCTTTTTGAGTCGTCAAATGGAATTTGTCCTTGCGTTTTTTGGCCATCACAATGCTTTCGCCTTCTTTCTCGGCGAATGTTTCATATCCGCTGGCCGTCACGAATGCCTCGAATTCTCTGACAGTCACTTCGTATTTGCCGATGGAAAACGGCTTTATGGTGTACTTGCGCAACTCCTTACAATAAGTGCCATTCGCAAATCCATCTTTATAATAGAAAGTATTGAAAATGTCAAAGAAAAAAGTGTCCACACGGCTTTCCCCGCCTTTCATGCGCACCATTTCTGGCGCGGGAAAATCAACGAGGCGCGTGAGCACTTTTTTCGCTTTAAGCCACTTGGTCAGGGCTTCCGCTTTCAGGCATTTGGCCTGCACGGCGCTGGTCTCGGTTATCATGCCGAGCCAAGCGCCCGTCTCCACAAAGACCGGCCCGCCGGAGCAACCGCCGATAATGGCTTGTGGCGTGATGCTGAAAAAACGCTCGTCTTCGTACAAGGAGGACTGTTGCACTAGGTTCAGCAAATTGGCCAGCCAATACCCGCCCCCCGGATGGCCGATGCTTTGCACCTTGCGGCCTTGCGTGATAATGCCCGGCTCGGCGGGGAAAAGTTCTTGCAGGGTCAAAGCCTTTCCTGGTGTGAACACCAGCACCGCCGCGTCCATCCCTTCGTCTTGGTGCAACACGGAAGCCTTGTATTTCGCCTTGTCTCCGTGCACTTGCACCGCGATATCGGCAGAGCCGTCCACGACGTGCCGGGCGGTGGCGACGTAGTATTTCGCGCCGTCTTTACCGACGATGATACCTGCACCAGTTTCTTCGCCGATGCCTTCGATTTGTGCGGTAATGCGCACAACGGATTTCATGTACTGTTCTTGAGCGGCCAGTCCAGTGAGAAATAATGCAAAGCAAAAAGTCAAGAAAATGGCTTTCATTTTAAAAGGTTTAATGTGTTTAAGATTTTGTGTGTCAGTCGCTGGCCACGCGGAAGCCCAAAAAGCAGTTAGATTCGTCAGCATCGAAAACATCATCATTGTCGGCATACTTCTTACCTTCCCAATTAGGTTCGTCTGCTTTGTAAAGTTTGAAATAGCCGTTATTTACGATTTGTTTCTTGTCATCCAAATACCAGAGCAGCCAGTTAGGCCCCTGATAGTGGTGTAGTAGTACATCTTTTCCGTTGTCATAACCGAATTCATCGCTACACCATTCACTCACATTTCCATATAGATCGTGGACACCCCACTCATTTGGAAAAAACGAACCAACGGGAGCGATGAAGGCAAAGCCATCGGCATAATTTGTGCAAATATGAGAGGGCAGTTCCACATAGATCTTCATTTTTTTCTTATGGTTTACATCCATGATGTTACCGAATATACCCTTGGCTTTAGTAGGCTGATTTTTAGAAGGTAAAAAAGTGTATATCCATTCGAAATATGTAGTTCTACTTTGTCATATTACAAACGGATATAATATCGTGCTTTATCGGCGATT